>NZ_VIGO01000016.1:0-29077 GCF_009299785.1 Brevibacterium sp. CFH 10365 | reverse complement strand
GCTGGGCCGCCGTCAGGTAGTAAGAAGGGGTGGTCTTGACCGGACGAGCCGCCTCGGCGATCATGGATATGTTCCATTTCCGACGAAGGACGTCTCAGCTGTGAAGTGAATCCTCATGCCGTGATGTGCGGGTGCCACGGGCCCGCAGCGCTTCTGCGTACACGAAATGAGGACCCTCATGTCTACAGCAATCACTGTGTCCGAACTGGACTTCCGACTCGGCGACGATACCGAGATCTTCTCCGGGCTCACCGCCGCCATCCCTGCTGACCTCGTCGGACTGGTCGGTGACAATGGGATCGGCAAATCGACGTTCGCCCGCATCCTCGCCGGTCGTCTGCGCGCCTCGGCGGGAACCGTCACGGGTGCCGACGGCGCCGTCTACATCGATCAGCTGCTGCCGCATTCGACCCAGCGGGTCGACTCCGCCTTGGACATCGCATCCGTCCGACAGTCGCTGCGCCGCGCTCTGGACGGACACGCGACCGGCTCCGATTTCGACCTCATCGGCGATGACTGGGACATCGAGGAGCGTGCCCTGGCGGCTCTGGCCGACCTCGGCCTGCACCTGAGCGCGAGCGACCTCGATCGGAGCCTGAGCAGCTTCTCCGGCGGACAGGCCACGCGCATCGGCCTGGCCCGAGCCGCACTGGTCGGGGACAGCTGGCTGATCCTCGACGAACCGAGCAACAACCTCGACGGGGACGGTCGGGGACTGCTGAGGACTCTGCTCACCGCACGCCGCGGACCCACCCTCGTCATCTCCCACGACCGAGCCCTGCTCACGCATATGAACTCGATCATCGAGATGACCGACCGACTGCGCGTCTACGGCGGGAACTTCGACGAGTACGAAGCCATGGTCGCAGCGGAAGAAGAGGCCAAGCAGCAGAAGGTCACCGACGCGAAGAAGTCCCATTCGATCGAGAAGCGACAGCGCATCGAACTGGAGACGAAACTCGCCCGCAGTGAGCAGAAAGGGGCGAAGGACAAACTGAATAAGCGTCGTCCCCGGATCGCAGCCAACGCTATGGCTCACTTCGCCGAGAAGTCAGCGGCCAAACGACGCGGGGACAAAGCCGCCGACGAAGCCGCCGCCCGGGACGAACTCACCGCCGCCAAGGACGCGCTGCGCCGGACATCGAGCGTCCGCCTCGACCTGCCGGACACCCAGGTCCATGCGACCAAACGGGTCCTCGAGATCTCAACGGCCGCCTCGGCGAGGTCCGAGCGAGCGCAGACGATCGTCGGCCCGGAGAGGATTCGGCTGACCGGACCGAACGGGGCAGGCAAGTCGACTCTGCTGGCGGCGATCCTGGCGGCTGCGGACGGGCGGACGCGACCGAGTGAGAAAGCCGCGAACGCGGCGACAGCGGAGGGTACCTCCGACGCTCCTGCGGCAGCGCCCGGTCCGCCGATCGTCGAACTCTTCGGCGATCTCGACATCACGGTTTCCGTACCGGCGGCTCACCTCGACCAGCAGTACCGACTGCCCGGCGAGCTCACGGTGATGGAGGCGGTGCGATCGGGCAACCCGCGCCTGAGACCGCACCGCGTCCATGAGGTGCTCGCGGCCATGGGGCTGCGCGCCGGACGCACCGACCAGATCTGTCAGACCCTGTCCGGAGGGGAGCGCTTCCGCGTCGCCTTGGCCGCAGGACTGCTGCAGGACCCGGCCCCGCAGCTGCTCATCCTCGACGAACCCGGCAACAACCTCGACCTGTCCTCGCTCGAAGCGCTGGTGACCGCGCTCGAAGGATTCGGCGGTGCGATGGTCATCGTCACCCACGATGATCGGCTCGCCTCCGAACTCTCCGTCGACACCGAATGGGACGTGCGGGAATTTCTGCGCACCGAGGCCGCCCCGATGAACGGAACAGGTGGAGATGCGAGCGGCGAGAAGGGGACGAATGTGCGATTTTGACTTGACTGGGATAATGGTTGCGTGAGTGTCATCAGCCCTGCCCCAGAATCCGCGTCCCCGAAGCCCGAAACCGCTCTGCGCATCGGGCCCATCGAGCTGTCCTCCCCAGTCGTGCTCGCCCCCATGGCCGGGATCACGAACACCGCGTTCCGCCGCCTGTGCCGCGAATACGGGGCGGGACTCTATGTGACCGAAATGGTCACCACCCGGGCCCTGGTCGAGCGCAATCCGAAGACGATGCGCATCATCCACCACGAACCCTATGAGACCCCGCGCTCCGTCCAGCTCTACGGAGTCGACCCGGTGACCATGGGTCAGGCCGTGCGGATGCTCGTCGAGGAGGATCGCGCCGACCACATCGACCTCAACTTCGGCTGCCCCGTCCCCAAGGTCACCCGCAAGGGCGGCGGCTCCGCGCTGCCGTGGAAGCAGGACCTGTTCACATCCATCGTCACGACAGCCGTCACCGAGGCGGCCCGCCGGGACGTGCCGGTGACCGTGAAGATGCGCAAGGGCATCGACGCCGACCACACGACGTTCCTCGACGCCGCCGAGACCGCCCGCAACGCCGGAGTCGCCGCCGTCGCCCTGCACGGGCGCACCGCTGCCGACCTCTACTCGGGGACGGCGGACTGGGACGCGATCGCCCGCCTCAAGGACCACCTCGGCGATACCGTTCCGGTGCTCGGCAACGGTGACATCTTCGCCGCCGAGGATGCCCTGGACATGATGGCCAAGACCGGCTGCGACGGGGTCGTCATCGGTCGCGGCTGTCAGGGCAGGCCGTGGCTGTTCGGCGATCTCGCGAACGCCCTGGGCGGCAGCGACGAACGCCATCGTCCCGGACTCGCCGAGGTGGCTCGGGCCGTGTACAAACACGGCGAATACCTCGTCGACCATTTTGAGGACGAATTCCTCGGCGTGCGTGACCTGCGCAAACACATCGCCTGGTACTTCAAGGGCTACCCGGTCGGGGGAGAGCTGCGCAGCCAGCTGGCCATGGTGTCCTCGCTGGAGGAACTCGCCGGACTGCTCGACCAGCTCGACGATAACGCCCCGTACCCGGGAGAAGCCGCCGAAGGGTCCCGCGGCCGCACCACCCGGCCGAAGAAGCCGCACCTGCCCGAAGGCTGGTTGGATTCCCGCATCTTCGATCCCAGCGGGAAGTCGCTGCTGTCGGAGGCCGAACTCGACATCTCAGGAGGATGAGAATGCCCTTCGACACTCACCCGCACACCTCGGTGCGGACGGGTACCGTGGCGGTCTACTCGCCGTGGGACGAGGAACGGTGGGTGAGCGAACCGGCGAAGAATCCTCGGCGTTCGGCCTTCCAGCGTGACCGCGCCCGCGTTCTCCACTCCTCGGGTCTGCGCCGCCTCGGTGCGAAGACCCAGGTGGTCTCCCCGGGTACGGACGATTTCGTCCGCACCCGCCTCACCCACTCCCTCGAGGTCGCCCAGGTCGGACGCGAGCTCGCCCGCTACCTCGGCTGCGATCCCGACATCGTCGACACCGCCTGCCTGTCCCACGACCTCGGGCACCCGCCCTTCGGCCATCACGGGGAGACGATCCTCGATGCCCTGTGCCGAGACATCGGGGGCTTCGAAGGCAATGCGCAGACCCTGCGCCTGGTCACCCGGATCGAACCGAAGGTCATCGCCGACGACGGCCGCCCGGCCGGTCTCAACCTGTCTCGAGCCAGCCTCGACGCGCTGACGAAGTACCCATGGCCGCGGGTCGAAGCCACGGCGGGTCGCCGCGACTCCGGGGTGCGCAAATTCGGTGTCTACGATGACGACCGAGCCGTCTTCGACTTCTATCGCGACGGCATCGACAACGGCAAGAGGTGCATCGAAGCCCAGGTCATGGACTTGGCCGATGACATCTCCTATTCCGTCCACGACGTCGAGGACGCCATCGTCGCAGGCCACCTCGACCTCGCCGACTTCGTTGCCGAGGACCGACGGGCAGAGCTCTTCGACATCACCCGTCAGTGGTACCTGCCGGAGACCGCGGACGCGGAGATGGATAAGGCACTCGGTCGCCTGCAGGCCGCCGCATACTGGCCCAAGGAGGCCTTCGACGGATCCCGCCGTGCTCAGGCCGGTCTCAAACACATGACCAGTCAGCTCATCGGACGCTTCGTCGGCGCCGCGGAATCCGCGACCCGTGAGGAATTCGGGTGGGAGCCTCTGGCCCGGTACTCGGCCTCGCTCGTCGTGCCCGAGTCGACTATGGTCGAGATCGCCGTGCTCAAGGGCATGGCCACACTCACGGTGATGGTCGCCGAGGATCGGCTGCGGCTCCATGACATCCAGGCCGCCGTCATCAGCGAACTCGCGGAATGGTACTCGGAATCACCGGACAAGCTCGATCCGATGTTCCGCGGCGATCATGCCGAGGCCGCCGATGATTCCGCCCGGCTGCGTGTCATCGTCGACCAGATCGCGTCCCTGACCGACCATTCCGCTTGGGCCCTGTACCACCACCTCAACGCCGGAGCGGAGGATCGGCTCTAGACCATGGCCGGACTCATCAAGCGCGAGGACATCGACGAACTGCGCAGCCGCACGCGTATCGACGAGGTGATCGGAGAATTCGTCACCCTCAAGACCGCGGGAATCGGATCGCTCAAGGGGCTGTGCCCCTTCCACGACGAGAAGACCCCGTCGTTCACGGTGCGCCCGCAGGTCGGGATGTACCACTGCTTCGGCTGCGGTGAGTCCGGAGACGTGTTCACCTTTCTGCAGAAGGTCGAACAGCTCAGCTTCGTCGAGGCCGTCGAGACGCTGGCCGGCAAGGCCGGAATGCACCTGCGCTACGAGGACGGGAAAGGACCCGACCGGGAGCAGGCGAGCCGGAGGCAGCGGCTGCTGGAGATGCACGAGGTCGCGCAGCGCTTCTTCGCACAGGCCCTGGAGTCCGAAGCCGGGCAGATCGGTCGCGAGTTCCTCACCGGGCGCGGCTTCCCGGCCGAATCGAGCCGGGACTTCGGCCTCGGCTTCGCCCCGAAGTCCTGGGACGCACTGACGACGCACCTGCGCAAGGCCGGTTTCACCGATGAGGAGATCCTCGCCGCGGGTCTGGCCAGCGAAGGCGGTCGCGGGATCTACGACCGGTTCCGCGGCCGGGTGATCTGGCCGATCAAGGACATGACGGCCCGGACCATCGGCTTCGGTGCCCGCCGGCTCTATGACGATGACAAGGGGCCGAAGTACCTCAACACTCCGGAGACCGCGCTCTATCACAAGAACCAGGTCCTCTATGGGCTCGACCTGGCGAAGAAGTCGATCGCGAAGACCAAGCGCGTCGTCGTCGTCGAGGGCTACACCGATGTCATGGCCGCCCATCTGGCCGGAGTCGATCAGGCCGTGGCCACCTGCGGTACGGCCTTCGGTGCCGAACACGTGAAGATCATCCGACGTCTCCTCGGCGACGACCCCACCGGGCAGGTGATCTTCACCTTCGACGGTGACGCCGCCGGGCAGAAGGCCGCACTCAAGGCCTTCGAATTCGAGAACCTGTTCACCGCCCAGACCTTCGTGGCCGTCGAACCCGACGGACTCGACCCCTGCGACCTGCGCATGCAGAAGGGCGACGCGGCCCTGCGCGAACTCATCGACGGGTGCAAGCCGCTCTTCGAATTCGTCATCACCACTGCGGTCTCCCGCTTCGACCTCGACACGGTCGAAGGGCGGATCTCTGCGGTGAAGGCCGCCGCCGAGGTGCTCACCGACATCCGCGACCGCAACAGCCTCTCCCACTACTATCGCTTCGTCGCCGGCCGCATCGGCGTCGACATCGACGAGGTGGAGGCCGCCGTTCGCACCGCCGCCCGCCAACCGAAGCAGAACCACCGGGACCAGGCGACCAACCGGCCCGGGTTCCGCGACGGTCCGCCTCCCGCACCTGCGCAGAACTTCCGGGGCGCACCACCGCCTCCGCCCGCAGCACAGGCACCCGCTGAGGCGGCACCGGAGCCGGCCGCCGCCTCGGCGGGGGAGATCTCCGATGAGCGCAGGATCGAATACGTCTACGAAGAACGGCCCGACGTCTCGAACCTCTCGGCCCCGATCAGCCCTGCCCGGCTGAAGACGGAGAAGGGCGTGCTCATGGTCGCCCTCCAGCATCCCGAGGTCGTGAATGCGAAGCTCTTCGACTCGCTGTCCGCGAAGGCCTTCGAGCACCCCGGCTACCGACGGATCCAGGAAGCGGTCAAACAGGCCGGCGGTTTGGGTGCGGCCGGTGCCGTCCAGTCGAAATGGGCCGAACGCGTCCTCGAGGCCAGCGCCGAGGATCTCAAACCCTATGTGGCCCAGCTGCTCGTGACGCCGCTGCCGGTGATCGAGGGAACCGGGATCGACCGGTTCGCCCGCGGAATCGTCGCCCGACTCTTCGACTACGACCTCGAACGCATCGCCAAGGAGCTCCACTCCCGCCTGCAGCGCCAGGACACCGTCGACGGAGCCGGGCAGGCCGCGCTGCTCGGTCAGCTGCAGACTCTCGAGCAGCACCGGGCGCGGCTGAAGATGCTCATGTAGAACACTGCACACAGTGAAATAGTGCACAATTGCATATTTGCAGTTGGTGAAAGTTTGCATGTGGTGCAAAATGTACCTATGCCCGTTGAAGAAACCCTGCGCTCGAAGAAGGCACGGCTGACCCGCAACGCCCTCCATGAGGCGGCGATCACCCGTGTCCTCGAAGACGGCCTGTCCTGCGCGACGGTGGCGACCATCGCCGCTGACGCAGGAGTGTCCACGCGCACCTTCTTCAATTACTTCGAGACGAAAGAGGACGCGATCGTCGGCCTCGGATCCGAGGTCAGCGTCGACGAGGGTCTCGCCTTCGACTACGTCCACAGCCCCGCCGGACTCGACACATTGGCCGAAGACACGGCGCGCTTCGTCCGCGAAGCGCTGCTCATCGGCTCCGTCGATCCCAAACTGCCGGCCCGGCGCCGCCGCCTCTTCGCCCTCTACCCGGAACTCGTGAGCAAGAGCTTCGACCGGGCCGAAGCACTCGAAGAGATCGTCACCGGACATGTGCTCGAGCGGCTGCGCCACCTCGGCCAGGAGTTCTCCTCCGATGAGTCCGCCTGGCGCAGCGCACGCATGCTCACCCAACTCTGCCGCGTCCCGCTGACCCATGCGGGACAGACGATCAAAGCCAATCCCGAGACGGTCGACGACAAGGGCGGGACCAAAGCGATCTTCGAAGACTCCCTGGGCCTGTTCCGCAAGGTACTGGACCGACTGCAATGACGAAAGCTGTGATGAGAAACAACCACGAACCAGATACGAAGACGATGACGGCAACCACCTCGAAGAACTCAGCTGCAACGGGACCCGACGCACAGACCGAGCCGATGGCCACCTCGGCGATCATTCTGCTCTTCGTCGGCCTGATGATCGCGATGTTCATGTTCTCGCTCAACCAGACCGTGCTGGCCACCGCCCTGCCGACCATCGTCGGCGAGCTCGACGGCGTCGACCAGATGCTGTGGGTCTCGACCGCATTCATGCTCGCCTCGACGATCATGATGCCCGTCTACGGCAAGGTCGGTGACCTGTTCGGACGCAAACCCCTGTTCATGTTCGCCATCTGCTGCTTCCTGCTGGGCTCGGTCTTCGCCCTCATCGCGAATGAGATGTCGACGCTGATCGTCGGCCGCGTGCTCCAGGGAATCGGCGGCGGCGGAATGATGATCCTCTCGCAGTCGATCATCGCCTCCGTCGTCCCCGCCCGCGAACGCGGCAAATACATGGGCATCATGGGCTCGGCCTTCGCCGTGTCGTCGGTGGCCGGACCGCTCATCGGCGGCTGGCTGACCGAAGGGCCCGGCTGGCGCTGGGCCTTCGCCATCAACTTCCCGCTGGGCATCATCGCCCTCGTCGCCGCCGCTGTGTTCCTCAAGGTGCCCAAGCACGCGAGGGGCAGCGGACCACGCCCGAAGGTCGACGTCATCGGCATGGCGCTCATCTCCGTCGTCACCTCCAGCATCGTGCTCACCTCCGCCTGGGGCGGACACGACTACGAATGGGGATCCTGGCAGATCAACGGTCTCATTGTCACCGGAATCGTCGCCGCCGTGGCCTTCGTGTTCGTCGAACTCAAGGTCAGCGAACCCGTCATCCCGATGCACCTGTTCACCAACCGCGACTTCCTGCTGTGCACGATCGCCGGTCTCTTCGTCGGCATCGGCATGTTCGGTGTGCTCTCCTATATGCCCACCTACCTGCAGATGGTCCACGGAATCGACGCCACAGTCGCAGGCCTGATGATGGTGCCGATGATGGGCACCATGCTCGTGTCCTCGACCCTGGTCGGGTTCATCGTCTCCCGCACCGGCAAGTACAAGAAGTACCCGCTGACCGGCATCCTCATCATGGCCGCCTCGCTCGTCCTGCTCTCCCAGCTGAAGGCCGAGAGCTCGGCGTGGGAGACCATCGGCTGTCTGGCGCTGCTCGGACTCGGACTGGGCCTGAGCATGCAGACTCTCGTCCTCGTCGTCCAGAACGCCTTCCCGGTGTCCATGGTCGGCACGGCGACGGCATCGAACAACTACTTCCGCCAGGTCGGTGCCACCCTGGGCATGGCCTTCATCGGATCGGTGTTCACCCAACGACTCATGGACAACATCAAGTCCGGAATCACGGAGATCGCGAAGGCGGCCCCGAACGGCCACATGCCGAAGGTCTCCTCGACGGGGCTGACCCCGGAGATCGTGTCGAAGCTGCCGGAGCCGCTGCACTCTCTCATCATCACCTCCTACAACGACGCCCTCGTCCCACTGTTCCTGTGGGTGGCACCGCTGGCCGTGCTCGGCTTCGTCTTCCTCTGCTTCCTGCCCAACACGCCGCTGGCGCAGACGCTGAAGAACGAACCGGCTCAGCGGGAGAGCGTCGACGTCGGAGCAGAGAACGCTGTGGTCACGTCCGCGTCGGTATCCGCCCCCGCCGGGTCCTCATCGGTTAGTGTGGCAGAAAGCCCACTGCTGGAGGAGCCGAGGAATGACGGTACTGACCATACTCAACTCGCCCGGGACCGAGATCCCCGAACTGATCACTGATCTGGGGGAGCGGGACGGGATCGAACTGCGCATCGCCGAGGCGGAGACCCTGGCCCAGGCGCTGCCCGGCACCGATGTGCTGCTGATGTGGGATTTCTTCTCCACAGCACTCAAGGATGCCTATGGCAGCGCCGACCGTCTGGACTGGGTCCACGCCGCCGCGGCGGGCGTCGATTCGCTGCTCTTCGATGAGCTCGTCGACTCGCCGGTGACGGTGACGAACGCACGGGGGACCTTCGACCGCCCGATCGCCGAGTTCGTCCTGAGCTACATCCTCATGCACGCGAAGAACTCGATCGGTTCGCTTTCCGACCAGGCCGAGGGGAAGTGGAACCGCCGGTCGACCCGCGACATCGCCGGCACCAAGGCTCTCATCGTCGGCACCGGAGCGATCGGCCGGGAGATCGCCCGGCTGCTGGGGGCAGTCGACATCGAGGTCACCGGTGCCGGGTCCCACGCCCGCGGCGGCGACGCGGACTTCGGTGAGGTCATCGACTCCGCCACTCTGCCCGAGCACGTGGCCGGATTCGACTGGGTCATCGACATCGCACCGCTGACGGAGAAGACGGAGAGGCTCATCGGCGCCGAGGTGTTCGCCGCCATGGACGACACCGCCGTATTCATCAACGTCGGACGGGGAGACACCGTCGACACCGATGCCCTCGTCGCCGCGCTGCGGGAGGGGCAGATCGCCGGGGCCGGACTCGACGTCTTCGACGAGGAGCCGCTGCCCGCCGGGCATCCCCTGTGGACGATGGACGATGTCATCATCACCCCGCATATGAGCGGAGACACCGACGGTTGGAGAATGCGTCTGGCCGAGCAGTTCCACCGCCTGTTCGAACAGTATCTGGCCGGAGAGCAGTTCCCGCACACCGTGGACAAGAGACTCGGGTACGTGCGGTGAGCCAGGCCGACGATCCCGCGGCTCAGCGGGCGTTCCTCGCCAGGGTGGTCGCCGAACTCATCGCGGTTCGCCGCGCCCGTCTGCTGAGCATGCTGGCGCTGGCGCTGGCGATGCTCGTCGCCGGACTCGGTGCCGCCGTCCAAGCCCAAGGCGATCACATCGATGCGGTGCTGCTTTTCTCGGCGTTCAGCCTCATCATGGTCGGCATCGTCTGCGCACTGGGCGCGATCATCGCCTGGACGCGGATCAACCGGGATGTCCTCGACTCGATCGCGGCGACCCGCCCGTCCCGCGCCAAGGCACCGCGCACCCGAAATGCGGGAATCGCGGTGGCCGCAGGCTTCGCGGTGATCGGGATCCTGTTCGCAGTGCTGCTGTGGGCCCAGACTCCGATCCTGGCGGTGGGCGTCATGATCGCCTGCCTGCTGCTGGCGTGCCTCGGACCCATCTGGGCGAATGAGCTGGCCAACGCCGACGACCGGCTCGCTGTCATCCTCGACAGCGACGATGAGCTCGCAGAGCGCTTCGCAGCCTTCACCCCGATCTGGCTGCACGAAGCCATGGAGTCCGACAACGCGGAGTGATCAATTCTGCCCGTTGCTGGCAAACCATCCCGAAACCTGCAAAACCTCCCGTTCCTGCGGGAGGTTTTGTCGTCAGCGAGGCGTTGTGGCGCGCCAGAGGTGGGGTATGGCGCTATATGTCTGGGATGGCGGCGGAGGCGGGATGCGACGCTATGGGGGACGCTATGGGGGTGGGACGACGCTGCCGGTTGGTTGTGACGCTTGTGGTGTGGTGAGGATTCGCCTACGGAAACTGCACACTTTCGGGGCACCTACGGAAACGGCCCACTCTCGGCTGAATAGCCCAAGTTTGGAACTGGGCTGCTCAGCCGAAAGTGGGCCGAAACGCAAATGTCCTTCAGCGTCTCACCGGGGAATCATCTCAGGATTCGGTGAGCCGCCTCGGCGGTATCAGGGGAAGGCCGGAACGTCGACGTCGGCCATCTTCGCCACACAGCGCACGACCTGGCAGGAGTAGCCGAACTCGTTGTCGTACCAGACGTAGACGACGACGCGGTCCTCATCGACGATCGTGGCCAGACCGTCGACGACACCGGCGCGCTTGGAGCCGACGAGGTCGGTGGACACGAGTTCGGGGGAGGTGACGTAGTCGACCTGGTTGCGCAGCGGCGAATGCATCGACACTTCGCGCAGGAAAGTGTTGAGCTCGTCGACGGTGGTGGCGTTCTCGAGGTTGAGGTTGAGGATCGCCATCGACACGTTCGGGGTGGGCACGCGGATCGCATTGCCCGAGAGCTTCCCGGCCAGCTCCGGCAGAGCCTTGGCGACGGCCTTGGCGGCACCGGTCTCGGTGAGGACCATGTTCAGTCCGGCAGCGCGGCCGCGGCGGGAGCCCTTGTGGAAGTTGTCGATGAGGTTCTGGTCGTTGGTGAACGAGTGGACCGTCTCGACATGGCCGTTGCGGACACCGAACTTGTCGTTGATGGCCTTGAGCACCGGGGTGATCGCATTCGTCGTGCAAGATGCGGCCGAGACGACCGTGTCGGTGTCGAGGATCGCGTCGTCGTTGACTCCGAAGACGATGTTCTTGACATCGCCCTTGCCGGGAGCCGTGAGCAGGACCTTCGAGGCACCGGGGCAGGCGAGGTGCTTGGACAGGCCCTCGTCGTCACGCCACTTGCCGGTGTTGTCGACGATGACTGCGTCGTCGATGCCATAGGCGGTGTAGTCGACCTCCGAAGGGTCATTCGAGTAGATGACCTGGATGAGGGTGCCGTTGGCCTGGATGGTGCTGTTCTCTTCGTCGACGACGATGCTGCCTTCGAAGGCACCATGCACAGAATCGCGGCGCAGCAGGGAGGCACGCTTGACGATGTCGTTGTCGCCATTGCGGCGCACGACGATCGCGCGCAGGCGCATACCGGTTCCCCCGGCACGGTCGATGAGGATGCGGGCTAGCAGGCGACCGATGCGACCGAAGCCGTAGAGGACGACGTCGCGGACCTCGCCCTTGCCGGACTGCGACTGAACGACCTCGGCGAGTTCGGCGGCGAGGAAGGCATCGACATCGTCGGTCGGATCATCGAGCTTCTCGATGAGGCGGCCCAGATCGATGCGAGCCGGTGCCAGGTCGAGTCCTGACAGCGCCTTGACGATCCGGTGGGTGATCTGGATGTCGAGCTCCTCGCCGAGGAAGTGGCGAGCGTAGCGGTGGGCCTTGATCATGCCGGTCACCGACTTGTTCAGAAGCGACCGTCCGAACAGAGTCAGCAGCACGTCGTTCTCACGGTACAGGCGTCCGACTAGCGGAATGAGTTCTTCGGCGGCGGTCTGCTTCTTCGCCCAATCGTCCAGGCGAGCAGTCGTGGCGTCAGTCAAAGGTCGTGTCCCCTCGGTCAGTTATAACGGATGCGCCAACAGTCTACCGTCTCGACTATTCGCGATCGGACCGGTGTTCCTCGAAACGCTTGAAGCCCAGAAGGGTGAGTGCCACGATTCCGGCACCGGTGATGAGTGCGCCCAGGCTCTGCGCCTGCACCTTGGGTTCGACGAACCGGTAGTCCGGCTCCTCTTCCTTCAGCTTCGGCGGGTTGGCGGTGCCGATCCACGCGGCGATGAACAGGATGATGCGGGCGAAGACGTTGAGCGTGAGCATGATCGCGATGATCGATCCGAACACGCCGGCGGCCTTGTTTCCCGAGAAGAGGTTGACGAGCACGGTGGAGAAGTTGATGAGGATGAGGAACGCGGTCGCGCCGATGAGGGAGCCGCGGTTCTTCGCCTGTCTGTCCACCGGCTTCTCCGGCAGCATCGTGAACAGGAACCAGAAGATCAGCCAGGCGGCGGCGAACGTGAGCAGCAGCGGAACGATGAAGAGCAGACTCCCGGCGAATCCGGAGAGACCGAGGAGGTCAGCGATCATCGACCGCAGACCGGTGCCGACGACCGTGAGTGCCACGGCCAGCAGGAGGCCGATGATGAGGCCGATGAGCGTGACGACGTTGTTGATGACCTTGCTGACGAAGGACTTCTCCGGGACGGCATCGTCGAAGTCGTCGTGCAGCTGTGCCCGCACCGCGGAGCCGAGGTTGCCGATGAACCCCTGACCCGTGTAGAGGCCGGTGAGAATACCGATGATTCCCACTGCCTGCCACTGCAGCAGGTAGCTCTCGAGCTGCTCCGTCAGCGAGTCGTTGCCCGCCGTGAAGGTCTCGATCTGCTCGGTCACCTCGGGGAGGAGCTCGGGACGCGCGATGTCGAGGACGAAGCCGATGGACGCGAGGGCGACCATGGCGATAGGCATGACCGCGAGTACCAGGAAGTAGGTGATGGCGGCACCGAACTGATTGCCCAGACGCTGACCGAAACGCTGGACCGCGCGCATGAGATGGGCTGGTCCAGGTCTGTTGACGGCATTGTGTCCGACCTCAGCGACGGTGTTGCGCGAGGCCAGTACTTTGGCAGGTGCCACGTGTGCTCCTTCGATGCGTATCCGCAAGGTGCGTTCGTCTTCCGGTCCGAGGTGTTCGTTTCCACACTAGCCTCTGTGAGCGCACTGTGAGCGACAGGCCGCGCCCTTATCTACACTTTTGACCATGCCGATCACCGATTCGTTCGCCTCCGCCGCCGGTTTCACACCCGCCGCAGCCGGCAGCCTCTCCAGCGGCGCACCTGCAGGCGCAGTCTCCGACGACGTGCTCGCAGCCGGCGGCAGCGCGGCGGACAGCCTCAGCGGGTTCTCGGCATGGACCGTGACGATCATGGAGACTCTGGGCCCGATCGGCGTCGGATTCATGGTATTCCTCGACAACATCTTCCCGCCCATCCCCAGCGAACTCGTCCTCCCCTTGGCCGGCTTTACCTCCAGCCAGGGGCAGATGAACATCGCGGCCGCGATCGTCTTCGCCACGATCGGCTCGGTCGTCGGCGCGGTTCTGCTGTGGGCTGTGGGCAAATGGATCGGCATCGAACGCATCGCCCGCATCGCCGTGAAGATGCCGCTGGTCGACGTCGATGACGTGCACAAGACCGTCGACTGGTTCGACAGGCACGGGGACAAGGCCGTGTTCTTCGGGCGGATGATCCCGATCTTCCGGTCCCTCATCTCCATCCCAGCCGGGATGCGGGACATGCGACTGGCCAAGTTCCTGCTGCTGACCACGGCCGGCAGCACGATCTGGAACACGATCCTCATCGTCGCCGGTTTCGCCCTCGGTGAGAACTGGTCGGTCGTCGAGACGTACGCCGGCTACTTCCAGAACCTCGTCATCGTCGCAGTCGTCGTCTTCGTCATCGTGTGGATCGTGCTCAAGGTCCGCAAACAGCGACGGAAGAAGGCCGCCGGGCTCGATACGACCGAAGACGACCATATCGAGCCCGGACAGTTCGATTCCTGAGGCCCAGGTCTCAGCTCACCCAGGAATCAACTGGCCCAGGTCTCAGCTCACCCAGGCAGATGCCGTATGACCAGGTGAGACCTCCTCGCCGGGCTTGACCGGGCCGGGAGCAGTCCCGTCGCCGAAGGGCGAACCACCGAACTTCCGGTCACGGCCGTGATCGCTGAGCCAGCCGGAGAGATCCGGGCCCTTGGGCACGATCTGCGTCGGGTTCACATCCTCGTGGACGATGTAGTAGTGCTGTTTGATCTGCTCGAAGTCGACCGTGTCCCCGAATCCCGGGGTCTGATAGAGGTCGCGGGCGTATCCCCACAGGTTCTCGAAGGCCGTGAGCGGCTGACGATTGCACTTGAAGTGGCCGAAGTAGACTGGATCGAAGCGGACGAGGGTCGTGAACAGACGGACATCCGCCTCGGTGATGGTCTCACCCATGAGGAACCGTGATCGGCTCAGCCGGTCCTCGATCGTGTCCAGGGCGGTGAACAGGCGGTCGAACGCGGCATCGTAGGCGTCCTGGGAGCCGGCGAATCCGCAGCGGTAGACGCCGTTGTTGATCTCCGTGTAGATCAGCCGCATCACCTTCTCCATCTCCTCCCGGGATTCCTCGGGCCAGAGATCCGGCGCACCCTCACGGTGGTAGTCGGTCCACTGAGTGGAGAAGTCCTCCGTGATCTGCGGGAAGTCGTTGGTCACGACGACGCCGGTGGGCACGTCGACGACGGCCGGCACGGTGATTCCCCGCGGATAGTCCGGGTACCGGGCGAAGAAAGCCTGCTGCAGCCGTTCGATGCCGAGCACCGGATCCACCCCGCCCGGGTCGAGGTCGAAGGTCCACGACCGCGCATCATGAGTGGGACCCGGCAGGCCGAGGGAGATGGCGTCCTCGAGGCCGAGGAGACGACGGACGATGATCGTCCGGTTCGCCCACGGGCAGGCGCGGGCGGCGATGAGACGATACCGGCCCGGTTCGACGGGCCACTGGGCGTTCGGATCATTGAGGATCCGATCGTCGATGTAGTTCGTATCGCGGTTGAATTCCGCGCCCTCGGTCACGTAGCTGGGCGTGTGATCGGTGTTGTCGGACATGACGCTGCCTCCAATGAGCTCGGTTCGAACGACTTCTGCCCTCAGCTTACGACGCTGAGGCAAGCCCTCGCCGAGGCGGCCCGACGTCACTGTCGCCACGTCCGTACCGGTGGGGGAGCCGACCCCCGCCGAGGCGGGACGGCGACGGCCCGGGCGCGGACAATCGACGTCCGTGCCCGGGCCGTGCCCCGAGGCTTTGCTCAGCGATTCATCGTCGTCGGCAGCGGCTGTGTCTCAGCCGGCGTAGAGCGCGTCGATTTCGGCGGCGAAGTCCTTGCTGATGAGATGACGCTTGACCGACTGCTTGGCTGAGAGGTAGCCGTTCTCCTCGGTGAGTTCGATCGGCAGGATCGTGAACTTCTTGACCCCCTCGGCACGCGAGACGGTCCTGTTCATCTGCTCGACGGCCTTGGCCACTTCGGCCCGGATCGCATCATCGTCGGCGGCCTCGCGCAGATCCATCGGCGGCAGATCATGGTTCTTCAGCCAGCCCGGCAGCATCTCCGAATCGAGGAAGATCAGTGCGGAGACGAACTTGCGGTTCTCACCGACGAGCACCGGCTGGCCGATGATCGGGTGACGGCGCAGCACGTCCTCGAGCGGCGCCGGGGCGATGTTCTTGCCGCTGGAGGTTACGATGATCTCCTTCTTGCGGCCGTTGATCGTGAGGTATCCGTCTTCATCGAGGGAGCCGAGGTCACCGGTGCCGAACCAGCCGTCGTGGAACTCCTTGGACGTGGCCTCCGGGTTGTTCCAGTATTCGCGGAAGACCGGCACGCCCTTGGTCAGGATCTCACCGTCGGGAGCGATCGCCACCGAGACACCCGGCAGCGGCACGCCGACGGTGCCGATCTTCGACTTCTCCGGAACGTTGACGGTGATCGGGGCGGTGGTCTCGGTGAGGCCGTAGCCTTCGAGGACGATGATGCCGAGTCCGCGGAAGAAGTGGCCGAGGTGAGCGCCGAGTGCACCGCCTCCGGAGACCGCATGAGTGACATTGTCGCCCATGACCGCACGCAGCTTCGAATAGACGAGCTTGTCGAACAGGGCGTGCTGGAGCTTGAGGCTGGTCGGAACCTTGCCGGTGTCCAGAGCCTTCGAATACGCGACGGCGACCTGCTCGGCGCGGCGGAAGATCTTCTCCTTGCCGCCTGCCTGGGCGGTCGCCAGTGCAGAATTGAAGACCTTCTCGAAGACGCGGGGCACACCGAGGATGAACGACGGGCGGAAGCTGCCCATGGCATCGGTGAGCTTCGTCAGGTCCGACTGATGGGCGAGCAGAGCGCCGTTGCTGATGGCCAGGACCTCGATGAACCGGGCGAAGACGTGGGCCTGCGGCAGGAACAGCAGGCAGCGCATCTTCGTGTCCAGAACACTGGGGATCTGGTGGCGGGCGGCCTGGGAGGTCTGGACGAAATTCGCGTGGGTGAGCACGCAGCCCTTGGGCTTTCCGGTGGTGCCGGAGGTGTAGATGATCGTGGCCACGGATTCGGATCCGACCTGCGAGCGGGCGGCTTCGAGTTCCTCGTCGCTGATGTCCTTGCCGGCCTCGGCGAGATCGGCGAATGCGCTGTCCTCCCAGACCCGCAGGGCCGGCTCTTCGCGTCCGCCGGCCGCAGCCGCGGCCCGCACCCGATCGGCATGGTCGCCGGTGGCGACGAGTCCACGCGTGACATTGGCGTCGGTGAGCATCCACGTGAGCTGGCTCTCTGAGGAGGTGTCGTAGAACGGCACGGAGATTCCGCCGGCATACCAGATGGCATAGTCGCTCAGCGTCCATTCATAGGAGGTGGGCCCGAAGATCGCGATCCGATCGCCGACTCCCACGCCCAAGGCGATGAGCCCCTTCGCCGCGGCTTTGACCTCGGCGAGGAATTCGGCACCGGTCGTGTCGATCCACCCGTCACCGTCGGGCTTGGCGACCAGAGGGCGGCTGGGATCCTCCGCGACTGTGCGGAGGAAGACATCGGTGGTCGACGAGGTGGAATCGACCTCGAAACCGACGACGGGTGTTGACGACTGCGGCATGGTCGTTGAGCTCATGGGTCTCCTTCGAGGACGTAAGTTACTGCTCGGTTATCTTACAGTTCGGCCGGGTCTCAGTGAAATCGGTCACGTTTGCCGAGATATCCGGCGTCCGCTGCCCTGTGGGCAGTCTAGCCAAGTCGAATCAAGGGGCGTTCAGAGTACGATGGTCGGAACCCGCTCACGTCTGTTCAGCGAAGGAAGGTAATGACGACGAACCCTGAGGAGACCGGTTTCCGCTACGATGCGGCGCTGGCCGAAGAGATCGAGAAGTCTTGGCAGCGCACTTGGGAGGAATCGGGCACGTTCCACACCCCGAACCCCACCGGAGACCTCGGCGAGCTTGACTCCCAGGACACGTCGTCGCCCTACGGCCCGCCGGCCGACCTCAGCGAGCGCGAGTCCCTGTACATCATGGACATGTTCCCCTACCCCTCCGGAGTGGGACTGCACGTCGGCCACCCGCTGGGCTATCTGGGCACCGACGTCTACGGCCGCTACCAGCGGATGCGCGGACTCAACGTCATGCACGCGCTGTCCTATGACGCCTTCGGACTGCCCGCCGACCTCTACGCAGTGCAGACCGGTCAGCACCCGCGCATCACCACCGATGCCAATATCGCGAACATGACCGAACAGCTGCGTCGTCTGGGGCTGGCCCATGACGTGCGCCGCCGCTTCGCCACGACCGACGACGAATTCGTCAAGTGGACCCAGTGGATCTTCCTGCAGATCTTCAACTCCTGGTACGACCCGGAGGCGACGACCCCCGACGGTGAGGCCAAGGGCGCGGCCCGTCCGATCGAGACGCTCATCGAACAGTTCGCCTCCGGCACCCGCCCCACCCCCGATGGTCGCGCCTGGTCGGATCTGAGCCCGGCCGAGCGAGAGAATGTCCTGCAGGGATTCCGCCTCGCCTACGTCTCCGAATCCCCGGTCAACTGGTGCCCCGGACTGGGCACAGTGCTGGCCAATGAAGAGGTCACCGCCGACGGCCTGTCCGAACGCGGAAACTTCCCGGTCTTCACACGTCGTCTGCGGCAGTGGAACATGCGGATCACCGCCTACGCCGACCGCCTCATCGACGACCTCGACGTGCTGGACTGGCCGCATGCGATCCACGCGATGCAGGTCAACTGGATCGGCCGGTCGAAGGGCGCGCTGCTGCGACTGCCCATCGCCGGTGACGATTTCGCCGGTGACGACGTCGCCGACATCGAGGTCTACACCACCCGCCCGGACACCCTGTTCGGCGCCACCTACCTCGTCCTCAGCCCCGAACACCCGCAGGTCGCCCAGCTGACCGCGCAGGCATGGGATGAGTCCACGCCCGAGTCCTGGCGTGGGGGAGAAGCCACCCCCGCCGAGGCGATCGCCGCCTACCAGCGCGTCGCAGCCGCCAAGACCGACGCCGACCGGCAGCAGAGCCGGGAGAAGACCGGCATCTTCACCGGCTCCTATGCGCTCAACCCGGCCACCGGGGACCAGGTGCCGATCTTCGTCGCCGACTACGTGCTGATGGGGTACGGGACCGGCGCGATCATGGCCGTGCCCGCCGAAGACGCCCGTGACTGGGACTTCGCGAAGGCCTTCGGACTGCCCTATATCCGCACCGTGCAGCCCCCGGCCGACCACGACGAGGATGCACCGTTCACCGGCACCGGCGTGATGATCAACTCGGCCAACGCCGAGATCGACATCAACGGCCTCGGCATCGACGCGGCGAAGGCCCGAGTCACCGCATGGCTGGCCGACAGGGGACTGGCCACCGAATCCACCCAGTACCGACTGCGCGACTGGCTGTTCTCCCGCCAGCGCTACTGGGGCGAGCCCTTCCCGATCGTCTACGACGAGAACGGCACCCCCATCGCACTGCCCGACGAGATGCTGCCCGTCCAGCTGCCCGAAGTCGACGACTTCGCACCGCGGACCTACGCACCCGATGATGCCGACAGCCGTCCCGAACCGGCGCTGAGCCGAAACCAGGAATGGACGAGCATCGAGCTCGACCTCGGTGACGGTCCGAAGACCTACCAGCGTGAGACGAACACGATGCCCAACTGGGCCGGATCGTCGTGGTACCAGCTGCGCTACGCCGACCCGCACAATGACGAACGCCTCGTCGATCCGGCCAATGAGAAGTACTGGCTGGGACCGCGGGCCTCGAAGCCGCGCGGCGGTGCCGACCTCTATGTCGGCGGCCAGGAGCACGCTGTGCTCCACCTGCTCTACGCCCGGTTCTGGCACAAGATCCTCTTCGACCTCGGCCACATCTCCTCGTCCGAGCCGTTCCACCGTCTGGTCAACCAGGGCTACATCCAGGCCTATGCGTACACGGATTCCCGTGGTGTCTACGTCCCCGCCGCCGAGGTGGAGGAGCGGACCGAATCGAACGGTGAGCTGACCTTCTGGTTCGACGGCGAGCAGGTCAACCGGGAGTACGGAAAGATCGGCAAATCGCTGAAGAACTCCGTCATGCCCGACGAGATGTACGACGCCTTCGGGGCCGACACCTTCCGCGTCTACGAGATGTCGATGGGCCCGCTGGAGCAGGACCGGCCGTGGGACACCCGTGCCGTCGTCGGCGCGCAGCGATTCCTGCAGCGCGTGTGGAGACTCTTCGTCGATGAGACCACGGGCGAGTCCGTGATCTCCGACGGCGAGACCGACGCCGAATCGCTCAAGGTCCTCCACCAGGTCATCGACGGCGTGCGCGAGGACATGGACCATCTGCGGTTCAACACTGCGATCTCCAAGCTCATCGTGCTCACCAACCATGCCACCAAGCAGGGCGGTGCGACCCGGGAGGTCCTCGAACCGCTGTCCATCATGCTCGCGCCCTTCGCCCCGCACCTGGCCGAAGAGCTGTGGTCGCGTCTCGGGCACGAGTCGACTGTCACCTATGCTTCCTTCCCCGCGGCGGATCCGAACCATCTCGTCGCCGAGACGGTGACCTGTGTGGTTCAGGTCAAGGGCAAGGTGCGTGCACGCCTCGAGGTCGCTCCGGACATCTCCGCCGAAGAGCTGGAGACGCTGGCCCTCGAGTCGCCGAACGCCGTCAAGGCCCTCGGCGGTGCCGGAGTGCGCAAGGTGATCGTGCGCGCACCGAAACTGGTCAACATCGTTCCCGACGCTTGAGAATAGGGCGACACTTCGCCGTAACACAGCATCTGGGAGACTGCATGAGTACGGGTGCCGGGCAACGGCGCATCGCCCCTTTCCGACTACGACTGGTGAGAGCATGACGAACGACAGAGTTCAGGACGAGATCCGACACGCCCTCGGCGTGCGACCACAGATCGACCCGGCCACCGAGGTCGCCCGGAGGGTCGAGTTCCTCGTCGACTATGTGCTGACCACCGGTGTCAAGGGACTGGTGCTCGGCATCAGCGGCGGACAGGATTCCACCCTGGCCGGCAGGCTCTGCCAGCTGGCGGTGGAGGATCTGCGCCGCCGCGGTGCCGATGCCGAGTTCTGGGCCGTGCGTCTGCCCCACCATGTGCAGACCGATGAGGCCGATGCTCAGGATGCACTGTCCTTCATCGCCGCCGATCATGAGCCGGCGATCAACATCGGCGCCGCCACGGATGCGGCCGCCGAGGAGTACGAGAAGGCCACGGGCACGCCGATCACCGACTTCGGCAAGGGCAACGTCAAGGCCAGGATGCGGATGATCGCCCAGTTCGAACTGGCGGGGGAGAAGAGGGCCCTCGTCGTCGGAACCGATCATGCCGCCGAGGCGGTCACCGGCTTCTTCACGAAGTTCGGAGACGGTGCGGCCGACGTCGTCCCCCTGGCGGGTCTGAACAAACGGCAGGGACGGGAACTGCTGCGCCACCTCGGCGCTCCCGACCATCTCATCGTCAAGGCTCCCACCGCGGATCTGCTCGACGACGAACCGGGACAGACCGACGAATCGTCACTGGGCCTGACCTACGACCAGATCGATGACTTCCTCGAGGGGAAGGAGATCGAGCCCGCGGCCGCCTCGGCGCTCATCGAGAAATACCGCAGGTCAGAACACAAACGCCGCACCCCTGTGGCCCCGTTGGATTCGTGGTGGATCCGGCACTGATCCTCAGTCGTTGAACGGCGGGGTGCCCGAGACCAGCCCGAGTTCGAGTGCTGTCTGATTGAACTCCCATCGGGAGGAGACGAAGTCGTCGCTGAGGCGTTCGCCGCGGCTCTGGGCCTCGGTGTAGCCGCGCCAACCGTCCTTGCGGGCATCGCCGGGTCGGATCTCACGGGTCCCGGAGTCATCGGGCGAGATCTGGGTCTCCTCCTTCACCCAGATCGACAGGCCTTCGGCCGCCCGATAGAGGTTCATGAACGCCGTGTGCGAACGCGGGTTGTCGAAGCTGGCCGTCTTGAACTCGGCGCAGAAGGTGTAGAGCGGTTCGAGTTCGTCGACGGCCACGGTGGCGAAAGTCGCATCGAGTCGCAGGGACTGGACGAGGCCGGACGAGTCCGGGATGAGTTCGAGGATCCGGCGGGCGCGACGCTCGTCGGGAAGCAGTTCGACAGTGTTCTCCACCGGAGTCAGTCCGGGCGTGTCCATCCGGCCGCGCTCGAGGCTGAGCTGCTGCCGCAGCGCGTCGATCTGGTGCTGAGCGCGCCGCCATTCGCCGTGGAACATCAGCAGCGCCGCGATCACGCCGAGGCACAGCACAAGCCCGATGATCCACGCCGCAGAGTGCAGCCCGGGAACGGCGAAGGCCACGATGCCGAGCACGGTGAGCACCGCAAACGTCACGGCGGCCGGTGAGTTGGTGAGGAAATCAAGGAAACGCTTCACATTCCCAAGCGTACTGTTTCAACCTCCACATATCGTGCAACCGGGTGGCATATAGTGTGGTGCGAAAACGCATGCCAATTCCCAGGAGAGCTCGGTTTGAAGATTTCAGTCGTCGGTTGCGGATATCTGGGCGCGGTCCATGCGGCGGCCATGGCGTCCCTGGGCCACGAGGTCACGGGAGTCGACGTCGACACAGAGAAGGTCGAGGCCCTGACCTCCGGCCGGCCGCCCTTCTTCGAACCGGGACTGAGTGAACTCCTCGTGAAGGCTCAGGAGCGCGGGAAGCTCGTTTTCACCACCGACATCTCCCGTGCCGCCGACGCCACCGTGCACTTCGTGTGCGTGGGCACTCCGCAGAAGCCCGGCGAGTTCGCCGCCGATGTCACCTATGTCGATGCGGCCGTGAGATCGCTGCACCCGCACCTGACTGAGACGTCGGTGGTTGTGGGCAAGTCGACCGTTCCCGTGGGCACCGCCGAGCGCCTGGCCGGCACCATCGCCGACACCGGGGCCGCGATGATGTGGAACCCGGAGTTCCTGCGCGAAGGCCATGCCGTCGAGGACACGCTCCACCCGAATCGGCTGGTCTACGGAGTCGCCGACGGCGAGCCCGGCCACGCCGCTGCCGCGACCCTCGATGACGTCTACGCCTCGATCCTCGCCGACGACACTCCGCGGATGATCACGGACTTCGCGACCGCCGAGCTCGTCAAGACCGCGGCGAACTCGTTCCTGGCCACGAAGATCTCGTTCATCAACGCCATGGCCGAACTCTGCGAGGCCTCCGGTGCCGATGTCACCCAGCTCGCCGATGCGATCGGCATGGACGACCGGATCGGCCGCAAATTCCTCAACGCCGGGCTCGGGTTCGGCGGCGGCTGCCTGCCCAAGGACATCCGCGCCTTCATGGCCCGAGCCGGAGAGCTCGGCGCCGATCAGGCGGTGGCGTTCCTCAAAGAGATCGACTCGATCAACATGCGTCGGCGGGTGCGCATGGTCGACATCGCCCGAGACGCTCTGGGCGGATCGTTCATCGGTAAGAGGATCACCATCCTCGGCGCCGCGTTCAAACCCGACAGCGACGACGTCCGTGATTCTCCGGCCCTTGCCGTGGCCCGACTCATCGCCACGCAGGGCGGACTCGTGACCGTCACCGATCCGCAGGCACTCGGCAATGCGAAGAAGTCGTTCCCCGAACTCGACTACGTCGCCGACACCGCTGAGGCGCTCACCGGGGCCGAAGCGGTGCTGCTGCTGACCGAATGGCGCGAATACCGCGATCTCGACCCGGCGGCGACCGCTGGACTCGTGAGCGGGAAGGTGCTCGTCGACGGCCGCAACGTGCTCACTCCGGAACTGTGGCGGGCAGCGGGCTGGACGTATCGGGCCCTGGGCCGTCCATGAGAATCGGACTGGTCACCGACTCCACGGCACAGCTGTCCGCGGCCGAACGCGAGGAGCTGAGCGAGGCCACCGGCGGCCTCTTCGCGGTGGTGCCGCTGACCGTGCTCATCGGCGGAGTCGCCTTCGCCGACGGTGAGGTCGGTGCCGGGCATCTGTGCGCGAAGATGACCGACGGCACCGAGGTCACCACCTCCATGGCCACGCCGACGCAGTTCTCCGACGCCTATGCGCGGCTGCGCGAGGACGGGGCCGAGGCCATCATCGTCGTGACCATGTCCGCGGAGCTCTCGGGGACCCGCGATTCCGCGGTCAGAGCCGCCGAAGCCGAGGACATCCTCGTCGATGTCGTCGACTCGAGGACCACCTCGGCGGGATTGGCCGGGGCGCTGGCCGTGGCTGTGGCCGGGATCCGGCAGGGACTCGACGTCGAATCGATCGCCGGCACCATCGCCGACTGGTGCGCGGGCGAGACCCGCTCGGTGTTCGCCCCCGGCAGCCTCGAACACCTGCGCCGAGGCGGCCGGATCGGTGCCGCATCCTCCTTGCTGGGCAGGGCCCTGCAGATCGTTCCCGTGCTCGGTCTCAACGCCGGCATCGTCGTTCCGCTCGCCCGGGTGCGCACCCGGGCCAAAGCGCTGGAGAAGATCGTCGCACTCGCCGCGCAGGCCGCCGCCGAGGTGGCCGACCCCGAGGACACCGTGGAGGTCGAGGTGCAGAATGCCGAAGGGGAGATGGACACGGTCGATGCCGAACTGCTGAGCTCACGGCTGCGCGACCTCGGATTCGACACCTCGTTCAGGACGCTGTCGACGATCATCACCGCGCATGTGGGCCCCGGCACCGTCGGCGTGACCGTGCAGACGAAACCCTGACTCGCACACTGCTGACTCGCACATTGCTGCCTGGGGACGCTCACGTGACTTGACCGCCTCAGCCCTGTGGATGCTGGGGCCCTTTCCACAGGCGACTTCTGCTGCCTGGCAGGCAATCGTCGCGGGCCTTAGCGTCGGACCATGGCTGTGTCCCCGGATGATCGCTTCGCCGGCCTCCTCAACGCCAGCGCCGAGCGCGGCGGTTGGGTGCCGGGCGATATCTACACCGCCGACACCGCCGGTGAAGAAGAACCCGTCGAGCCCCGTCGGGTGCGTCTGCCTGTGCTGGCGGCGGTCGGCATCGCCACGGTCGGAATCCTCGTGCTCGCCTTCTTCCTCTTCCGACCCGCGCCACAGCATTCGCCGGCCGGGGACGGCAGCGGCGCCGGACAACCCGCACAGGTCGGACAGTCGCCTGCCGCGACAGCCGGTGGGGTCGAATCGGGTGAAGCCGGCGCACCCGGTGCGGGAACGACCGGCGGCCAGGAGGGAGCCGCCTCGGCGAAAGGGGCGAGGGCCGATGCGAACGGGGAGGTGATCGTCCATATCACCGGGGCGGTGAGGAATCCCTCCGTGGTCACCCTCAAAGCAGGAGCGCGGGTCCACGACGCAGTCGAGGCCGCAGGTGGGCTGAGCGCCGGGGCCGACGGCGAATCGGTGAATCTGGCGCGAGTGCTCGCCGACGGTGAGCAGATCCATATCCCGAAGGAGGGAGAGGAATCGGCGGCCGGTGTCGACGGTGCTGGGGCGGAGGGGGCCGGACCGGAGGGAACGGCGCAGGACGGGGCCGGGGGAGCGGAACCGGGACCAGGAGGAGCCGGCGATTCATCCGCTGGTGCCGCGAACGGTTCAGCCGGGCCCGAAGGCGGTCCGCCAGGTCAGGCCGGAAAAGTCGATCTCAACACCGCCGATGCCACCGCCTTGGAGACTCTGCCCGGAGTCGGTCCAGTCACCGCCGAGGCGATCATCAGCCACCGCACCCAGCAGCCCTTCGCAAGCGTCGAAGATCTGCTGCTCGTCAAAGGCATCGGACCGAAGACCTTCGAAAGCCTCAAAGACCTTGTCACCGTCGGCTGACCCGGACCGCCGGACACAGCACTCGCGGCCGCGCAGGCGACAGCCCCTGCGAGCGCAGTCGCTGAGACACAGACTCGGGGCGCTGCGCCGGGCGAGTGAGTCCCTGCTCGCGTGGGTGCGGGAACGGGTTGCGCTGTGGCCGGGCTCCGTTCGTCTTCTCTGCTGTGCCGCCGGCCTGTGGGCCAGCGCACTCCTGTCACCGGAACCATGGGCGCTGTTCGGCATTCCCGTGCTCGGGCTCGTCGGGATCCTGACCCTGAGACGCCATCACCACCTCGGTGTCGGTGTCCTCGTCTTCACCTGTCTGCTGACGATCCAGATCACCGCTCTGGCCGCCGCTCACGGACCGGACAGACAGGTCGAGACCACGGGGCTCGTCGTCGGCCGCAGCGAACCCGGCGCATCCGAGTGGACCAGGCTGACACTGCTCACACCCACCGGCTTCACCCACGTCCTCAGCCCCGACGTCGTCGCGGACGGAGCGAAGGTGCGGATGCCCACGGAACGCCTCGACGACATCCGCTCGACCGACGCAGAACCTCAGGTGCTCGAAGAACCTGACGGGCTGTGGCAGTGGCGAGACCGCCTGCGCACCGAACTGCGCGACGACTCGCTGGCCGCCGGCAGCGATGGAGGTCGTCTGCTGCCCGGGCTCGTCGTCGGCGACACCTCTCCGCAGGACGATCGGATGGTCGACGACATGCGAGTCGTCTCCCTCACCCACGTCTCGGCCGTGTCGGGCAGCAACGTCACGATAGTCAGCCTCGGTGCCGGACTGCTCGCCGGAGCCTGCCGAGCAGGACCCCGACTGCGTGTGAGCATCGGGGTGCTCACCTGCATCGGCTACGTCTTCATCGTCGGATTCGAACCCAGTGCCATCCGAGCCGCCGGAATGGCGATCGCGGCGGCACTCGTGTTCCTGCGCGGCGGCGGGATCTCCCCGGTCGCGGTCATGTGCTCGACGGCGAGCCTGCTTCTGGCATTCGTGCCCGTGTTGGCCACCTCGGTGGGGTTCGTCCTGTCCGTGGTCTCCACGGCGGCGATCATGTTCGTCGTTCCGATCCTGCTGCGACGCCTCGCCGTGCACCTGCCGCTGCTGCCCACGGTGCTCGTCACCGCACTCATCGTGCCCTTCGTCGCCCAACTCGCGTGCACTCCGGTGCTCGTGGCGATCGATCCGCGCATCGGACTGTGGTCGGTGGCCGCCAACGCTCTGGCCGCACCCGCGGTCATGCCGGCGACGGTGGCCGGCTTCCTCAGCCTCGTGACCACCGGCATCGGGACATCGGGACTGCCCGGAGCGGACTTCGCCTCCGCACTGCTGGCGTGGATCGGATCCTTCCCGGCGTGGTGGATCGTCGTCGTGGCCCGAGTCTGCGCCGCACTGCCCGGAGCCGCCCTCGACTGGCCGGTGCCGCCGGTCGGAACACTGCTGGCACTCGGGCTGCTCGGACTGGCCGTGGCCGGAACATGGATGCTCGTGCGCCGCCGCCTCTGGGGTCTGCCCGTGCTCGTCCTGTGCTGCCTGCTCACCGCCGCCGTCATCGTCACGGTCAGGGCGAAGCCGCCGGCGGCGGACTGGCTGGTGCTCGTCTGCGATGTCGGTCAGGGCTCGGGGGCGGTGATCAACCTCGGTGACGGTCGGGGTCTCGTCGTCGACACGGGGCGCGAGCCGAAACCCATCGACACCTGCCTCGACGAATCCGGCATAGAGGAGTTCGACCTGCTCATCTCCCACTTCGATGCCGACCACTTCGCCGGATACGCGGGCACGACGTGGGGGCGGAAGGTCGACCGGCTGTTCGTCTCCGTGAATGTCGCGGGCTCGCCGGAGGCGAAGCGCATGATCACCGACACCGGCGCCGAGGTGGTCCCCACCCACCGCGGCCAGACGCTGAGCTTCGATACGGCCACCGTGGAGGTGCTGTGGCCGCCGCTGCGTTCGGTCATGTCGGCGGAGGACGAAGAGCTGCGCAACGAAGACTCCCTGGTGGTGCGGGTCGAACAGGCTGGGCTGAGCACTCTGCTGCCCGGCGATGTCGGGGCCGAGGAGCAGTATCTGCTGGCCCAGCAGGTGCGGCCGGTCGATGTGCTCGTCGCACCGCACCACGGCTCCTCCGACCTGGCGCCCGAATTCTTCGCCGCCGCGGCTCCCGATCTCGGCGTCATCTCGGTCGGGGAGAACAGCTACGGGCATCCGAGCACGAAGTCGGTGCGGTCCTTCGGCCCCATTCCCGTGCTGCGCACCGATCGCTGCGGTTCGGTCGCGCTCTACGCGCAGAGCCGATACAGCACAGGACAGAGCTGTCCCGAGAGCAAGGGCTGAGACTCCCGTCGCCCAGCGGCTCTCATCGAGGACCGGTCGGGCCGAGATCGTACGCTGGTCGGGCCGGGATCGTGCGCCGGTCGGGTTCGTGCGCCGCTCAGGCCGGGAACGCACTGGTGGTGACTGTCGTGTCGGTCAGCCACGATAGGCTGGGGTCCATGGCAGCGAAGAAGACCCTGATCCCGTGGAGTTCGGCGAAACCCGCCCCCGTCGTCATGATCTCCGGTGGCGAATCGGTGCTCGTCCGCATGGCCAAGGACCGCATCGTGTCGGCCGCGCGGAAGCAGGATCCCGAAGAGATCGAACTCGACGCTGCCGGATACCAAGCCGGTGAGCTGGCGATGGCGGCCTCCCCGTCCCTGTTCTCCTCCTCGAAGCTCATCATCGTCGATGCCGTCGAGAAGTGCTCGGAGGACTTCTTGGGCGACGCCCTGGCTTATCTGGACGCACCGAACGACGACGCAGTAGTGGTGCTGCTGCACGCCGGCGGCAATCGGGGAGCGAAGCTGATCAAGAAGCTCGACTCCGCCGGCTTCCCCCGCATCGACGCGGCAGTGCTGAAGAACGAAAGCGATCGGGCGAAGTTCGCGCAGACCCGGTTCAAGACCGCGAAGCGGCGCATCGACGAAGCCGGCATGGCCGCTCTCATGTCGGCGCTGGGCTCCGACCTCGCCGAACTCAATGCCGGAGTCGACCAGCTCATCGAAGACACCGAAGGCACCATCACCGCCGAGGTCGTCGACCAGTACTACGGCGGCCGCGTCGAGGCCACCGGCTTCAAGGTCGCCGATGCGGCAGTGGCCGGAGACGCGAAGAACGCGCTCAGTCTGCTCCGACATGCGCTGTCGACCGGCTCCGATCCGGTCCCGCTCGTGGCGGCAGTGGCGATGAAGCTGCGCGGCATGGCGAAGGTGCAGGGATTCTCCGGCACCAGCGGCGAGCTGGCATCCGAGCTGAAGATGGCGCCGTGGCAGGTCGACCGTGCCCGCCGCGAAGTCCGTCGGTGGAATGAGGTGGCACTCGGCCAGTCGCTCATCGCCGCGGCCGAAGCCGACGCCGCCGTCAAGGGCGGGGGACGAGACCCCGTCTACGCCGTCGAATGGTTCGTCTCCGAAGTCTCTCGCCTCGCCCGCCTCCGCTGACCAATTACTACCTGACGGCTGTGAGTC
>NZ_VIGO01000015.1:0-34077 GCF_009299785.1 Brevibacterium sp. CFH 10365 | reverse complement strand
GGCAACGAGATATAACTCTAGACCACTCCGAGCGCACCGTGCAACTCGAAAGCGGAAATTCTGCTGTGACGCCCGTCACCGAACCCTGAAGCGCAGGTCTGTGCGCGTTTCTGCCGAGGCATCAGTGCGTTTCGCAGAGGCATCGGTGCGTTTCGCAGACGCAACGTCCAGCACCCGCACCCACCCGACGCAGCCGCCTCTTACCCTCACCATGCAGGCGACTCCCAGCGATTCCCGGTGCCTCGCCCCTACACTGGCCCAATGACTCAGAAAGAGCAGCGAGAACGACTTGGCCGCAACGACCTCGATCTCGAGGACGCTCTCATCGACGAGGCAGCAAATACAGTCACCGAGGGTGCCAAGCGGCTCAACCGGAAATGGCCCGAGCTCATCGTCACCGGACTCTTCGGTGGCATCGATGTCGGTCTCGGCATCCTGGCTATGGTGCTCGTCAAGCAGACGACCGGGTCGGAGATCCTCGCAGGGATGGCGTTCGGCATCGGCCTGCTGGCGTTGAAGCTAGCGCATTCGGAGCTGTTCACCGAAGAGTTCCTGCTGCCGATCAATGCCGTCATCGCAGGCCAGGCGAATTGGACCCAGGTCTTTCGACTCTGGTCGGTGACTCTCGTGACCAACCTGCTCGGCGGCGCGGTATTTGCTTGGCTGATCGTCCTTGCTCTTCCGGACTACCACCAAACGCTCGTCGATATGGCGCTGAGCTATATCAACCAGTCATCCCTCGCTGTCATGCTCGCCCTCTCGCTTCTTGCCGGCGCAACGATCACATTGGCGACACGCATGCAGCAGGGAACATCGAACGACACGGTCAAGGCGATCGTCTGCATGATCACCGGTCTGCTGGTGATCGGAGCGAGCATGTTGCATGGAGCCATCAATGCGATCGTCATCCTCGCCGCCATGATGGCCGGGGCGGACATTTCGATCCTCGACTTCCTGCAGTGGTTCGGGATCGTGATCCCGTTCAACATGCTCGGTGGACTGCTGATCATCACCCTGCCTCGAATCGTGCGCACCCGCCGCGTGCTCTGGGCAGTGCGCAAAGGCCGCATCTCTCTCGAGGAACTCGAGGAGCAGAGCTCTTGAGCCGCAGGCTCAGGCTCCGCGGTAGCCGGGCATGAGTCGATCGCTGTCGACGATCTGCTTGCCCAGCGGCATGAGTGATACGGGGATGAGTTTGATGTTCGCCCAGCCGAGCGGGATGCCGATGATCGAGATGAACAGCGGGATCGAGGTGATGACGTGGCCGATGGCCAGCCAGATGCCGGCGACGATGAGCCAGATGATGTTGCCCAGGGTCGTCGCCACCCCTGCCGGGCGGGTTTCGATGACTTCGCGGCCGAAGGGCCACAGCGCGTAGTTGCCGATCCGGAAGGAAGCGATGCCCCAGGGGATGGTGACGATGAAGATGCAGGCGATGATGCCGGCGGCCCAGTATCCGAGTGCCAGCCAGAGGCCGGAGAAGATGAACCAGATGATGTTGAGCAGGGTGCGCATGGGCTCCTCGTTCGTTGTCGTCACGCGATGCTCGCGGCTGGGTGAGCTCGTCGCGTCTTCGTGTTTCGGATTCTGTTCCAGTCTGTCTGATCAACGTCGGCCTCGCCATGGTGTTTCCCTCAGATCAGTCGGCGGGTTGGCTGGAATGCGGCCCAGTCGGCAAGGCCGACAAGCACATGGCTTGTATTCGGGTTTCACAAGGCCGGTGATTGTGGACGTGGACGACGGTCGTGAATACGACAACACCGTGCCTCCCGGTTCTGGGATGGCACGGTGCTGTCGGTGACGATGACGCTCAGTTGATGATGTCAACAGCTCCGAGGGTCTTCTTTCCCCGGCGCAGAAGGATCACTCCCCCGGCTTCGGTGGGGAGCACCTCGGCGGAGGTCAGGGCCTGTTCCTGGTCGGCGACCTTGACGTTGTTCACATACGCCCCGCCGTCCTTGATGGCGCGGCGGGCCTCGCCCTTGGACTTGACGATGCCAGCGGCGACGAACGCGTCGGCGACGGGCAGGCCCTCGGACAGCTGGGTCGCGGACACGTCACCGCGGGGCAGCTCGGCAGTGGCGGCACCCAGGGTCGATGCGTCGAGACCGGCGAGCTCTCCCCCGCCGAAGAGGGCGGAGGCTGCGGCGATGGCCTGGTCGTAGGCCTGGCGCCCGTGGACGAGGGTGGTGACATCCTCGGCGAGGGCCTTCTGCGCCACACGGGTGTGCGGGGCGGCAGTGAACTCGGCTTCGATGGCTTCGATCTCGTCGAGCGGGCGCAGCGAGAACACCTTGAGGTACTTGACCACGTCGCGGTCGTCGGCGTTGAGCCAGAACTGGCTGAACGCGTACGGACTGGTCAGCGACGAGTCGAGCCACACGGTGCCGGATTCGGTCTTGCCGAACTTCGTTCCGTCGGCCTTCGTGATCAGCGGGGTGGCCAGGGCATGGACGGATTTCTGCTCGACTCGGCGGATGAGGTCGACGCCCGAGGTGAGGTTGCCCCACTGGTCGGATCCGCCGGTCTGCAGGGAGCAGCCGTAGCGGCGGTTGAGCTCGAGGTAGTCATTGCCTTGGAGGATCTGGTACGAGAATTCGGTGAAGGAGATGCCTGCTTCGCTGTTGAGGCGTGCGGAGACGGATTCCTTCGACAGCATCCGGTTGACCGGGAAGTGCTTGCCGATGTCGCGGAGGAAGTCGATGGCCGACAGCTGCGAGGTCCAGTCGAGGTTGTTGACGATCTGAGCGGCATGGGGTCCCGAGAAGTCGAGGAACTTCTCGACCTGGGTGCGGATCTTCGCCACCCACTCCTCGACGACCTCACGCGGGTTGAGCGTCCGCTCCCCCGACATGCGCGGATCGCCGATGAGGCCGGTGGCGCCGCCGACGAGGGCCAGCGGGTTGTGGCCGGCCTGCTGGAGGCGGGCGGCGGTGAGCAGCTGGACGAGGTTGCCCATGTGCAGGCTCGGCGCCGTCGGATCGAAACCGACATAATAGGTCAGCGACTCCTCGGCCAGGGCTTTCTGCAGGGCGGTCTCGTCGGTGGAAACTGCGACGAGCCCGCGGGCCTTGAGTTCACTGAAGATGTCGGTCACTTCGGTCCTTTCGAATCTGTGTGGTGTGTCGGTGCAAAGCCGACGGGGTCGATTCTACGGGGTCGCTGAGGTGGCTCTTCCGTTGACTGCCATCTGAGCAACTGCCACGGATAACCTCGTCCGCACCGTGCGCGCTCAATCTTCTTCCCTACGCGATCTATTCAGGCCGAGCTCACGATCTAATTCTTCGTGGCTCACTCGTCCGGATTCCCTGCGTGCTGTCGCCGCCGCACGCGCATCTTCTTCGTCTTCGAATGCACGACGGAAGGGCTCGGACCGGTTCTCACGAAACTTGAACCCATTGTCCGCCTAAGGGTTCGAGCATGGCCATGTCTATCAGCGCCCTCAGGCGAATTCTTCGGATCAGTAGTCCTCGCAACACTAGATTGTGTCATGTTGCAATTGTTAGAATAGATGTATTCGAGGAGGCAGCAATGACCGCTCAAGCGCATGATTCAGAGCAGACGATCAAGCTCGATCTCTATGGGCTGACTCAGGCTGAGGCTCAGGACGTGATCAAAGCTCATGCCAAACACGTCCAACTCCGGATCCAAGCGCGAGCCGAGCTCCGCGCCACGGTGGACCGCGCCTATGTCAACGACCTCCCTCTGGTTTCGGAGGCCACACAGAAGCAGGCAGTTCGCACTGCCGACGCACGTGTCCGACTCGTCGAAGACGAAGGCGCGGCCACCTACAAGACTCTTGCCGAGCTCCGCGGAACCAGAGAAAGCGGTGCACGCTCGTGGGTGAATCGGCTGCGGAGAGACAATCTGCTGTTCACCGTTGAGGTCAAAGGGAAGACGCTCATCCCCAACGTCCAGCTCTCCGCGGACGGGCAACTCAACGAACTGGTCAGCGAGCAACTCGTCCAACCGGTCCTGGCTGCAGGTATGGAACCGTGGTCCTTGTGGTCGTGGTTGACCAGTCCTACCGGACTGCTCAGCGGGGAGATCCCCGCCGACGCGATCGTCACGGACCGGAAACGAGTCATTCGTGCCGTCGAGCGTCAGGTCGCCGACCTCGCTTTTCCTGTCGGCGCATGAGACTTGTCTTCGCACCCGAAGATCTCGAGTGCCCAGCACCAGGACACTGCCCCGTCGCCACCACTACGCTGACCGAACTCGCCCACGCAGAACAGCTGCCGACGTGCACGATCGCCGAAGGCAGCACATGGCATCGGGTCTACAGCTCACGGTTCGGCCATACCGAGGCCAACCGCGGGTACGGCGATGCAAGGTTCTCGCCCTTCAATGAGGCAGGAACTGATATCCGAGTTCCGACTGTCTACTTGGCGAAGACTCCTCACGCAGCCCTATTGGAGACGGTGCTTCGCGACATCGGAGAGTGGATTGTGCGCGAGGTCTCCGAGGCGCGATTCTATGGGCAGCTGCACGTCGGCCTGACGACAACGGAGACGCTGCAAGTAGCTGACCTGCGAAATTCAGCGTTGACGCAGCTGAATATCCCTCGGCCCGCCATCGCGTCCTCAGCGCAGGAGCACTATCCGTGCACGCGCACCGTGGCCAAGGCCATTCATGCGTCCACGCAGAATCTTGCAGGAATCGTCTGGCACTCTCGCCAGACTGAGATCAGCCATCATCCCGACACCGAAGCTCTCGTCCTGTTCGCCGACCGATTGGCCAAAGGCCGCGATGGTCTGGCTCTCACCCAGTCGCTGACAGCGGTCGGAGCGATCGGCGAAGGAGCCGGACGCATCGTCTTGGACGAACTACTCGAGGACCTCGGCGTCACGGTGGTCTCGCCTCTCAGCTGAATCCGTTTACCGACTCACCGCTGCGCGGAAGTCCGCTTCCTCAGCCAGACAACCAACGCCGTGATAGCAGATGCGACGACAGCACAGACGCCGATGATGCCGAGGGCTTCACCGAGGACCGCCAGGATACCTGCTCCGATGTTGGCGCCGCCTCCGGTCGGTTTGCTGTTGTCGTAGAGTCCCGAAGCGTACATCGCCGAACCGACGACGATCAGGGCAATGCCGCTAGTGAGCAGGAACTTTCGCATGTCGGGACCTCCCCGAAAGGCTCTAGATGTGCAGAACAGGTGCCGGGCAGTCAGCTGAGAATAAACTCAGCTACCCACTGGCACCGGTTCGCAGATTATCACAAGGAATCTTCCTTCAAAGGCGAAGCTCCACAGCGATCAGTCTTCACACGCTCCGGGCAGACCCTGCGAACTCACGCAGGCGTGCGACCTCGGCCTTGGCGTTGGCGATCTGCGTATCGACAGCCGAACGAGCGGTGCCGCCCTTGGAGCTGCGACCGGTCTTCGGTGACTACGACGAATGAATGACGATGACGACCAGTGAGAATGTGTGGCGCCGCGAGACGCCGTTCAGGAGGCGCTGCTCGAGGACTCCCTACAGTGGCCGTCGGCAGAAGTGCCGGACAAGCCCCGAGGTTGGTTGCTGCGGGTCGCGTCGCGTCGGCTCATCGATGCCAAACGTCAGGACGGTAGCCGCCTCGAGCGTGAACGACGGGTGTTCGCGCGCTTTCGTCCTGATGAGTCATCCATAGCCGAGGCCGCAGTCGAAGCCGCAGCCACCGACTGCACGCCGTCCGGACGCCGATAATTGGAAGCGCTCGGAGATTCCGCCGAGGCGCTGGCCACATACCGGACCGCCAGCAGACTGTGCACGAACGTTCCCGAGCAGAGATTCCTCAACGCTCAGATCACTCGTCTATCAGCCGGCTCAAAATGACGATTCTATTTTCCGTGAGCCTGAGCCAGTGGCTCGATGTCGGGTTCTACGACCGACGCCCCAGGATTCGGGTCACCTTCTGAAAAGGGACGGCTCGCCATCACGGCAATCGCCCCGACTACAGCGAAGAGTGCCCAGACCCCTCCGATGAGGTAGGGGCCGACGCCCGAGATCAAGATTAGGGCAGACGCGATCATCGGTGACAGCCCCGCTCCGAGCGCAGCGGCAAGCTGATAGCCGACCGATGCGCCGGTGTATCGCACGGCAGGTGGGAAGAGCTCAGAGACATAGGCCGCAATAGGTCCATAGCACAGGCCCTGGACGATTCCATTGCCGAGAATGATTGCAACGGCGTACTGGTTGAGCTCTCCGCTTACGATGAGCAGCACGATCGGAACCGCGAGGGCTGCGGCCACCACATGGGCACCGATGAGAGAACGTTTGCGCCCGATCCTGTCGCTGAGACGGGCAACGATGAAGGTGACGATCAGGGTCGTCAACGCTCCGACGGCTTTCCAGTTGAGGACATCGGATTTGTCCTCACCTGCTGCGACTGCGACCGATACGCCCCAGACGGTCGTCAGGCCCTGAGTGACATAGATAGTCATCGTTGCGAAGAGAGCGATGAGCACTTGGCGCTTGTAGTTCTTGAACACTGTGAGCAGCGGGACTTTCCTCTCCTCGCTCTCCTCTTCGAGCTGCTGGAAGGCAGGTGTTTCGCTGACCTTGAGACGAATCACAAGGCCGACGACGATGAGTACGGCCGAGAGCAGGAACGGCAGACGCCAGCCCCATGTCACAAAGCTGTCCCCGGTCAGCGTCGCAGTCAGTGACAGAATGAGCGTCGCCAAAATCGCTCCCGCAGGACCACCGGCGTTGGCGAACGCCGCAGCCAGGCCACGCCGGGCCTTCGGCGCGTGCTCGAGTGCCATAAGCGCAGCACCGCCCCATTCTCCGCCCACGGCGATGCCTTGGATGATCCGAAGGGTGAACAGGGATGCCGGTGCGATCATCCCAATTGACGCAGTCGGCGGCATGAGGCCGATGACCACGGTGACCGAGCCCATCATCACCATGGAAACGATCAATGCTTTCTTGCGCCCTACCTTGTCGCCGAAGTGGCCGAAGATCACCCCGCCCAGTGGCCTGGCCAGATAGCCGGCGGCCAAAGTGCTGAACGAGGCAAACAGGGAGAGGCCCGGGCCGAGTCCAGCGAAGAACAGATTTGCGAACACAATCGAGGACGCTGTTGCGTACAGGATGAAATCGTAGAATTCGATGGCTGAGCCGACGAAGCTCGATGTCAGAATGCGTCGCATCTCCGGCGTCTTCAGAGAGGTCTGGAGACCGTCCTTGTCAACAACGTCTTTGTTGTCATGCATGTTTGTTTCAGCTCCTCGTCGCGGCGTGTGCTGCAGTGGTGATGTTGATGGTGTCGAGGTCTTCCGGCACCAGGAATGTTCCGTCGAACCTGGTGCGCCCCTTGCGCCAGACGGTGTCGTCAGCGGACCCCGGCACCAGGTGGTGAAGCGCTAGTGCACGAGCCTGCGCCGCGGTGGCGACACGAATGGCACCGTTGACTGAGGTGTGAGATTTGTAGTGATGGTCTCGGGAGGCTCTGCCTTCATCGTCATCACGGTGTGCATACATCTGGTCGACCCAGTCGAAGTCAATCGCTTCGTGGAGCAGCAGATCCGTGCCCTTGGCCAGCTTCACGAGGTTGGCGGTTTCGCAGGTGTCCCCGGAGATGGTCACCGATCCGTGTTCACTGTCGAACCGAAAGGCGAAAGCGGGTGCCACGGGAGGATGCTCGACGAGGATGGCGGTGACGGTGACGAGATCGTCTCGGAAGACGACGAAGGGTTCCATGTCCGGAGTCGGCGCAGAGTTGGGATGATACCCGATGCCTTGTGGGATCTCGATATCGCCGGGGTCGAAGAGGACTTCTGGTGAGGGGCGCAGAGAATCCAGCACACGATCGTTGAGATCCGTTGCGAAGGCTCCAACGATGTTGGTGAACATGTCCGCGATGCCAGGAGTGGGGTTCGCCGGCGCAACCGGACGCGGAGAGACGACTGCGCGGGGAGAAACCGGAGGGAGCGCGCCGCGAGGCCCTGGGCCGAGGAGAGGAACTGGGGTATCGACTCTGTGCTGGAGCTCATGCATACCGAACACCACCAGCGACGGCAGATCGATGGTGTGGTCGGAATGCAGGTGAGTGAGGAAGACTCCTCCCAAGTCGCCGAGTTCGAGGCCAGCCTGACGAATGCGGCGCCCGACACCGTGACCGGCGTCCACGAGATAGAAGCGATCTTCAACGACGATCGCCGTTGAGATACCTGCTCGGTCCTTGGAATCGCCCTTCCACCATCGCGGGCCACCTGCGGTTCCCAAGGTGACTATCTTCATCTTTGAATCGTTCATTTACCCGGCACTTTCAAGTTTGGCGCGTCTGTGACCTTCTCAGTCTTTCCTGCCGGAATCAAAAAGAAAAGCAAATTTTTGCTGGCTTCAATATAGGCTCTACCTATGACTGACATCACTCTCCGTCAACTCGAGTACTTCATCGCCGTTCTCGACCGCGGTTCGGTGAGCGGCGCGGCGAAGGACTGTCGCGTGTCGCAGGCGACGGTCTCCGCAGCTCTCGCCCAACTCGAGAAGCAACTCAAAGTCACGCTCATTGCGCGCGGCCCTGCTCGGCGCGCTCGTCCGACGAGTGCTGGCAGGGAATTCGGCATGCATGCCAGAGAGATCCTCTCTAACATCTCGGACGCGGTGGAATCTCTCAACGACGAGTCGTCTGCTCTACAGGGTCCCTTGCGCATCGGGTGCATACCGACGGCGGGCCCACGGATGCTTCCCGCTACAGCTTCTCAGTTCGTCAAGCATCATCCGCAGGTCGACATCAGTTTCGTCGAGGCCCATCCGATGACCATCCAACAGATGGTTCTCAACGGGGAGGTCGATGTTGCCGTCATGTATCGCAAGCAGATTCAGATTGAAGGAATCACCAGGCACGACCTCGCTGAAGTGCAGCTGCACGCCATCGTCTCGGCAGATCATCCCGTGGCGGACAAAGACGGCGTTGATATCGCAGAACTCATCGACGGCCCGCTCATTCTGCTCGACTCGCCGCCGACTGCGGACCTTTTGGTCAGTCAGATCCGCGGACTCGGTTATGAGCCTTCTGTACGCTGGCTGATTCCTAATGCGGAGACAATCAGGTCGATGGTGGGGTTAGGACTCGGCTTCTCTTTGGCCAATGCGGTTCCTCATCCTGACACATTGACTTTTCAAGGCATGCCAGTTCGTTACCTGCCGGTGACGAACGCGGAGTTTGCCAATACGATTGTTGGAGTGACGATGGCCGGAGCGAGATTGTCGAAGAAGCTGAATGCTGCCCTGGACATCCTTCGGAGGACTGCCGCTGAGACCGACCCGCATCGGTGGGAGGACACGGGACGAACACCGAGGCGGTCGCGGCCCTGAATGAGGAACAACGATTACCGTCAACCCGCGCCCGGCCTCGAACCAGCACTTGGCACAGTCACGAAGGACGAACGGTGCTCCGACCGCGGAATAATCAGAGCACCGCTGACACGGTTCCGATCAGCCGACCGGAAGATTGAGGTCGTAGGGACGTGAAGCTCACACGCTCCGCGCCGACCCTGCGAACTCCCGCAGGCGTGCGACCTCGGACTTGGCGTTGGCGATCTGCTGATCGACAGCCGCTCGTGCCGTGCCGCCCTTGGCATTACGCGAATCGATCGAGCCGAGGGTCGTGAGCACCTCGCGCACGTCCGGTGTCAGATGCGAAGAGATCCCGGCAAAGTCTTCGTCGGTCAAGTCCCAGAGTTCAACATCGCGGGATTCAGCCAGCTGCACGCAGGCACCCGACAGCTCATGGGCCACACGGAACGGCACGCCTTCACGCACGAGCCACTCAGCAATATCCGTGGCGAGAGCGAAGCCGCGCGGAGCCAGGTACGCCATCCGCTCGGTGTCGAACTTCAAGGTCGCCACCATCCCGGTGAACGCCGGCAGCAGCAGTTCCAGAGTGTCGGTCGCGTCGAAGACCGGTTCCTTGTCCTCCTGCAGATCCCGATTGTACGCCAGCGGCAACGCCTTGAGCGTCGACAGCAGCCCGGTGAGATCACCGATGAGGCGACCGGACTTCCCGCGAGTGAGCTCAGCGACATCAGGGTTCTTCTTCTGCGGCATGATCGACGACCCCGTCGAATACGCGTCATGCAGCGTGACGAACGAGAACTCCTTCGTCGCCCACGCAATGACCTCCTCGGACAGACGTGATAGGTCGATGCCGATCATCGTGGTGATGAAGAGGTATTCGGCGAAGACATCACGCGATGCGGTGCCGTCGATGGAGTTCTCCACCGAATCGTTGAACCCGAGGTCCGCGGCCACGGCCTGCGGGTCGAGCCCGAGCGACGACCCGGCCAGAGCTCCCGAACCGTACGCGGACACTCCGGCCCGTGCATCGAAGTCGGCGAAGCGGGCGACGTCGCGCAGCAGCGGCCACGCGTGAGCGAGCAGATGGTGGGCCAACAGGACCGGCTGGGCGTGCTGGAGGTGGGTGCGTCCGGGCATCGGTGCCTCGGGATGCTCTTCGGCCTGAGCGATGAGCACCTCAACGGTGTCGAGCACGAGCCCGGCGACCTCACGGGCGTGATCGCGCAGATACATCCGGCCCATCGTCGCGATCTGATCATTGCGGGACCGGCCGGCACGCAGTTTGCCGCCGAGTTCGGGTCCGGCGATCTCGATGAGTCCGCGCTCCAGCGACGAGTGCACATCCTCATCGGATTCGGCCGCGACGTACTCGCCGGTCTCGACGCGGCGCAGGAGCTCATCAAGCGACGAGGTCATCCCGGACAGCTCATCGTCGGTGAGCAGACCCGCGTGGTGGAGGACCTTCGCATGCGCCTTGGAGCCGGCGATGTCGTACTTTGCCAGGCGCCAGTCGAAGTCCGTCGACTTGCTCAGTGCGGCCAGCGCGTCAGCAGGTCCGTCGGAGAATCGTCCGCCCCACAGGCTCAGTCGTTCGCTCACAGATCGTCCTTTCCCACCAGCACGGATGCGCCGGCCAGTCTATTGCTTCGAAGAAACTCAGTTGTCATTATCCCTCGGCCAGCCCACCAGCGGCGTATTCGAGGAAGGCCTCGGCCACGGCCGCTCCCCCGACCGCGGCATCGGCGATGACGAGCACCGTGTCATCACCGGCCAGGGTCCCGAAGATCCCGACCATCGATGACCGGTCGATCGCCGAGGCCAGGTATTGTGCGGCACCCGGCGGGGTGCGCAGCACGACCGTGTTGTCCTGCGAGACCGCAGAGACGAGCAGCTCCTCGAGGATCCGCGGCAGCTTCGCATCGAGGCTTTCCCCCGTCGACTGCTGCAGGGACCGATCCCCGCCCTCACCGGGAACGGCGTAGACGGATCCCGCGGTGGATCGGATCTTCACGGCCCCCACCTCGGCGAGGTCGCGCGACAGCGTCGCTTGGGTGACGGTGATGCCCTGCGTCGCGAGCGCTTCGGCGAGTTCGATCTGGGACCGCACGGACTGGAGGGTGATGAGGTCGATGATCTTCTGCTGCCGGGCGGTCTTCGTCAGCGGTGCACTGTTCGACCCGCTGTTGCCGGCGCTGGTCGTCTCGGTCATCATCGCTCCAGGAGGAAGGCCATGAGCGCCTTCTGCGCGTGGAGGCGGTTCTCGGCTTCATCGAAGACCACCGAGGCGGGACCGTCGATGACCTCGGCCGTGACCTCTTTGCCGCGGTAGGCGGGCAGGCAGTGGAGGAAGATCGGGTCGTTGCCGAGGTTCATGAGTTCCTGGCTGACCTGGTATTTCACGAAGGGTGAGGCGTGGTCGTCGCGGCCGGATGAGTCCTGGCCCATGGACACCCAGGTGTCGGTGACGAGGACATCGGCACCGGTGGCTGCGGCGACCGGATCGTCGGTGACGGTGAGCGATCCCCCGGTCTGGGCGGCGAGTGCCTCGGCCTCGGCGACGATCGCCGCGGTCGGCTGATAATCGGCCGGTGCTGCGATGCGCACGTGCATGCCGGCGTTGACTCCGCCGAGGGCGTAGGAGTTGGCCATATTGTTCGCCCCGTCGCCGTAGTACGTCATGGTCTGGCCCTTCACGTCGCCACGGTGTTCGCGGATGGTGAGCAGGTCGGCCAGGATCTGGCAGGGGTGGAAGTCATCGGACAGGGAGTTGATGACGGGCACGGAGGAGTGCTCGGCCATCTCTTCGAGGCCGGCTTGGGCGTAGGTGCGCCAGATGATCGTCGAGACCATCCGGGACATCACCTGGGCGGTGTCGGCAATGGATTCCTTGTGCCCGAGCTGCGCCTCACCGGGGTTGATGATGAGCGGCTGCCCGCCGAGCGCAGCGATGCCGGCGGCGAACGAGACCCGGGTGCGCGTCGAGGTCTTGTCGAAGATGACGGCGGCGGTCTGCGGGCCGGCCAGCGGGGTCCGCGAATAGGGGGCGGCCTTGAGCTCGACGGCGAGGTCGAGGACCTCAGCCTGTTCAGCCGGACTGAGGTCCGTGTCCTTGAGGAAATGACGTGTCATGGGGTGTCCTTCGAAAGTCTGTGGTGGGTGATGCCGGCGCCGAGGTGGTCCGCCGTTCCGTGCGAACGCGAAGCCCGCGGTTCGTCCGGTATCCACCCGATACGCGGTAGTTAGCGGGTTTCAGCCGTGCAGCAGGCCGGGCAGGGCCTCGAGGAAGGTGGCGAGCTCGGTTCGGGTGATGGTCAGCGGCGGGGCCAAGCGCAGGCGGCCGGGGGCAACGGGGTTGATGATGAACCCGGCGTCGCGTGCTCGGGCGGCGATCGCCTTCTCATCGAGGCCTTCGGTGAGCTCGAGGCCGAGGAGCAGACCCATTCCGGTCACGGCGGTGATTCCGTCGATGGCAGTGAGCTGTTCGGTCAGCCAGGCCCCGGTCTCTCGGGTGTGCTCGAGCAGGTTCTCGTTCTCGATGGTCTCGAGCACGGCCAGTCCGGCCGCACAGGCGATGGGGTTGCCGCCGAAGGTCGTGCCGTGCTGGCCGGCTTCGAGCAGTTTGGTGTTCGCGTCGCCGACGGTGATGGTCGCACCGATCGGCATGCCGCCGCCCAGACCCTTCGCCGAGGTGATGATGTCGGGGACGACGCCCTCGCCGATCTCCGGGTCCTGGTGGGCGAACCAGGTGCCGGTGCGGGCGACTCCGGACTGCACTTCGTCGAGGACGAGCAGTGCTCCGGCGTCTTGGGTGAGTTCCCGGGCGGCCCTGAGGTAGCCGGCGGGGTGCTGCCGCACGCCCACCTCGCCCTGGATGGGTTCGATGAACACGGCTGCGGTGGTGTCGTTGACGGCCGCGGCGAGTGCGTCGACGTCGCCGTAGGGCACGTGGACGACTCCGGGCACGCCGGGGGCGAAGGGGTCCCGGTATGCTGCCTTCGCGGTCAGTGCGAGGGCACCCATGGTGCGGCCGTGGAAGGCGCCTTCGACGGCGATGATGATCGGACGGCCTCCTCCCCCGGCGCGGCGGGCCATCTTGAAGGCCGCCTCGTTGGCCTCGGTGCCGGAGTTCGAGAAGAACACGGCGGATCCGGCCGGCAGGTCGAGGACCTCGTGGAGTTTCGTGGCGAGGTTGATCTGCGGCGGTGAGGTGAAGAAGTTCGAGATGTGGCCGAGCGTCGACGCCTGCTCGGTGATCGCCTTGACCCACGCGGGGTGGCAGTGGCCAAGTGCGTTGACGGCGATGCCGGCGAGCAGGTCGAGGTACTTCTTGCCCGCCGCGTCCCACACATAGGAGCCCTCACCGCGGACGAGGTCGAGCTGGGGTGAGCCGAAGACCGGGGACAGGACGCGGGAGAAGTCATCGCGCCAGGTCTGAGCCTGATCCGTTGGGGCTTGCTGGTTCGGGGCCTCACTCATTGTCTTCCTCCTGTGTTCCTTTGTGGCCGTCGCCCAGGGGTGCGGGTTCGACGACGGTGTCTTCGACCATGGTGCCGATGCCCTCGGAGGTGAAGACCTCGAGCAGCAGGGAGTGCGCCATCCGGCCGTCGATGATGTGGGCCTGCTGCACCCCGTGCTCGATGGCCTCGAGGGCGGCGGTCATCTTCGGGATCATGCCCGAGTCAAGGCTCGGCAGGAGTTCGCGCAGCTTGTCCGGGCCGATGCGGGAGATGAGCGAGGACGTATCCGGCCAGTTCGCGTAGAGGCCGGGCACATCGGTGAGCATGATGAGTTTGTCCGCTTTCAATGCTTTCGCCACCGCCGAGGCGGCCAGGTCGGCGTTGATGTTCAGCGGCTTTCCCGCTTCTCCTCCGATCTCCGAGGCGATCGAGCAGATGACGGGCACGCGTCGGGCGTCGAGGAGTTCGTTGATGACGGTGGTGTTGACCTGGGCGATCTCGCCCACTCGGCCGAGGTCGATGACGTCCCCGTCCACCTCGGCGTGGGTCTTGTTAGCCAGCAGCAGGTCCGCGTCTTCCCCGGACAGGCCGATCGCGGCGTTGCCGTTCTGGTTGATCCGGGAGACGATATCGCGGTTCACCTGGCCGGACAGGACCATGCGGATGACTTCGGCGGCTTCCTCGGTGGTCACGCGCTGTCCGGCCTTGAACTCGGATTCGATGCCCAAGCGAGAAAGCATGGTCGAGATCTGCGGGCCGCCGCCGTGGACGACGACGGGGCGGATGCCGGCGAAGCGGAGGAACGCGATGTCATCGGCGAAGGACTGCTGCAGCTCCGGGGAGACCATGGCGTTGCCGCCGTATTTGATGACGATGGTGGCGCCGGCGAAGGTCTTGATCCACGGCAGTGCTTCGGTCAGCGCTTCGGCCTTGACCTGCGCGGCGGCGAGCCGGGCGGCCGTGGATTTCGTGGACATGTCAACGGGGCTGTTCATGAGGAGTAGGCGCTGTTCTCTTCGACGTAATCGTGGGTGAGGTCCGAGGTCCAGACCGTGGCGGTGTGATCGCCTGCGTGGAGGTCGATGACGACGTCGACCTGTCGTCGGAACTCGACCTTCTCAGGGTCTTCGAAGGGCCCCGAGGCGCGGCAGACTTCGACGCCGTTGATGATCACGTCGATCTGAGTGGGATCGAATTCTGCCGAGGTGGTTCCCACCTGTGCGACCACCCGGCCCCAGTTCGGGTCCTCCCCGAAGATCGCGGCCTTGAACAGGGCCGAACGGGACACGGAACGGGAGACCGTGACAGCGTCGTCAACGCTGGCCGCACCCTGGGTGGTGATGGCGATGTCGTGGTGGGCGCCTTCGGCGTCGACGTGCAGCTGGTGCATGAGGTCGAGGCAGACCTCTTTGACCAGGCTCGTGAACTCCTCGGTGTCGACGATGGCGTCGTGGGCGCCTGAGGACATGAGGATGACGGTGTCGTTCGTCGACATGCACCCGTCGGTGTCGAGGCGGTCGAAGGATTGGTTCGTCGCGTTGCGCAGTGCCGCATCGAGCACGGTCTGGTCGACGGCGGCGTCGGTGGTGATGACGACGAGCATGGTCGCCAAACCGGGTGCGAGCATGCCCGCACCTTTGGCCATGCCGCCGATCGTGAAGCCGGAGGTGCCTTCGCGGGTGGCGGTCTTCGCGACGGTGTCGGTGGTCATGATCGCCTCTGCCGCAGCTTGGCCGGCTTCGACGCTGGTGTCGGCGGCGGCGACGAGCGGGGCGAGGTTGTCCACGATCGCGTCGCGGAAGTCCTGGCCGCCGACGCCGATGAGTCCGGTCGAGCAGACGAGAATGTCCTCTGCCTTCGTGTCGGTGCCGGTCTCGGTGAGCAGGTGGGCGGCGGTCTGGGCGGTCAGGGTCGTCGTCTCGTAGCCGAAGTCACCGGTGTAGCAGTTCGCTCCCCCGGAATTGAGGACGACGGCGCGGGCCTGTCCATTCGCCGAGGCGTTCTGGGACCACAGGACGGGGTTTGCCTTGCACCGGTTGGAGGTGTAGACGGCGGCGACGGCGGTGTCGGGGCCGTTGTTGACCACGAGTGAGAGGTCTTTGGTGCCCGAGGGTTTGAGGCCGGCGGTGAGGCCGGCGGCGGTGAAGCCGAGTGGGGCGGTGACGCTCATGGGGCGACTCCTTCGAGGGGAAGTGCGGTGGTCTCGTCGAGGCCAAGGGCGAGGTGGATGGATTGGATGGCTTGTCCGGCGGTGCCACGGACAAGGTTGTCCAAAGCCACGACGACGAGGATCTTGCCGGCGCGCTCGTCGACGGTGAATTGGATCTGCGCGACGTTCGACCCGGTGGTGGCCGCGGTCTGCGGCCACTGGCCCTCGGGCAGCACGCGGACGAAGGTTTCGTCGTCGTAGGCCTGGGCGAAGACCGTCGCCAGCTGTTCCTTGAGCGTTGCGACGTCGAGGAGTCCTTCGGCGGTCCGCAGTGCGGCTTCGCCGGCGTCGGCGGTGATGGTCGCGAGGATGCCACGAGCCATCGGCACGAGCGTCGGGGTGAAGGAGATGCGGGTGGGGCCGTCGGCGGCGTCGGCACCGAGGACTCCGTTGAGATTCTGTTCGATCTCGGGCACGTGCCGATGTGTGCCACCGGTGCCATACGGGGACGCATTGCCGAGGATCTCGGCGGCGGTGAGGTGCGGTTTGAGCGCCTTGCCGGCGCCGGAGACGCCATTGGCGAGCACAGCATTGAGCCCAGTCGGTACCGCGAGCCCCGCTTGGATGAATGGTGCGAGTCCGAGCGTCACCGCGGTGACATTGCAGCCGGGCACGGCGATGCGCTTCGTGGACTTGAGCGCTTCGCGCTGTTTCGTGCCATCGGCGGTGAGGAGCTCGGGCAGGCCGTAGGTCCAGGTGCCCTGGTGTTCGGAGCCGTAGAACTTCTCCCAGGCTTCCGAGCTGATGAGGCGGTGGTCGGCGGCGAGGTCGACGATGAGGGTGTCCGGGCTCGTGGATTCGAGTTCAGCGGCGATCTGTCCGGACTGTCCGTGCGGGAGCGCGAGGATGACGACATCGTGGCCGGCGAGCACCTCGGCGGTGGACTCTTGGACCACGAAGTCGGAATATCGGGCAAGATGGGGTTGATGTCGGCCGAGCTTCTCGCCAGCAGTGGAATGTCCGCACACCGTCGTGACGTTCAAGTGGGGGTGAGTGCTCAGCAGCCGGAGGGCCTCTCCCCCGGCGTATCCGGTGGCACCGGAGACGGCAACCGTAAGATCGTTCATATGTATAACCATACCAGGCAATTAATTTATATGCAGGAGGCGTGATGACCCAGGCAGTGCGTGCAATGCAGGCTGGTGGACCCGAGGTGCTCGAGTTCGGTGAGGTTCCGACCCCGAAGCCGGGTGCCGGTGAGGTGCTCGTCGATGTCGAGGCGGCGGGTGTGAACTTCATCGACACGTACCGTCGTTCGGGCGTGTACCCGATGGAGTACCCGCACATCGTCGGGTCAGAGGGTACGGGTCGCATCGCCGAGGTGGGCGAAGGCGTCGAGTCCTGGCAGGTCGGTGACCGTGTCGCCTGGCATGAGGCACCGGGGTCGTATGCGACGCAGGTTGTCGTGAATACGGACAACCTGCTGCGGGTGCCGGAGGGCGTGTCCGCCGAGGTGGCTGCGGCGATGCCGCTGCAGGGCCTGACCGCGCAGTACCTGGCGACGAGTTCGCATGAGATCAAGCCGGGACAGACGGCACTCGTTCACGCCGGAGCCGGCGGTGTCGGACTGCTGCTCACCCAGATCATCAAGCACTTAGGCGGCAATGTCGTCTCGACGGTGAGCACCGAGGAGAAGGCAGAACTGTCGCGTAAGGCCGGTGCCGATGAGGTGTTCCTCTACGGTGAGGGCGTCGACATCACTGCGAAGGTCAAGGAGCTCACCGACGGTGACGGCGTCGATGTCGCCTATGACGGGGTCGGCAAGGACACGTTCGATGCATCGCTGGCCTCGATCAAGCCGCAGGGGTCGATGGTGCTCTTCGGTGGGGCCTCGGGTCAGGTGCCTCCGTTCGACATTCAGCGTTTGAACTCGTCGGGAGGCATCTTCCTGTCCCGTCCGTCCCTGGCGTGGTTCGTCCGTTCAGCGGAGGAGTTGGCGAAGCGTTCGGCCATGCTCTTCAACGGCATCGAACACGGCTGGCTCAACTTCCGCGTGGGTGCGACGTTCGCACTTGCCGATGCTGCGGATGCACATCGGGCGCTCGAGGGGCGGAAGACGACCGGCAAGGTTGTGCTGCTGACTGCCTAATTCAGTAGAAGGGATTGGGCCCGGGGTTGCTGGAGATAAACAGGAACGCCGGGCCCAATTTGTCGGGATAGCGGCGTAAGACTGGACGCGCTCCAATCCCGTTTGGCAGGTACATGAGTATCCAATTTGAGCTTGGCATCGCCTGCTCGTCGCACGTCGCTGATAGTTTGAAGTCATGTATGAAGATTCTGTGCGCGAAGCAATCCGGCAGTTCATGGAAGAGCGCGATTGGCAGCAGTTCCACACCCCCGAGAATCTCGCGAAAAGCGTCTCCATCGAGTCGGCAGAACTGCTCGAGTGCTTCCAGTGGGGAGATGCCGATCTCGAGTCCGCAAAGGACGAACTGGCAGATGTGCTGACTTATTGCATGCTGCTCGCGGACAAGCTGGGTCTGGATCCCGACACCATCGTCATGGACAAACTTGAGAAGACGCGCGAGAAATATCCCGTAGACAAGGCACGTGGGCGGAGCGTGAAATATGACCAGCTTTAGAATCGAGCGGTTCCCATTCAAAACGGAACGAGTCAAGGCGTGGGGCGCAGTCGACCCGCGGCACCGAAACTGGCCAGTCGTCTACGTGATGAATAATCACAACGAGGTGTACATCGGCGAGTCTCTCAATGTTGAGGGACGAATGCGACAGCACCTTGAATCTGGCTCAAAGCGACGGCTCCAGTCGGTCAGAGTCGTTCTCGATGACACGTTCAACAAGTCGGCGTGCTTGGATCTCGAGTCATTCCTCATTCGGATGTTCCACGGCGACGCGAGTCGACAGGTACTCAACCTCAATGCAGGCATCACCGACGCCGAGTACTACGACCGCGACAAGTACAACAAAACGTTCCACCAGATCTTCGAGGAGCTGCGGACTCAAGAAAAACTCTTCAAACGCACGATTCCACAGATCATCAACAGCGATCTGTTCAAACTCTCCCCTTTTAAGGCGCTCAACCATGATCAGGCCATCGCCGTCGATGACATTCTCGAGGGTTTCTTTGACGACCTGAAGACCGGCGTTGATAACACCGTCGTCGTCGAGGGCAATCCAGGAACGGGCAAGACGGTAGTCGCAATCTATCTGCTCAAGTTACTGGAAGACATCAGGCGTCACGATTCAGAAGAACCGCTCGACATCGATTCCATCTTCAGTGACTACTTCACTCCTGAGCATGCCGAGCTACTCAATTCACTTAAGTTCGCAATCGTGGTCCCTCAGCAATCGCTACGGGACTCAATCGCCAAAGTATTCAAGCTGACTCCCGGACTAGACAAGGGTATGGTTTTGACGCCATTCCAAGTAGGCGAAAGCATTGACCGGTTCGACCTTCTCGTCGTCGATGAAGCTCACCGGCTCAATCAGCGGGCAAATCAGGCGTCTGGCCCTCTCAACAAGAAGTTCATTGAGATCAACGAAAAGCTCTTCGGCTGGGACGACCCGCAAAAGACCCAGCTGGATTGGATTCAGAAGCAAAGTCACCACTCGATCCTCATGCTCGACGTCGGCCAAACAGTTCGACCGGCCGATCTGCCAGCAACCAAGACTCGAGAGCTAGCCTCACGTGCTAGAACAGCGGGCCGGCTCTATCCTCTTCAAACCCAAATGCGCATATCAGCTGACAAAGACTACGTCGGCTACATTCGACAAGTCCTCAGCGACAATCCGCCGACATCACGCGAGGACTTCGAAGACTACGACCTCCGCCTGTTCACTGACCTTGGCGAGATGAGACGAGAACTTCAGAGACGCGAGGAAGAGCACGGCCTATCTCGGTTGGTAGCTGGCTACGCATGGCCGTGGAAAAGCAAGAACAACAAGACCGCATACGACATCGAACTCGATGGTCAGCAGATGCGGTGGAACACGACCACGACAGATTGGATCAACTCACCGAAATCGGTCGAAGAGGTCGGATCGATCCACACTGTTCAGGGCTACGACCTCAACTATGTCGGGGTCATCATCGGCAACGATCTCCGCTACGACCCGGTCGCAGGCAAACTCAAATTTGATCGCGACAACTATCACGACAAGAAGGGCCGCGAAAACAACCCTAAGCTCGGAATCAAATATTCCGACGAAGACCTGCTCGAGTACGTGAAGAACATCTACAGCGTGCTGCTCACCCGAGGAATTCGGGGTACTTACCTGTACATCTGCGACACCGCTCTGCGATACCGACTCCAAGGATTAACCTGAGGCACCGGTCGACTCAGCCGAGCGTCCCAGTCCCGCAACCTATGGGTTTTGTGACACTAACATTACGAGACACCTCGCTCTGCTGGCGTTTAAGATAGCTTTCGGTGGCATTAGGACCTGTGGTGTTCCGCGGAAGCTTGACGAGGGTACAAGAGCAATCAGTCGGTGCTCGGGTAACCGGACCTTCACGGTTGAGGGAGAAAGCTGTCAATTTGACGATCGCGAGTGCCGCTATCGAAACCAAGTTAGGTAGTAGGGTTATTGGTCGTCGAAGACGCTGACGGCGCGAAACAGACGACTGTCGATCGGATTGAGCACAACAGTGCCCGGTCGAACTTTCAGCTCTCGGCCATAACCGTCGAAGCACCAGCAGACTTTGGACCCAAGGTCGGGCCATTGACTAAGAGGTTGAGGGAGTGCGCCCGGAGCTTTGCGCCGCGCCACCCACAACTCGGTGAGACGAATGAAGAGATCAGCGAGCATCGCGCAAGTAGATTCGTAGAGCCCTTGCATCACTTCTACCGGGTCGCGCACTAGTATCTCGTGTCGTTAGTTATTTCATCGCCTTCTTGCCACGGCCAAGGGTGCTCACCATACTTTCGAAAGAACAACAAAGCGATCAACCAGCTGAACCCGTTTCCCCGGTCGGTGGTAGGTCAACACCGGTGGGCTGACCTCAATCTTGACCTGCAGCTGATCTATTCGCTCTAATGCCTGAGTCAAATCGCTTCCTCTCAGTGACGTACCTTCTCCATTGTCATTCCCACGAACACCCGCGAGGAATCGGCCGAAGCCGCCCGTTTGTTCATCGACGCTCTGCACGACCGAGGAGGGCACTATACCGACCTGGCCGACAACGCTGTCGTGATCGTCTCTCAGACCGACCGAGAAGAAGCTAACGCTGAGGAGATTGCCGAGCAGTTTAGGCAGCTTGTCACGGCCGTAGTCACGATCCCATATGACCGCGCGATCCGTCCCCAGTGGCAGCGGCGGGACCTCCTCGCTGAACCGACGCAAAACGCCTATATGCAAGCAACCGCTGCGGTCGCAGAAAGGCTCTGACTGATGGAGATACGACCCGAGATGCCGCCGTTTCTTGCCCCGCTCGTGGGCAAGCTCGTGAGCATTGCCGTCTATGCCGCCATTGGGCTGATCCTCGGATTAGTCCTCGGCTAGATCATCCGCAAACTCATCTATGCCGTGGAGTACCACGACGACTACACCAAGAGGCCCTTGATCATGACCGCCACAGTCTGCGCACTCCTCATCATCACTTGTGGTGTCCTCATCGGCCTACTCGATGCAAAAGGATTCGCTGTTGTCTACGGCATCGGCGCGATAGTTGGAGCAGTTTCATTCGCGCGACCGTGGTGGGAGATGAAGCGACGAACGGACGCAAGATCGCCTATATAGTGACACCACATCCGCAACTAAGTTGAGCTTGCTAGAGGGGTACACATGCTTGAAACATCCGTCGAGTCAGTTGGATCAGCAACAGGACCAGAACGAGTCGCGGTTCTACTAGGAGCAGGGGCCTCTGCCGACGCAGGTCTCAAGCTCACAGGCGATCTTGCTAAGGCGATTGTTGAAGAGGCGAATGCACCCCGACGGCTGCTCGCAAGTGACCGCGATTGGATACAAGCGCTGAATGCTGTATACGCGGGAATGGTCAACTATCAGACCATTCACGGCGACAACCCACTAACATCAGTCAATATCGAAATGCTAATTTCCGCAATTCGCTTACTTAGAGAGCGCGATTCACTTGAGATAGCACCATTCGTGGGATCGTGGTCTGCGGGCATTAGCGACTTTACATCAACGCATTTACCCCTCAAAACAACTGACCGATTAGTTGCTTCTCTTGGGAAATCTTTGGGCGATGCGTCTAGTCGAGTGGGAGAGCAGTTAAATCTTTCCCGTATACTAATTGACACAATCCAGTCGGCAACGCATCCCGATTTAAAAAAACCGCTTGAAGACGCTGAGCATTTCGTCTTGACCACACTTCTCAAACTTCTCGGAAACCATGGAGACGTTGAGTATCTTCAACCTTTGATCAATTTGGCTATATCCCAGCGCGGCGGTATAGATGTCTTAACCTTAAACTATGATCTCACGGTAGAGGCCGCTGCCAGCGGTCAGGTCGATTTGGTGCGCGGCGTCGAGTCGTGGAGCCCTGGTCATGCAATGGAAATCCCGCAGAAGGATAGGACTCTCAATCTAATCAAATTGCATGGATCGCTTGATTGGCGGCTGCGCGGATTTGGCGTCACGAACGACCCCCGGCTTACAGGCAGGGGAATTCGCGTTCTATCCGAAGCGGAGATGAACGCCCCTGAGTTTCAAGATAGTGAACCGTGGATAGTGGTTGGCACGCGCGACAAACTAGGCACCGATGGGCCGACGCTTGAGTTGAACTTTGCCGCCCGGTCCGCTTTGCGCAGAGCGGACCGTTTAGTCATCGTCGGCTATTCGTTCCACGATAATCATGTGAACAACATGATTCGAGACTGGCTATCCTCTGATGAACAACGAAATATTTCCGTGGTCGATAAATATTTTCCTTCGTATAGATATCGATATGAAAACCCTGAAGAAGATTCTTTCAGAAATGCTCTCTTGCGAGAGTATTCGGTCACAGTAGACTATGATGGAAATCCTTTAACTCCGAAAATGCACGTCTTTCAAGGGACGGCTGCCGAAGTGCTCGGTGAAGCAATCTCCTCGCCGGTCGAAGGCAGGGGCGAGTTGGTGGAGATTAATGCACATCGTAGTGGAACATCATTTCAGCTCGATTTCCACTGTGGCAACACGAGTATGACTGATGTGCATATCTGGACTTCGCCAAGTGAGTCGAGGGAAGGTGAGTCTAGAGCGGAAAACGTGTCGCTTCACTGGCAGTATCCGCCGCGTGAAGACGATCCTACGTTCTCATATCGTCCTGTGTTGGACGTGACCGAGATGCCAGCGGGAGAGACGGTCACGGCATACATGAGTCCAGGAGCGAGGGGTGTTTTCGACGTTGTGATTCACGGTAGCTCTATCTACGGAGAGCAAAAGACGACTATTCAGATGAAAGCAACCGACGAGGGCATAGAAGTTATTACTTAACATTGGTACATTATCGGCGGTATATTCTCCCTGGTGAGAGGGCTCGTCAGTGAACCGGATGCTCGGCAGTCCCTCCGTGTCTTCGCCGACCACGAGCAGCTGTTCACATAGCCGTCAAGGTAATCCATGATGGTCTCATGGAGAAGGACTCGCGCATAGGTGCGCTTCAAACGGCGGTAGAAACAATCCCGGACGACTACTTCATCGCATACGGAGGCGGATGGCCAGGCGAGATCTCAACAGCCCTCATCGATGCCGTGTTCTCGATCCGCGCAAAGTATCGTGCTTCGAGCCCGGTGGCAGGAGTCGGTGGCCGGATCCGCTCTTTTCGGGCCGCTGGGCCCGGAGTGATGAACGACATCGCTGCTCTCCGCTCTTGGCAGCGCTTGAGTCCGCGCAATTATGGGGTCGACGGTCACCGGTAGAAGGCTCAAAGCTGAGGCGGTGTGATCGAGGCCGCGCGAGTCTTCGTCGATCGTAGTGTTGTAAGCGCCGACGTTTTCTTGAGTACTGATCAAAAAGCGATGAAACATGCGTACACCAACGTGATGGGTCTCGACCCGGTGACGTTCGAGTACTTCTCGATGCTCCTCGGCATACCTGGCGTCAAGGCTGACACAATGATCATCCGCTATGTGAATACTGCTCTTCGAGCGGCTGGCCAGGAGACCGTAACTGGCAGCGTTGCGCGAATACTCATCATAGAAGCGTTCATTACGCTGCGTAAGGGTGAGACACTGACCCATTTTGAACACGCGCTCTGGCGGTTCCAAAGCGACCAGAACTGATTGGGTCAAACATGACACGTGCGCCATGTAGCAGAGCTGGCCGCAATGGGTAACCCCAAGATTTCCGATCTGACTCAGTTCATTGTCCGCGAGCTGCTTGTGCTCGAGTCTGCCATTGTGGGTGGGCTCCAAACTCGCGAGCTAGTGAGAACTAACAACAAGCCACTTGGGGATGTCGCTGAACAGGTCGTGTTCCATGCTCGCAGAGGCTCTCTCGAACCCAACTCCACAAAGAGTCATGACGTGACCGACCGTGACGGGCGCAAGATCCAAATGAAAGCGCGTTCCATCCGACCCGGACGCAAGATCGGACGATTTAGCCCGTTAAGAAGTTTCAACTTCGACAGCGCAGTGGTTTTGATCTTTGACGCGGAAACATTTGACCTTGTGGATGCGGGGAAGCGGGCGCGGACGAGATAATGAGCATCGCGAAGCTCAGTACGCACACGAACGGGCGCCAACCCAACCTCAGCCAGGTGAGTCGGATTGGAGAGAGCGTGTCCTCCGAGATGAAGAATGCCTACGAAGCTCTCAACATTGTCTCTCGGGCGGAAGCCACTAAGTGAACTGCTTATCAAGCCCTCAGCCGCGATTACGTTCAAAAACTTCAAGGGACATTAGATAATATTTGGGTGTATGATTGTGACCAAGAACACATTGAGAGGAGTGGTTTGATGGTATTCGAGGTTTTCGATAGGCGCATGGCACCTCTGGCTAAGGCGCCGAGCGTGACGTTGCAGAAGCGCGGAATTTTTTCTATCAATCAAACGGCGCACAAGTTGATAGATGCTGCGCAGACTGTCGAGCTTTTGTTCGATAAGGACAACAAGATAATTGCCTTGCGCCCCTCAGGGGAGCCGCATGCTTACTCTCTTCGTCCGCAGTCCTCCCGCGACAGCGGACAGATGATACTTTCCGCCACCGCATTCACTCAGTACTACGGCATCGATACAAGCGTTAGCCGACGCTATAAGCCTTATGAGGAAAACGGAATGCTATGTATCGCTCTCGAAGGGCCGAGTACTGTCGTGCGCGGGAACCGTTCTAAAGCCGATGTTTCAGCGAGGGATGACTAGATCAATGCTTGCGGTTTCAAAAAATTCCTGGCCTGACCTCGTTGCCGCGAGGTCAGGCCAGTATCGGCCCGAGGGCGCGAGAGTGACTTGGACAGTCTTTCTAAGCGTACCGGAGTTTCATGAGGCAATCAGCTTCTCCTCCTTCCTCGGGTCACCGACAACGGAAGGAGGGCGCCATGCCCACCATCACAACCCATTACGGAGTCAAAGGACCTGTTCCATTCATTGATGTCGATGTCTCAGATGACAACCGACTCTATGTCGACCCCCATGCGATTCGTCTGCGAAGATCACCTCAGCCATTTTTGAAGCGAGCGGTGAAGTGCATGGATACCTTTACCTCTGAAGTGACGAAGAGCGTCATCACCGGATCGCCAGCTTCACTGCGCCGAGGCAAAGGCCTGCTTCAAGAGTTCTTCGAGCCTTGGGAAACTCGGCTCGGCATGGCACAACAAGGGTTCCAGGGTCATGGTGGGGCCGAAGTGGTCGGCAAGTGGATATGGGATGTTCTCAACAACGACGTAGAAGCACTGGTCCGTCTGGGTATTCTCCACCAGCTCGAGGACCTACCCCTATTTGTGCGAGGCGTTGATCGTGACATCACTTCCGACATCACGACACGGATCATATTCGGACCACTGTCGGACTTCACCGAGCATATGATTCACACTTTCCCAGAATTCACCTCGAATGGAAATCGAGTCAAGACCTACCTTAAACAGGTGTGGAACTCAGTCTCCCTGGAGTGGGAAGACACTCGCGTGACTCTGCCCGTGGTTGGTGGGAAGCCTTTGCTCCTTGTTCCACTCGGTTGGGCGCGGCATACGTTGCTTATGTCAGCGGGTCGATATTACGAAACCAGTGTTCTCTCTTACGCTCAGCTTGAACGGGCAGTGCGGATGTCTGATGGCAAATTGAGCACGACGCCCAAAGATCGTCTTCGGAAGGAGCCGGGGCTCGGCCGTGGACGCGAAACAAATATGACACTCACCATCCGCGCTTTGAAGAACGAAGAAGATTTGCTCGCCGCGTTCAAGGCTTTCGTGTCCGTGCAGCTGAAGAAAGAAGATCGCGACAGTCATGATGACGTTGCCTAGGAGCTAGGTAGTGGCCGGTGAAACATCAATCGTGTTGCTTGACTGGCCACGTTCTATCTGTCTACAGGGTATAGCCGGTTCACCCCATCGGCAGTGAACTCATGCCGGGTCCGCCCACCTTCGTCGACGACAGCGCACAGGTCGTCGTGGACGGGCGGGCCAGGCTTCTTCCCATTCTTTGCCTTACCCTTGCCAAAGGCCGAGAACCAAGCATTGTCCGAGCACAACCGCCACGCAGTCCGAGGCGCCATCGTATGGCCAGCCACTTCAGCTTCGTCGGCCAGGTACCGGTACCCTAACTCCGGATCGGCCCGGTGGGCGTCAAAGAGCGCGTTGGCCCGATACGCCTCGACGATGTCGGCTCCTGGAATCGGTGTAGCCAGCCACCGGTAGTAGGGCTGACGTGAGGGCTTCAATACCCGGCACGACACCGCCGCGGGGATCCCGTCGGCTGCGAGCTCTCTCACGAGCGGGTAGAGCCTTTTGACGGCAGATTCGCTTGCGAGAGATAGGCGGCTGCGCGGCGCAGCACTTCGTTCTCCTGTTCCAGCAGGCGAGCCCTACGTCTGAGTTCGCGCAGCTCTGCGGAGTCGTGCGTGGACTTGCCCGGCTTGTTGCAGGCATCGATCTCGGCCTGGCGAAGCCATTTGTTGATGGTACCTTCGTGGACGCCGAAGTCCTTGGCGATTTGAGCAATCGTGGTCTTCTCGTCGGGGTTTAGAGCGACGCGGACGACGTCATCGCGGAACTCTATCGGGTAGGGCTGTGGCATGGTGTCCATCCTTCCAGACTTACCTCTCAGCAAGCCAGGTTAGGTGTCACCCAACCCTGCATCAGTCCCAAAGTGCCCAAAGATCGTCTTGGAACTGTGTCCCTCCACGTAAGCAAGAGCTACCCTCTTACTCCTCCACGCGTTCAACCTTACCGACGAAGAACACGTACGACAGCACGCCCACGATCGTAATCGCAGCCATGTAGACGAAGGCCGGCGCAAAGTCGATGTCGGTGACAAGGAATCCGATGACGATCGGAGTGGCGATTGATGACAGATTGCCGATGAAGTTGAACATGCCGCCCGTCAGACCCAAGAGTCGTTCCGGTGCCAACGCGGATACTAGCGACCAGGTGATCGAGGCGAAACCGTTACCGAAGAACGCGATCGACATGAAGACGATGACCAAAGCCGACGAGTCCGTGTAGTTGGCGCCGAGCATGAACACCGTCATCGCCAGGCCGATGATGATCGGCAGCTTCCGTGCTGTACCCAGTGACAGTCCCTTCTTCACCATGAAGTCGGAAACCCACCCGGAGAGAAGCACACCGACGAGCGCGGCGATGAACGGCAGAGAGGCCATGAAGCCCGACTCGATGTAGTCCATTCCGCGATAGTCAACGAGGTAGGTCGGGAACCAGGTGAGGAAGAACCATAGCGTCGAGGTCAGGCAGAACTGGCCGAGGTAGATTCCCCAGAGCTTCCGGCGGGTGAGCACGACCTTGACGTCGGACCACTTAAGCTTCGGCTTGGCCTCCTTCTTCACACCCGTCTCGACATCGACCAAACCCCCGCCTGAGGCAATGAGGTCGATCTCGGCCTGGTTGACTCCCGACTTATCGCGCGGCTCGCGGTAGACGAACCACCAGATCGCGGCCCAGATGATTCCGACGACACCGGTGAGGATGAACACCCAGTGCCAGGTGAGCACCGTCTGCAGCCACGACAGCACTGGAGTGAGCAGCGCGAGACCGATGAACTGGCCCGAGGTGTAGAAGGCGATGACTCGTCCGCGTTCACGTTCTGGGAACCATGCGGTCGCGACCTTGTTGTTGATCGGGTACGCGGGTGCTTCGAAGCCGCCGACCATGAGCCGGAGAATGATGAGCGCGAAGAAACCGCCAGACATTCCCATGAACAGTGTGGCCAAGGACCACAGCACCAGGCACGAGGCATAGAGCACGCGCGGTCGCACGCGGTCGACGAGCCACCCGCCGGGTAGCTGCATTGCCGCATAGGTCCAGCCGAACGCAGAGAGCAGCAGCCCCTGCTGTCCCGTGGTGAGGTCGAACTCCTGCGAGAGTGCCGGCATCGCGATGGACAGGTTGGCCCGGTCCATGTAGTTGATGACGACGGTGATGAAGAGCAGAACCGCGATGATGTAGCGGATCCGTGTGGGGCGAGTGGTGACTGCGGTGTCTAGTTTCGTCATGAGGTGATGTCTCCGTTTTCGGGTGAGCTGCCGGCCACCCGGATCGGGGCACGCAGCAGGAGCAGGTAGGCGATTCCCGCAATCACCGCGACGACGGCGCCGAGGATGAAGGGAACGAGGTAAGAGTCGGTGGTTGTCACTAGGACTCCGGTAAGCCACGGTGAGAGTGAACCTGCGAAGTAGCCGCCGAAGTTCTGGATAGATCCCAGCGAGGCGACGCGACTGCCAGTGACGACATCAGCAGGGATCGACCATCCCACGGCGCTCAAAGCCCCACAGACGAACAAGGCGAGGCTCATCGCGACCAACTGAAGAACGAAATGGCCGGTGGTGATGCCGACGAAGATCGAGCAGATGGCGAGTGCACCACCGTAGACCGCTGCAATCTGTCGTTTGCAGGCAAGGGGCGCCAGGTGCTCGCGCATCCTCGAATACTTCGTGGTGAACCAGCCGCCGAGGATACCTCCGATGCCTCCGACCGCGAATGGGATGGCGGTGTACCACCCCAGCGCGGCGTCGGCGACAGAGTAGATGTCGTTGAGCATGAGCGGCAGAAAGGTCACGAAGATGTTCAGAGTCCACACCACTGCGACGAACCCCAACACCATGGCCCAGGTTTGGGGCTTGGTGAAGAGCTTCAACCACGGGATGTGGCCGGTTGGGGCGTTGTCGTCTTCCTCTCGGGCGCGGATGTGCTCGAGTTCAGCCTCCGAGACTCTGCGATCGTGTTCCGGAGAACGGTAGAAGGCCCAGAATCCTATTGCCACGATGACACCGAGCACGCCGAGGATGACGAACATCGCCCTCCACCCGAATCCGAGGATGAGGAAGGTGAGAATGGGCGGAGCGACGGCGGGTCCCCATTTGCTTCCCGAGTCGTAGACGCCGACTGCTGCTCCGCGCTCTCGGGGTGGGAACCACTCAGCGACTATCTTCGCAGAAGTAGGCGATACCGGGGCCTCGAAGACACCGAGCAGGACTCGCGACACCATGAAATGCCACATGTGGTGGCCAAAGGCCATCAGCGAAGTGGCGATCGACCAGAACCCCAACGCCATGATGTATACCGGCTTCGCACCGAGCCGATCAGTCAGCCATCCACCTGGCAGCTGAAAGAACGCGTACGTCAGTGAAAACGCGGTACCCAACAGCCCGATGTCCGCGGCGGTCAGGCCGAGTTCGTCGATCATGTGCGGAGCTGCGATCGACAGCGATGATCGATCCATGTAGTTGATCATCATCGCTGCGAGCAGCCATCCGAGGATCCACCACCGGGCTCTTCCCGGTGAGGCTATGCGTCGCGACACTGTAGCTTCAATCTTTGAGCTCATCGTTGAACGCCCTTCTCTCCTACCGAATCCGTCCCGTCACCACTCCGCGAAGGAGCCGTCGGTGTGGCGCCAGATCGGGTTGCGCCACCTGTGTCCTTCAGCGGAGCGTTCGATGACGTATTCTTCGTTGACCTCGATGCCGAGACCGGGGCCAGACGGGATGTCGATCATGCCGTCGTCGTAGGTGAACACCGATGGGTCGGTGACGTAGTCGAGCAGGTCGTTGCTCGTGTTGTAGTGGATGCCCAGGCTCTGTTCCTGGATGAAGGCGTTATAGCTGCCGGCGTCGACCTGCAGGCAGGAGGCGAGCGCGATCGGCCCCAGCGGGCAGTGCAGCGCGAGCGCCACATCGTAGGCTTCGGCCATCATCGCGATTTTCCGCGTCTCGGTGATGCCGCCGGCGTGGGAGACATCCGGCTGGATGATGTCGACAGCGCCGGAGGCGATCACCTCACGGAAGTCCCACCGAGAGAAGAGCCTCTCCCCCAACGCGATCGGCGTCGAGGTGTTCGCCATGACGTCGCGCAGTGAGCCGAAGTGTTCGGAGAGCACCGGTTCTTCGATGAAGAGCAGCCGGTAAGGTTCCAGTTCTTTGATGAGGACCTTGGCCATCGGCTTGTGCACGCGACCATGGAAGTCGACACCGATGCCGAAATCCTCGCCAGTGGCCTCCCGGATCGCCTGGACGTTCTCGATGACCTGATCGACCTTGGTGTAGGAGTCGATGAACTGCAGCTCCTCGGTGGCGTTCATCTTCACGGCGGTGAATCCACGGTTCTTCGTCTCGAGTGCGGCGGCCGCGGTGTCGCCTGGGCGGTCTCCGCCGATCCACGAGTACGTGCGGATCCGATCCCGGACCTTCCCGCCGAGCAGCTGATGCACAGGCTGGCCGAGTGCCTTGCCCTTGATGTCCCACAGCGCCTGATCGATTCCGGAGATCGCACTCATGAGGATGGGGCCACCGCGGTAGAAGCCACCGCGGTACATGATCGTCCACAGATCCTCGATGTTCGCAGGGTCCCTACCGATGAGCAGGTCGGAGAGCTCATCAACGGTGGCGGCCACAGTCGCGGCCTTACCCTCGATGATGGGTTCGCCCCATCCCACGATCCCTTCATCGGTTTCGATCTTGAGGAACAGCCACCGAGGCGGCACTGTGTACGTCGTCATCGACGTGATCTTCATTGGTCTGGCCTTTCGTTCGGATGTTGTCGTTGATGTAGCGGTGTTCAGTTGGTGTTCGCCCACGCCGAGGCGATCGCCTCGGCCCGCACGCGTACGTCATCGGGGCGGTCGCCTCGGCGATAGAGCGAAGACCCCAGGCCCAGGCCCGCGGCTCCGGCATTGCGCCATTCGGCGGCGTTGTCGGCTCCTACTCCCCCGACGGGGAAGAGTTCGGTGCCGGTAGGCAGCACCTCGCTCCAGGCCTTCATCCCGCTAATCCCGACCGCCGAGGAGGGGAAGAGTTTGACCTTGGTGGCACCTGCCTTGATCGCGGCGAACGCCTCGGTCGGTGTCGCTGCTCCCGGGTATGGGGTGAGTCCCATTCCGAGCGCGGTCTGGATGACTTCGGTGTCGGTGTCGGGGGCGACGATGATGCGGGCACCGGCCTGCTCGCACTCGCGAACCTGATTGGGGGTGAGCACGGTGCCGGCACCGACCTCCAGGTCGTTGCCGAACCGTTCGACCAATGCTGCGATCGAGTCGAGAGGGTCGGGCGAGTTGAGCGGAACCTCGATGGCGGAGAACCCGGCGGCGACGATGTCTTCGGCGATGTCGAGGACTTCGTCGGGACGGACACCGCGGAGGATGGCGATGAGGCCGGAGGGGACAGTGTCAGGCATGGGAATTCTCCTTGGTCGGCACGAGGCCGGATTGTTCGGCGATGCGGTAGAGACCGGTGGCGGCCGCACGCGGATTCGCGTTGACCGTCTCCCGGCCGGCTCGGTGCAGTGCGCGGGTGTAGCGATTCGTCAGATCGGTGGTTCCACAGACGATGACGGGGGCGCTCGACGCGGCGACCACAGTGTGCTGGTGGGCCACCTCGGCGCCGATGAGCATTCCCGAGAGGTAGTCGTTGACCTCTTCGGGACGCAGGCGTCCGTCGAGAGCCCAGGTTCGAGCGGAGAAGATTGAGGACGTCACGGCTGCTGTGGCGTCGGCACCGACGTCCAGTCCCCAGTCAAAGACCTCAGAGTGGAAGCCTGCGGTGGGTTCGGCGAGGCGGCTGAGGATCGATGAGGTGCTGAGCAGGCCGAATAGCTCTCCACTCATCGAGGTGGTGAAGTCGGTGACGCGTTGTCCGTGGCAACTCACCCATTTGGTATGCGTACCGGGCAGGATCACCGTGCTGGGTTCGTTCTCTTCTTCGCCGAGTAGACCGAGCAGTTGGGTCTCTTCCCCGCGGATGACGTCGGGAGGAGTCGCCTCTGTCGGGGCTTTCTGCAGGCCGGGGACGATGTGGAGGTCACCGGTCGTCAGTTCGACTGTCGTCAGCGCCCCGCCCATGTCGCTGAGGTAGGTGGGTAGCTCAAGGTAGCCCGCCTCGGCGACGCCCTGCGTTGAGCCGATCATTCCGCAGGCGAGCATCGGCAGGGGGCCGTAGGTGGTGAGCCAATCGCCAACCGCTGCTTCAGCGATTCGGGAGAAGTCGCCTCGGAGATCTGTGGTGTCCGAACTGACAGCCATGATGCCGTCGGAACTATTGCGTTCTGCGAGGACCTGTCCGTCGCTGCCGATGAGGAAGGCTCGCAGCGAGCTCGTTCCCCAGTCGAGGCCGATCATCTGTGGGGCCTCGAGTGGTGCCAGTTTTGCCATAAGAGCCACTATGGGCACGTGTTCCATCATGCGCCACCGGTGTCCCTATATGTGGGATAGATGACATACTGGGGTGATGATCGAGGATTCTGGAATTGTTGCGAGCGATGCCATTCCGCAGGGCACTCAGACCCTGGCCAGGGGGCTGCAGATCGTCAGTGCCGTGGCTCATGGCTCGACGACGCTGAAGTCGATCGTCGATTCCACGGGCATCGGTCGTTCGAGTTCGCACAGGATGATTCAGCTTTTGGTGCAGATGGGGTATCTGCGGCACGGTTCGCCGGGAGAGTTCCGGCTGGGGCCGACGTTGATTGAGTATGGTTTCACCGCGCTCAATCAGGACCCGCTGCCAGTAGTGGCCAGGGAGAACTTAGAGGCCTTGGCTGAACGGACTCAGGACACCATCCACCTCTCGGTCGAGGATGGTGAGTCGGTGCTCTATCTCCATAAGATTCCGGGCACCCGTGGGGCGGAGATGCGTTCTCGGATCGGTCATCGGATGCCGATGACGCGCACCGGGGTGGGCAAGGCGCTGCTGTTGGGTCAGGAGGATCGATGGGAGCGACTGTTTGTCGCGGAGAACCCTGGTGCGGGCTCCTCTGCGGTGGACGCGTTCGCCAAGAGAATGCAGGGCTACACCCGAGATGGGGCGTCGCTGGATCTCGAAGAGAACGAGCCGGGCATTCGGTGCGTGGCCGCTCCCATTCGTGATGGCAGCGGGGACATCGTCGCCGGCATTTCGCTGTCGGCGACTCGTCCCTTCATGCCGAAGGACCGGATGCAGGCGTTGGTACCCGTAATGAAGGCGGCTGCTCGGGAGATCTCGGTGAAGTTGGGGTATCGGTAAGCACAGGCCCCGCAGTTTCTTCTTGCGAACCCCTGCACACTTCGTGGTGATTTCGGCCCGTGCCGGTATCGAAAGGTCACGGCCCTCGCTTCCCAAGGTTCTCTAGTATTTCACGGGCAAATTGGTGTGAGGCACCGAGGGTGGTTTGCTAACTGTTGAGCTGAGTCTCATTGTGTGGCCTGTTGCCTCATTGCAAGACCTCCGGGTAAGAAACATCGTTGACTCAAATGAAAACCTCCGCCAATATCTATCGTTGACTCATTTGCCGACCTTCGCCTGGGCTTCGGTTGTTCCACCCCCGATTGACCGGCTTGGTCGACGCAGGCCTCTTCGCCACCGACAATGTCTCGAGTCGCCCGGTATGGTCGAGGATCTTCCTTGATAGGGCGGCTGGCTTGATGCGTTTTAATGCCGCATTCATCGTGATGATCGGACGCTTGCGCATCTTCTCGTGCTCGATCGCCCTCTGGTGAGGCGTCTTCGGTTTGTCGTGTTTCTTCATCACATAGGGGCACGTTACCTTTTAACTAGCCCCAACATCCGTCAGGATAGAAGGGGTCGCT
>NZ_VIGO01000014.1:0-34336 GCF_009299785.1 Brevibacterium sp. CFH 10365 | reverse complement strand
GGGCAGCGGGGTTGTTGTCCCCATCGGCCTGAGCCGACGCCGACGCAGAAGCCGCAGCATTGACGTTCGCGCCCGAATCTGGCTCGTCGACCGTGACCTTGACGGTCACCACGTCGGTCGAACCGTCCGGGTAGGTCACCACGACCGGCACCTCGATGACATCCCCGGGGTTCGCACCCTCCGGGATCTCGACGGAGATCTCACCGGTGTCCGGGTCGATCGTCACACCGTCAGGGGCGTCCTCACCAGGCTCGAACGTCGTGCCCTTCGGCGGCTGGCCAGTCTCCACCTCGTCGGTGGTGGGATCATCGAAGGTCGGCGGGTCGATCTTCACTGTGTCACCCGGCAGACCCGTCCCGTCTTCATACTTCGGATCGGTTTCATCGGTGATCGGTGTCGCAGGGGTGAAGACCACCTCGGTGAAGTCCTTCGACCCGTCCGGGTACGTGACGACGACCGGGACCGTGACGTCACCGCTCTCGGGCAACTCCGGAATGGTGACCACACCGGTCTTCTCATCGATCGTCGCGCCCGTCGGCGCATCGGGACTGACGTCGTACTTCGTCCCATCGGGAGCGGTGGCGGCCTCTCCGGTCTCCTCGTCGGTGAACTTCGGCGGGTCCGACTGCACTCCGTCGGTCTCAGGGTCGCGATCCTCGTTGACGATGTCGTACTTCGGATCGATGTCCTGGGCGGTCTCGGCGGAGACGATGAACGAATCAGCCGCTACGTCATTGCCTCCGGAGACGAGAACAGCGTGGAAGAACTCACCGTCCTTGGCCGAATCTGGCACGGTGAAGGTGCATGCGTCGACCTGAGCCTCGATCGACTGCGACTTATCCAATTCGCATGACTTGAGCACCTTGCCCGAACTGTCGCGCCATTCGATGACCGAAGGCAGATCCGACAGAGTCCCCGAAAGGTCGAGTTCCGCGGTGTCACCCGGGCGAGCGGGCTTGTCCGTCTCATTGAAGTTCGTGATGTCGAGGTCGACCGGCAGGTACGGCATCAGCGCGAAGTGGACGTTGTAGAGGCTGTTGACGTTCTTGCCGTAGTCGGGCCGGTTGACCGGCAGCAGAGCATCGACCGATTGGTTCTCGCCCGGCACGGCCTGCGGGCGCCAGCCGCCTCCCTGGTTGAAGGCACCGAACACCGGCTGGTTGAACCCGGTATAGCCCTGGAGGACGGCGTCACCCTTCTGCACCCACACGAACACGTTCTGCGGGTCGAGGAAATCTTTGCGCGTCTGGTTCCTGTCCGTGTATTCGCCGAAGCGCAGCGAGTAGTCGCCCTTGTCGTTCGTCTCACCTTTGACGGTCTTGAGAATGTACTCGGGGTGCTCCTCGAGCATCTTCTTCGTCTGTGCCGGCCACTCCGCGGCAGGGAAGTTCTTCTTCATCTCCGCATTGGCCTTCGCGCCATCGGACGTGAGGGTCGAGGCGTAGACGGTGTAGCCGGCAACACCCTTGTCCTTGCTGTTCTGCGAAGGTCCGGTGGCGATATTTCCGAAGTCGCCGTCGCCGGTCTCCAACCACACACGGCCGGAGATGACGTTCTTCTCCTTCTGCTGAACCGCCGCTCCCGCGAGCGGTCCCTTCGGATCGTCGGTGACGCCGTCGGAAGCGACGAGGTAGGAATTCTTCGCCGAGGGAGCAACCTCGTAGACCTGAACAGAGGTCAGCTGCATGGCACCGCCGGCCACCGCGAAGGCACCCAGGGAGGATTCGGTCGGCCTGACGAAGCGGCCCGGGGTGAAACCATTGACCTGTCGCAGATAGTGCAGGGTGTTCCCGGTCGCCTCATCCTTCTGCGGCTCGACCCAGAGGCGGTACTCCTGGTTCGGACGCACATGGTATTCGTGCTTGACCCCGTTTCCGTCGGTCCACTGGAGGCCGCCCTTGCCCATTCCGAAGGCGTAGGTGCCCTTGCCGCCGTTGCCGCCGGTGACGCCCTTGACGGTATGGGTCTTTGCGCTGAAGATCGGCGAGATCGAGCCATCGGAATCGCGGAACTGCGCATAGACGGTGACACCGTCGAGCTTCTCCTGCCCGTTGTCGTACGTCGATGACGGGTTCGAATCCACGGTCGCTTTGTACACATGACCGGAAATGAGTCCGGCTCCGACACCATGGGCGTCAGTGAGGTTGGTTCCGGTCGTGACCCGTCCGGAGGCGATCGCATCGGCATCGATGATCTGAGCAGCCTGAGCTGCGACCTTCGATGAGGACGAGGGCGCCGAATAGGCAGGGGATGAGATGGCGACTCCGGTGCCGAGGCTTGCGGCGACCGAGAGTGTGAGACCGGCAGCGACCACGCAGGCATTGCGTTTGACGTCAGAGGCGTTCAGCCATGTTCCGCTTCGGGACATAGTTGACCTTTCAGGATTTGACTAACAGTTAACTGCAACGAATGCAGACAAACGAGGGGAATGCGACATTGTCCGTTTGTCTGCATTTGAAGAATACTACGAAAATCTCGACTCTGAACTCAAAGCAGACAATTTCACTACTGCACGGAATTACAATTCAGAAATGTTCATTCCGAAATATTTCCAACCCGAAATAGCGCGTTGTTTAATACTCAAATCCCGAAAGATCACCGAGGCTCCGAGTCCGCCGTCGCGAGGAGCAATCACCGCCGCCAGAGGCCACTCGCATCTACCGGCACCGCCAGCAGTCGCGCGGACTGAGGAAAAATGAAAACAATAAGCAGAGTCCTCAAAACACCTTTGCTTTCATCAGGAATGCCGAGTTGCGCGTGCCGAATTCTTCGCACCATCCGCACCCGGCCGCTTTGTCCACCCAGATGCGAACAGCCCTTTCGCAGCTTCAAGAATCCGAGAATCGCGGGCGGCATCAACAGAACCCGCAAGTGCCATTCGACGCAAAGCGCCATTATTCCAGCTCGCCGGAGAACGAATTCAGACAATTCTGTATTATCAAGACTGCACGGACCTGATGAGCAAGGTGCCGACACGGACACCCGCGGGATCTCCCCGGTCGATCCCGGTGCCGCGGAAGCACCTTCGCTCCCCTACGGCAGTGCATGATCGCCGCGGTCCCCCACCACCGCCTCGGCGCTGGGCCCCCTGCAACACACCCGCCTCGGCGACGCATCAGCAATGAGAACAGTGACGCAGCACACCCCTCGACGCCTAAGATGGCGTCAAGACCCGAGTCAGCCCTCCCCGGCTGGCCGCAGGAAGGACGACCATGACCCACGACAGAGTCGCGGAGTATCAGAAGCGCGCAGCCGACGCCGGGCTGAGTTCGCTTGACGAATCGCGAGCACTCAGCGCCGTGTACCGCGTATCGCGGCTGGCCGAAATCTTCGAGCACCACCAGCGGACATCACTCGGCTACTCCTCGTACACCCTCGAAGAGACTGAGGTGCTCATCGTTCTCCTCTTCGGCGAAGGCCTCAACTTCACCCCGAAGCAGCTGGCCGAAGCCGTCTTCGTCTCTCCGGCCAATATGACAGCGAAGCTCAGCCGGCTTGAAAGCGCCGGACGCGTCGAGCGCACGCTCAACCCGGATGACCGCCGCAGCATCGTCGTCAAGCTCACCGAGCAAGGGCATAGAGATGCCGTGAAATCCTTCCGGCATTTCACTGCCCACGCCACCGAGACACTGAACCCACTCACGGACGATGAGATCGACCAGTTCTCCCGACTGCTGACGAAGCTCCTCATCGCCAACGGCGACGGCACAGGCGGAACCCCCGGAGACAGCTCCGAAGGCTGAGCAGCACCTGTACGGGCAGAGCTCCACAATCCGGGCCGGAGACACCGGACACGCAGGGAAAGTTGTTATCCAATCGAGACAACACCTGGTGTATTCAGTTGAAATTTTAACCTATGATTGAAATAGCAACTACCTCCTCTCTGAATCTCCGGAAGTGATAATGACACAGCAGCCTCCAGTGCCGGTTTACAACTCGAACCAGTGGACTCCCGCACAGCCCTCATTCGGGCAGAACCAGCCCCTCGTCGGGCAGAAGTCGTTTCTCGCTGCGTGGCTGCTGTCGTGGCTGCTCGGCGGACTCGGTGTCGACCGTTTCTACCTGGGCAAGATCGGCACCGGCATCCTCAAGCTCATCACCTTCGGCGGTTTCGGAATCTGGGCCCTCGTCGACCTGATCGTCACCCTGGCCGGAGGCCAGAAGGACAAGCAGGGTCTGCGCCTCCAGGGCTACGACCAGCACAAGAAGATCGCGTGGATCATCACCGGCATCTTCTTCGTCCTCGGCCTCGTCTTCGGCGGGATCGCTGCGGGCACGGCCTCGAGCGTCTCGGACGACAACGCACCGATCGCCTCCGAGGAAGAAGCACCTGCCGAGGAAGCTCCTGCAGATGAAGCGGTCGAGGAACCTGTTGACGTAGCGCCCGCGGTCGAAGATGAGCCTGCGGAGGAACCGGCCGAAGAGCCGGCCGCTGAGGAACCTGTCGAGGAAGAGCCGGTCGCCGAGGAACCCGCGGCACCCGCGGAGGAAGAGGACGACTCGAGCGTTCCGACCGAATACCAGTCCGCACTGACCAAGGCCGGAACGTATTCGGACATGATGCACATGAGCAAGCAGGGCATCTACGATCAGCTCACGAGCGAATACGGTGAGGACTTCTCTGCCGAAGCCGCTCAGTACGCCATCGACAACGTTCAGACCGACTGGAACCAAAATGCTCTGGAGAAGGCGCGAACCTACCAGGACGATATGGCGATGTCGCCGAATGCCATCCATGATCAGCTCACGAGCGAGTATGGTGAGCAGTTCACTCAGGCTGAGGCCGACTACGCGATCGAGAACCTCAACAACTGACGACTGTCAGCTAACGCCTCGAAGGCGGGCGAAGGAAGAGATTCCTTCGCCTGCCTTCTTGCATTCACGCCCACCGATACTCATACTCGGGCCGGCCCGGAGTTCCGTGGCGGGGCTGCTTGACCGCCTGCTTCGTCGACACGAGATGCTCGAGGTAGCGGCGGACGGTCACGCGGGACAGGTCGAGACTCTGCCCCACCTCGGTGGCGGAGACCGGGACTGCGGAATCGCGGACGAAGGCGGACACGGCTTCCAAGGTCTCGGTGATGAGGCCCTTCGGCAGGCGCGTCGACGAGACTGACCGCAGCGCCGACAGGGCGTTGTCCACCGACGCCTGAGTCGCCAGGTTCCCGGAGCCGGTGAGTCCGCGCCGGAACTCCCGCTGGTTCTCCAACTTCTCCTTGAATGCCGCGAAGGTGAACGGTTTGATGAGGTACTGGGTGATGCCCGAGGAGATCGCCGAGCGGATCACCTGCAGGTGCCGCACCGCGGTGATCGCAATGATGTCGACTTCCTGGCCGCGCGAATTCAGGCGCCCGGCCACCTCGAGACCGTGCGAATCCGTGAGGTTCATATCGAGCAGGACGATATCGACGGGGCGGCCTGCCGTCGCGAGTTCGTCGAAGCGGTCGATCGCCTCGTGCCCGCCCAGACACGTTCCTGCCACCTCGAATCCGGGAACGCGGTCCACGAAGTCCGCGTGCGCCTGCGCCGTCATCGGATCGTCCTCGACGATGAGCACCCGCAGCGCGGCATCATCGCTCACGTGGGTCTCCTTCCGCCCGTTCACGGCCGGCATCGAGGCCGTCGTCCCTGCTGTGGTCCTCCGCAGAATCGTAGTCGCCCGCCGCGTCCGTGTCCCCCAGCGGAAGCGTGACCGTGAAGATCGCGCCGCCATCGGAGTCGACATCGATATCCCCGCCGAGGCGGCTCACCGCCTGCCGGACCAAGACGAGCCCGAATCCGTGCCGCCCCGGTCCCCCGTCCTCGGGCTTCGCTGACGTACCGAGGTGGAAGAGTGCGTCGATGTCTTCGACCGCGACCCCTGCACCGGAGTCGGCGATGGTGATGATGAGCTCCCCGTCGGCGGCCACGAAGTCCGCCCATACGTGTTTCTCCTCCGAGTCCGCGGCAGCGTCGAAGGCATTGTCGAGGAGGTTGCCGGCGACGGTGACGAGGTCGCGGGCATCGAGGCGTTCGGGCGGAAGTTCGCCGGTGGCGGTGACGGTGAGTTCGATGCCGCGCTCGTGGGCCTGAGCGGCCTTGCCGATCATGAGTGCCGTGATGAAGGGCTCATCGAGGGCTCCGACGAAGGAATCGGTGAGGCGTTGGGATTCCTGTTCGTCCTTGACCGCGAAGTCGAGCGCCTCCTGGGTGCGACCGAGTTCGATGAGGGTCGAGACGGTGTGCAGCCGATTGGCATGTTCGTGGGTCTGGGCGCGCAGAGCCTCCGACAGGGTCGTCATCGTCGCCAGCTCCCCCGTGAGCTCCTGAATATCGGTGCGATCGCGCAGGGTCGCGACCGTTCCCCCGATCCCACGACCAGCAGCCCCGAGACCGCGCGGTTGGCTTGCGTGCTTCTGACTGATGACGAGGACCCGGTCCTCGGTGAAGTGGATCTCGTCGACGGCAACCCGGCCGGTCGACAAGAGGTCACGCACGGATTCTGGCAGGGCCACCTCGGCGAGGGCGATCGGGGCGGACTCATCGGGCTCGGGCAGGCCCAGCAGGACGGCCGCCTCATCGTTGTAGAGGACGAGCCTCCCGGAATCATCGGCGAGGACGAGTCCCTCGCGCAGCGAATGCAGCGCGGAATCGTAGAACGCGAAGAGGCGCCTGAGCTCCTCGGGGCCGTAGCCGAGGGTGACTCGGCGCAGGTAGCGGGCGAGCAGCCAGGAGCCGAGCCCGCCGAGGGCGATCGCGGCGAGCCCGACGATGATGATCTGCGGCAGGGACGCCGCCTGCGCTACGGACAGAGTCTCGAGCGTCACGCCCACGGCGACCATCGCGGTGACCTCGCCGTCGGAATCGGTGATCGGCACGATCGATCGCACGGACGGGCCGAGGGTGCCCACGTATTCCTCGGTCTGGGTCTGCCCGGCGCGTGCCTGCGCGGTGCTGCCGAGGTACTTCCTGCCCAGCTGAGCGGGGTCCGGGTGGGTGTAGCGGGTGCCGTCGCGATCCATGATGGTCACGAAGTCGACCTCGGCGGTGTCGATCACGGTCAGTGCGTAGGGCTGCAGCTGCGCCGACGGGTCGTCATCGGTCACGGCTGTGGTGACGAAGGGGTCGTGGGCGAGCGTCTCGGCGATGGACAGCACTCGCTCCCCGGTGGCCTCGCGGATGTTGCCCAGCGTCGTGACGTAGCTCGTCACCGACAATGCGGTGCAGACGAGGACGATGAGGACGAGTTGGACGAGGAAGAGGCGCCTCGCCAGAGGTCCGCTCCGGCGAGGCCCGATCCGATCCCGGCCCCGCCGTGGTGGGGCCGAGAGGGACTTCACTTCTTCTTATCGCTCTTCTTGCTCTTCTCGCTGCCGCCGGAGATGAGGAGGGCCAGGCCGATCGCGGCCAGCCAGGTGTCCTTGGCCAGCGGGATGCCGTCGTCGGAGGGGCGGACGCCGTCGTCCTTGGTCATCGAGTCGATGGAGAAGTAGTTCGCGACGAGGCCTGAGGCGAACGTCGTCAGTGCCGCACCGGCGATGCGCGTGGGCACGAAGGGCAGGAGCAGGGCGGAGCCGACGGCGATCTCACCGTAGGACAGGAACTTCCCGAACTGGGCCGGGGTGAGGTTCTCGACCATGGGGACGCCGTTGGCGGCCATCTGCTGGAGTCCGGCGGCGGATTCCTCGTCGAGACCGAGTTTGCCGATGCCCGAATTGAGAATGAATGCGCCGGGGACTGCGCGCAGAAGTGCGGTGCTGAGTTTCATATCCTGCTCCTTCGTTGGCGTGGTTGTCGCTGGTCTCAAGACTAACCGCGAGAGCCTCAGGTGCGCCACAGCTCACGCCTCGCCACCGGGATCGGGAGCAGCTGGAGGGAGTGCCTACTTGTCTCTGCTCGTGCGGATTCGCTCAATGAGATCGTCGAGGGTGTCGTCGAATTCGCGCTGCGCCTGATCCTCCATGAGGAGGTCCTGGAGTCGCTGAACCGTCGGGTACTGCGCCAGGTCGGTCTTCGATGACTCGTCAGCGCCCTCGCCCTCCTCTCCGAGCGCGTCCGGGGACAGGGACGCGGCCTGGAGGAGAAGAGCTCCGACGAGGAAGCTCGTGAATGCCTTGTACGCCGCTACGGCTTCCCCGTCGGAGAACCCGAAGCGCTGCAGCGACGACAGGAACTCCTCGACCCAGCGCACACTGCGCAGCGGCGGCCGAAGCCACGGTGCCGCGGGCGGTTGAGTGGCGATGAGCGGGAAGATCCGCGGATGGCCGAGGGCGAGCTTCCGCGTGGCATTGGCTACCCGCTGCAGATACTCTTCCCAGGAGTGGGCGGCCTCTGTCATGAGTTCGTCGTCGAAGAGACCGTCGATGAGTTCTTCGACCATGGCCTCAAGAAGATCTGCACGGCCGGAGATGTGTCGATACAGCGCCATTGCCTCTACTTCCAGTGCTGTGCCGAGACGGCGCATCGTGAGATCGCTGAGACCGAAGGCATCGACGAAGGCGATGGCTGATTCCACGATCTGAGTCCGATCGAGTCGCTGTTGAACCACGTGCACCTTCTTTCCCTCGTCAGAGAAGTCGCAGCCTGGGAGGCATCCAGCGACATTCTACTCGTTTCGTCTGACGAGTTGAGAGGAGTTTCCGAAGGACGATTACAGTGTAAACATCTCATGGATGACTAAGATATCACTCTCAATCGAGCACCCCGTACAGGGCCGACCTGCAAATTCTCCTGCGCCACCGGAGCCCGGCAGATAGTCCCCAGCGGCGGACTTGCCGAATCAATTGCGCAGCGAAAACCCGGTCTGCTAAGTTGATTACACCGTAAACATGAATAGCGCTCGACAGAGCAGAACGTCCAGACCGATCCAGACGAAAGGACGAATCATGAATTCTCACGACAAGGCCGACAAGACCTCGGACAAGGCAGAAGAGCTCAAGGGCAAGGCGAAGGCGGCTGCCGGCAAGGCCACCGACGACAAGAGCCTCGAAGCCGAAGGCAAGACCGACGCGGCCAAAGGCAAGATCAAGCAGGTCGGCGACGATGCCAAAGACTCGCTGAAGGGCGTCAGAGACTCGCTCAAGGACTCACCGGAGAACTGAGGGACGCGGCTGGAGGGCGGAGGCACCGCCCGCCTCCGCCTTTCGGCCATGCTTTCAGATCCCCTGCGACCGAGCTCGGCCTGCCGTTGAGACCGGGCCCGTCGACAAGAGAAGAAGAGACATGATGGGAACTGACCGCCGTGCTTTCGTCGTGGTGGCCAATCGCCTCCCCGTCGACCGCAACGATGGGGCCTGGGAGACCTCGCCCGGCGGGCTGGTCTCAGCAGTGGCTCCCGTGGTGCGTGAGCACGCCGGAGCCTGGGTCGGCTGGGCGGGCACGCACGACGACAGTCTGGAGCCCTTCGACTTCGACGGGATGAGCCTTGTCCCCGTCCCCCTCAGCCACGACGAACATCAGCAGCACTATGAGGGATTCTGCAACGCCACTCTGTGGCCGCTGCACCACGACCTCATCGTCGCGCCGCAGTACCACCGCTCATGGTGGCGGGCCTATCGGGCAGTCAACGCCCGATTCGCACAGGCCGCGGTCGAGGCAGCCGAGACCGGGGCGACGATCTGGGTACACGACTACCACCTCCAGCTCGTACCGGCGATGATCCGCGCCCAACGACCGGACGTCCGGATCGGATTCTTCTGCCACATCCCCTTCCCTCCCGTCGAGCAGATGGCCCAGCTGCCCTGGCGTGACGAGATTCTGCGCGGCCTGCTCGGAGCCGATGTCATCGGTCTCCAGCGAGAGGCCGATGCCGCGAAGGTCCGCCAGGCCATGCAGACGCTGCTGGGCATGGATCCCGAGGAATTTCGCGGCCGCGTCGGCTCGTACCCGATCTCGATCGACGTCGAGGAGATCCGAACCGCGGCCGAATCCCCGGCCGTACAGGAGATGGCCCGATGCTTCCGCCGTGATCTGGGCGATCCCGCCACCCTCATGATCGGTGTCGATCGCCTCGACTATTCGAAGGGGATCCTGCACCGGCTGTGGTCCTTCGAGGAGCTGATCGACGACGGACTGCTCGATGCGCGGGGCACCTGTCTCGCACAGATCGCAGTCCCCTCGCGTGAAGGCGTACGCGCCTACCGAGATCTGCGCGACGAGGTCGAACATACGGTCGGGCGCATCAACGGAAGGTTCTCCACTCTCGGCCGCGATGTCATCCACTATTCCCACCACTCGTATTCGACAGAGGAAGCCGTCGCCCTGTACCTGGCCGCCGACATCCTGCTCGTCACCTCCCTGCGGGACGGGATGAACCTCGTGGCCAAGGAATTCGCCACCGCCCGCCGAGGCAGGGGCGGTGCACTCGTCCTCTCCGAATTCGCCGGAGCCGCCGAAGAACTCGACCAAGCCATCATCGTCAATCCCCACGACCGGGCCGGCCTGAAGGCGGCCATCCATCACGCGACCACGCTCAGCGACGACGAGGCCCGGACGCGTATGGATGCGATGGCCGACACCGTCGCCGCCTTCGACGTCCGCCACTGGGCGCAAGCTTTCCTCCACGACCTGCGGAACCCAGCATCTGCGGCGGCTCTGTCGCCCAACGACTGGTGACGCCGACCACTCTGACCGCCCTACCCCAAGGAGACCACTGTGTACACGATGCTCAACAACCAGGAATCCTCGAAGTACGATCTCTACCTGCCCGGCAAGCTCGTCGCCGCGCTCCACTACAAACTCGAGCCCGACGCCAATGAGGTCATGTTCATCTACTGTGAGGCGATCGAGCCCACACAGGCCGACCGCCACCGGTGGGAGCTCATGCGGCGGGCCGTCGAAGACGCGAAGGGCCGACGCCTCAAGCTCACCATCACCTGCCCCATCGGCCTCAAGGCCCTCGAGCGGCCGGAACCGCCTGTCGATGTCGGTCCCCAGCAGGCAGAGGACCCACGGGCCTGACCCTCCCCCGGTCGACCCTCCCCGGCCTGATCCTCCCGCTCCGCCCCTCCCCGGCCGAACCCCCGCCTCGGCGGGTGCCTCGTTCCTCCTGTGAACACTATGAACGCAACCGAGACACCCGTCACACCGAATGGCACAGTTGTCGGGTACATCACCACCGCGGCCAGTCGTCGCGCGCGTTCGCACCCACCGACGGGTGAGGTCGCGGAAACCATTTGGAGGAATCATGGCAACGTCGCCACAACAGCAAGGCGGACCCGTGAATACGGGCAACGCCACCGCACCGGCAACCGATCAGGGCGCCCCGCAGCGGAAGAAGGATCGAACTCACTGGCTCTACATCATGGTCATCGTGGCGGTCTTCGCCGGTGCCGCCATCGGGCTCATCGCCCCGGACGCCGGCATCGCTCTCGAACCCCTGGGCAAGGCCTTCGTCGCGCTCATCAAGATGATCATCGCCCCGGTCATCTTCTGCACCATCGTCCTCGGCGTCGGCTCCGTGGCGAAGGCGGCCACCGTCGGCAAGGTCGGCGGACTGGCGCTCGTCTACTTCCTCGTCATGGCGACCTTCGCCCTGGTCATCGGCCTCGTCGTCGGCAACTTCATCCACCCGGGCGAAGGCCTCCACCTCCAGCCGTACGAAGAGGCTTCCGGCGGTGAGGAAGGCGGAATGGTCGCCTTCCTCATGAGCCTCATCCCCGGCGACATCCCCGTCCTGCCGACCCTCGTGCTCGCGCTCCTCGTCGGCTTCGCTCTGCAGTCGATGGGCAAGGCCGGCGAACCGGTGCTGACCGGAATCAAGCACATCCAGGCCGTGGTCTTCAAGCTCATGATGATGATCATGTGGGCCGCTCCCGTCGGCGCCTTCGGCGCGATCGCCGCGGTCGTCGGCAAGACCGGCTGGGCTGCGATCGGTGCGATGGCGACCCTCATGGGCGCCTTCTACCTGACCTGCGCGCTGTTCATCGTCATCGTCCTCGGCGGTCTGCTCAAGATCGTCACCGGGCTGAACATCTTCCTGCTGCTGAAGTACCTGGCCCGGGAGTTCCTGCTCATCTTCTCCACCTCGTCGTCCGAGTCGGCCCTGCCGCGCCTGATCGCGAAGATGGAGCACGCCGGAGTCTCGAAGCCGGTCGTCGGCATCACCGTGCCCACCGGCTACTCGTTCAACCTCGACGGCACCGCCATCTACCTGACCATGGCCTCGCTGTTCGTGTCCTCGGCCATGGGCATGCCGATGTCGATCCCCGAGCAGATCTCGCTGCTCGTGTTCATGATCATCGCCTCGAAGGGCGCCGCCGGCGTCACCGGTGCCGGCCTGGCTACCCTGGCCGCCGGCCTGCAGTCGCACCGCCCGGAGCTGCTCGACGGCNCTGGCTACCCTGGCCGCCGGCCTGCAGTCGCACCGCCCGGAGCTGCTCGACGGCATGGGCGTCATCGTCGGCATCGACAAGTTCATGTCCGAGTGCCGTGCCCTGACGAACTTCACCGGCAACGCCGTGGCCACCCTGCTCATCGGCAAGTGGACGAACGAGATCGACCTCGACCAGGCCCGCGCCACCCTGTCCGGCCAGAACCCGTTCGACGAGCTCTCACTCGAGCCGGACGCCCACGGTGCGCCGACGAACGCCCCCGAGGCCGACGAGGCCCTGCCCGAGCCGCAGACCACCGTCGCAGCCGTTGGTCAGTCGAAGGCCGGCGCCATGAGCTGACCGTCGGTCGCTTTCGCACCACAACCACCACGGGTGCCGATGTCCTCATCGTGAGGACGCCGGCACCCGTGGTGTTTCGTCTTCCCTCGCCGAGGCGGCCCTCCCCTGTCGTACTGCTGTGACGCGGGTTCGAAACCTCGGAGCAAGAAATGCCCCTGGCCGGCCAATCCACCTGCGCGAGCCCTCCGAATGACACATGTCCGTCCCAATACGGACGACTGCAACCGAAGTCAGAAGAGGACAGGGACCATGAAGAATCTCAAGCTCGCCCGCACCGTCTCCGGTGCCGCACTCGCGACCATCGTCATCGCCGTCGGTCTCATGGCCGCACCCGGGGGCGCCTCCGCTGCCGAGACCTCTCCGGCCGATTCGACTGAAGCCTCGGGGGCACTCATCAACGGCCCGATCATCGATCTGGGCGACCTCCTCGGCGATATCAACATCGGACAGTTCCAGTGACGACCGATCCCCTGCCACCGTGCTCACGTGACCCCAGAGCCGGGTTGCACTGAGCACCCACGCGCCTCCTTGCCGACGGAAACCTCGCTCAAGGAAACCCCCACCCGATGCGAAAGACACGATGACTGACGAGAACGCTCGAATCGACCTCACCTCAGCACAGCGCGGAATCTGGTACGCCCAGAAGATCGAACCCGACAACCCGACGTTCCAGATCGGGCTCTATGTCGATATTCGCGGGCCGCTCGATGTCGACAGAATGCGCAAGGCGGTCGCCACGACCGTAGCCGAAGCCGACTCGCTCAACGCCGTCTTCGGTGAAGACGAAAAGGGACCCTTCCAACAGCTCGGACCGGCACGCAGCCATCTCCTGGTCCGTGACCTGCAGACGGAGTCGAGTGAGGATCCCGAGGCCTCGGCTCATGCGCTGATGCAGGAGGATCTCGAAACCGTCCACGACGTCGATGAGGGTGACCTGCTCCGGTCCCAGCTGTTCCACCTCGGACCCGACCACTGGATCTTCTATCAGCGGGCCCACCACCTCCTCGTCGACGGCTATTCCGCCGTCCTCATCCTCCGCCGCGAATCCCAGGTCTACCGGGAACTCGCCGATCAGGGAACCGCATCGGACTCGCCCTTCGGCAGCCTCGACGATCTGGTGGCCGAGGAGGCTCAGTACCGTTCCTCGCAGCGCTTCACCACCGATGCCGAGTTCTGGAAGCAGGTGCGCTCCGAGTCGGACACGGCCACCGGCCTGGCCGCCCGTCCGGCATCACCGGCACGACGGCTTGTCACCTGCAACGCCGACATCCCCCAGGAGCTCTCATCACGCCTGGCCGGTTCCCGGTCGGCACCGACGCTCATCCTCAGCGCCGCAGCGACCTACCTGCACCGCATGAGCGGCCGAAAGTCCATCACGGTGGGCCTTCCGGTCACTGCCCGTCGCAGCGCCCTGTCCAAATCGGTGCCGTCCATGATGTCGAAGATCCTGCCGGTGCAGCTGCAGGCAGCACCGGAGATGACGACGGCAGATCTCGTCGCCGGCGCCGGCGCGACGCTGCGCGAGACGCTCATCCATCAGCGCTTCCAGTATCAGGAACTGAGCACCGAGAGCGACTACATCGGGCCTTCGGTCAACATCTTCCCGCACGTCGACGACATCGACTTCGGAATGTCGACCGCCTCGCTGCACCTCCTCTCGACCGGCCCGGTCGATGACCTCTCGATCATCATCCACGGCATCGGAGCGGACCCCAGCTCCGACGGAGGCAGCAGGCCCGCCATCGTCCGGTTCGAGGCGAACGCCGAACTCTACGATCAGCACAGCCTCGCCGAGCACCTGCGTCAGTTCCTCTCCGTCCTGTGCCAGTTCGATCCGAACGAAGATCAGCACCTGGCGGACCTCGCGCTCGTCGATGCCGACGAGTCCGACGAACTCATCGCGGGAGGCAGGGGACCCGAGCAGAGCCTTCCCCGCCACACCGTGGTGGAGGAATTCTCCCGTCACGCCCGCAAGTCCCCATTCGCCACCGCGGTCGTCGCCGAGGACGGGCACATCAGCTTCTGCGAACTCGACCGCCGCTCGACTCAGTTAGCCGACTGTCTTCGGGACTTCGGTGCAGGGCCCGGGACTCGCATCGCGGCACGCTTGGGCCGGTCCACCAAGCTGCCCATCGCCGTGCTCGGAATCCTCAAGTCAGGTGCCGCCTACGTGCCCCTCGACCCTGACTATCCGGCCGACCGCATCGAAACGATGATCGCCGACGCAGCGCCGGTGCTCGTCATCAACTCCTCAGCCGTGTCGGGTCCCGCCGGAGAGACGAGTATGACCACCGACCGTCCCGTCATCGACATCGATGCGCAACCGCAGTCGGCAGCGCCCGCGACCGAGTCGACCCAGGCCGGGTCAGCGCAGGCCGGATCAGCGCAGACCGGGTCGACGCCTGCTCCCGACGACCTCGCCTACGTCATCTTCACCTCCGGGTCGACCGGTCGGCCCAAGGGCATCGGGGTCGAGCACCGGTCGCTGCTCAATCTCTTCCACAGTCACAAGGAGACCATCTTCGATCCGGCCTCCAGCCGACTCGGACGAGGACTGCGCGTGGCACACACGGCCGGGATCTCCTTCGACGCCTCCTGGGATCCGCTGCTGTGGCTCTTCGCCGGGCACGAACTCCACCTCATCGACTCGGTCACCCGCCGCGATCCCGAAGCTCTCACCGACTACTTCTCCACCCACGGCATCGACTCGATCGAGACGACTCCCTCATTCGTCAAGGCCCTTCTCGCCCACGGCACGTTCAACGGCACCGAGCATCCCAGCGTCGTCGCCCTGGGCGGAGAAGCGGTCGAACGTGGGCTCTGGGACCAGCTCGCAGCTCTGCCCGAGGTGGACTCCTTCAACTTGTACGGACCGGCGGAGACGACCGTCGACAGTCTCACCGCACCCATCGTCGCCGGCGCCTCACCCGACCTCGGCGGCTCCGTGGCGAACACCAGGCACTATGTCCTCGACTCCCGGTTGACCCCCGTTCCCGCGCAGGCGCGTGGGGAGCTCTACATTGCGGGACTGAATCTGGCGCGCGGCTATGTGGGCCGGCCTGCCACCACGTCAGAACGGTTCATCGCCGACCCCTTCGCTGACGACGGCACCAGGATGTATCGCACCGGCGACATCGTCCGCAGGCCTCTGGCCGGGGGAATCGAGTTCCTGGGCCGGGCCGATGAGCAGATCAAACTGCGCGGCTACCGTGTCGAACTCTCCGAGGTCGAGCTCGCCCTCCAGTCGGAGGGCCGGATCCGGTCGGCCGCGGTCATCCTGGGACAGAACCAGGCCGGCTACAGTCAGCTTCTCGGCTACATCACCGCCGATGAGCAGATCGACACCGCCGAGGTGCGCCGGCACATGAAGACGCGCGTACCCGACTACATGGTCCCCTCGTTCATCACGCAGATCGAGCGGATTCCCCTCACGGTCAACGGCAAGCTCGACCGGGCTGCGCTGCCGGAACCGGAGTCGACGCGATCGGGATCCGCCGCACCGAGGACGGTCCGGGAGCAGGCCGTGGCCGAGGCCTTCGCCCAGGTGCTGGGAGTGGACACCGTCGGCATCGACGATGACTTCTTCGAACTCGGTGGGCACTCCCTGCTCGCCACCCAGCTGGTGGCCTCACTGCGAAGACGATTCGCTGCCCCACCCGCCCTGAGCGAAATCTTCCACCACCCCACCGTCCGCGAACTCAGTGCCGGGCTCGACCTCGGCGACACGACGCAGGAGCCGGCGGACGAACTCGTCGCCGCAGACCGTCCCGCGACCATTCCCCTGTCCTACGCGCAGAGCCGTCTGTGGTTCCTCAACCAGTTCGACCCGGCGTCCGCGGCCTACAACATTCCGCTCACCCTGCGCATCCGCGGAGACCTGGACACCAATGCTCTGCGTGCTGCAATCAACGATGTCGTCTCTCGGCACGAGAGCCTGCGCACCGTGTTCCCGTGGACCGACGGTCAGCCCGAACAGGTGATCCGCGCCGCCGACGATGCGCAGATCGCCCTGCCCATAGTGGAGATCAGCGAGGACCTCGTCGATCACACCGTCGATGCGGAGGCGACACGCGGCTTCGACGTCTCCACACAGCTGCCGATCCGGGCCCTGCTGGTCAGACTGGGCGCCGGGGATCATCTCCTGCTGCTCACGCTGCACCACATCGCCGCCGACGGCTGGTCGCTGCGGCCCCTGGCCGGTGACCTCTCCGAGGCCTACCGCGCTCGGGCTCGCGGCACCACCCCCACCATCCCCGAGCTGCCGATCCAGTACGCCGACTACGCACTGTGGCAGCGAAGGACTCTCGGCTCCGAGGAAGACCCCGACAGCGAGATCGCCGACCAGCTGGCCTATTGGAAGGACGCGCTGAGCGGGACACCGGTCGAGCTCAGACTTCCCGTCGATCGGCCCAGGAGCGCACAGAACACCGACCGTGTCTCCCGCAGGATCCCGGTCGACATCGACGCCGAGACCCACGCCGGTCTGCGCCGGCTCTCCGGCGAGCGCAACGCCAGTCTGTTCATGGTCCTGCAGGCCGCCTTCGCTGTGCTGCTGAGCAGACTCGGTGCCGGCAACGACATTCCCATCGGCACTCCCGTCGCCGGCAGGACGGAGACGAAACTCGACGATCTCATCGGCTTCTTCGTCAACACCCTCGTCCTGCGCACCGACACCTCCGGCAACCCCAGCCTGGTCGATGTCGTCGATCGGGTCCGCGCGTCCAACCTCTCCGCCTATGCCCATCAGGATGCGCCGTTCGAACGAGTCGTCGACGAACTCGCACCCCCACGCTCGGACCAGCTCCATCCTCTGTTCCAGGTCATGCTGACCCTGCAGAACACTGCCCCCGCGGCTCTGGACATGAGCGGCCTCGACGTCGAACCCGCACCCGGGCCACAGGTGTCGGAGGCGAAGTTCGACCTCCTCCTCGACCTGACCGAACGCGAGAACGACGGCGCGGCCCACACGGTCGGTGACATGCACACGGTCAGTGAGGCCGCCGGCATCACCGGCTCCCTCGAGTTCGACTCCGCGCTCTTCGACGAATCCACCGCCGAAGCCATCGCCTCACGATTCGTGCGCGTGATCGACCAGTTCGCCGCCGACTCGCACACACCGCTGCGCGAACTCGAGGTGCTGCGCCCTGACGAGCTCGCAGAGATCCGCGCTCAGGGTCAGGGCCACGACGCGGTCGCACCCGAGTCGACGATCCTCGACGTCCTCGAGTCGACGATCAGGAGCCATCCCGAACGTCGGGCGCTCATCGCCGAAGACGGTGAGCTGACCTTCGCCTGCCTCGGGGCACGCATCGACCAGATCGCCCATGCCCTGGCCACCCGAGGAATCACAGCGGGAGACAGCGTCGCCATTGCCCTTCCCCGGTCCGCCGACGCCATCGCGGCACCCTTGGCCGTGCTCTCGATCGGGGCAGTCGCTGTGCCCATCGACCTCAGCTACCCCGGAGAGCGGATCCGGCTGATCCTCGACGCGAGCGCCCCCGCGGCCGTCATCACCGACGAAGCTGAGCTCCCGGTCCGCCCGGGCACAGCGATCGGCACCACCGAACTCCACACCGCCGAGGTGGGTCGCCGTGACGATGACACCGCCGGACGCGGTCGCCACGGGGCCGACCGTCCGGCTCCGAGCGACCGCGCCTATGAGATGTACACCTCGGGTTCGACCGGCACGCCGAAGGGCGTGGCCGTCCCCCACAGTGCGCTGCTGAATCTGCTGGCCCATCATCGGGAGACCATCTTCGCCGAGGAGGGACTCGGCGTCGGACCGGTCCAGGCGGCGCACACGGCCGGGCTGGGCTTCGACGCCGCCTGGGATCCGGTGCTCTGGCTCGTGGCCGGAGCGAGCCTGCACATCGTCGACGACGAGATCCGCCGCGATGCCGAAGCACTCGTCCGATTCTGCCGCGAGCATGAGATCCGGGCCCTCGAGACCACTCCGTCGTTCGTCAGGCAGCTCATCATCTCAGGACTGCTCGAGGACGAGACCGAGGCAGATCGCGTCCCGCTGTCGCTTGCCCTCGGCGGAGAGGCCGTACCCGCGGATCTCTGGCAGGAGCTTGCTGAGAATCCCAAGGTGCGTGCCCACAACTTCTACGGTCCCACCGAATTCACCATCGATTCCGTCACCGCCGCGGTCGAGGGAGACCGACCCACCATCGGTCATCCGATCAGGAACGTTCGAACCATGGTCCTCGATCAGCATCTGCGTGAGGTCCCCCATGGAGTCGTCGGCGATCTCTATCTCGCAGGCGCCGGAATCGCCTCCGGCTACGTCAACAGGCCGAAGGAGACGGCAACACGATTCGTCGCCGATCCCCTCGAACCGGGCGCTCGCATGTACCGGACCGGCGACCTCGTGCGCCGACACCCCGACGGCAGCCTCGAGTTCGTCTCCCGCGATGACGACCAGATCAAACTGCGCGGATACAGGGTCGAGCTCGGAGACGTCGAGAACGCCCTGGCCTCGGGCAACGGCGTCACCCAGGCCGCGGCCATCGTCGAGAATCCCACGGATCCCGGGTCAGCACGGCTCATCGGCTACTACACCGGGAACGCCGACGAGGCCGCCCTCCGCGATCACCTCGCCGCCCACCTCCCCGCGCCGATGGTCCCCCACATCCTCGTCGGTCTCGACTCGATCCCGCTGACGTCACACGGCAAACTCGACCGCTCCCGGCTGCCTGCCCCCACGGCTTCAGGGGCCAAGGACTCCAGAGCCCCGCGCACCGCGGACGAACACACCATGTGCCGACAGTTCTCGTCCGTGCTCGGCACGGAGGAGATCGGCCTCGACGACGACTTCTTCGACCTCGGCGGGCACTCGCTGCTGGCGGTCTCCCTCATCGGCCGCATCCGCACTGCCTTCGACACCGAGCTGCCGCTGCGCGCAATCTTCGACTCCCCCACCCCGGCTGCGCTGCTGCATCGACTCGATTCTCGCGGCCCCACCGAACCGGCACCCGCCGAGGACCCCACGACCACGGCGGAATCGGCCGGCAGTGCGCCGCACCTGAGCCTCACCGCGTGGAGTCGGTCGCACGGGCACACCCGCCCGCAGCTGATCCCTCTGTCCTATGGGCAGTCGCGGCTGCACTTCCTCAATCAGCTCGACACCGATGCCTCGGACTACACCATCTCCCTGGCTGTCCGATTCTCCGGAGATCTCGACGCGGAGTCCCTCGGGCAGGCGCTGACGAACGTGATCGCCCGACACGAGATCCTGCGCACCGTCTACCCCAGTGTCGATGGCAGCGCCGTCCAGCAGATCCTGCCCCCGGACGCCGGTGGGGGTCTCATGGAACACCGCACCACGACATCTGGCACAGAGACCGCGGAGCGAATGCGGGACGAGGCCGCCGTCGGATTCGACCTCAGCCGCGACCTGCCCATTCGTGCGAGCCTCTTCACTGAAGGCGACGAGTGGGTGCTCCACCTGGTGATGCACCATATCGCCACCGACGGCGCCTCGCTGCGACCGCTGACGCAGGACCTGTCCACCGCCTATGCCGCGTTGCGAGGCTCGGCCCATCCGATGCAGCGCACCCTCGAGGTCCAGTACGCCGAGTTCGCGCTCTGGCAGCGCCATGTCCTCGAGGACGAGCAGGCACCTGAAGCGGAGGCCCCGCTCCTGGAGCGGAAGGTCCGGGCCTGGCACGACAGGCTCGAGGGGATTCCCACCGACATCAGCCTGCCCGCCGATCGTCCCCGCCCCACGACCGCCAGGCAGTCGGGTCGTCACCATCACTTCAGCCTCGACGCCCGTACCTCTGCCCGTCTGGCAGCGGTGGCCGCGGAGAACGGGGCCAGCCTGTTCATGGCGCTGCACTCTGTGCTCGCCGGCTATCTCAGCAGGCTCGGTGCCGGTGAGGACATCGTCATCGGCTCCCCCAGCGCCGGACGGTCGGACCCGGCGCTGGAGGACATGGTCGGACTCTTCGTCAACACCATTCCGATCCGCACCGACACCTCGGCGGGCCCCGGCCTGCGCGCGCTCCTGGCTCGCACCCGCGCCGCAGTCATCGATGCAGTGGAACTCGACGACGTGCCGTTCGAGCGTCTCGTCGAATCGGTCAATCCGCCTCGCGAACTGGGCCGCCATCCCCTGTTCCAGGTCATGCTGTCACTCGAGGAGTCGGCAGCACCGAACCTCGAGCTGCCCGGTGTCACCACGAGCATCGAACCCGAGGTCGAGACCGGTGACGCGAAGTTCGACCTCTCGTTCACATTCCGCCGCAGCGAAGCCGAGGCTGGACTTGCGGTGGTCCTCGATTACAACTCGTCGATGTTCGACGCGGAGACCATCGCCGACATCTGCCGACGATTCTCCCGATTCGTCGATGAGGCCGTGAAGGATCCCGAGCGTCCGCTGCACGACATCGCCCTGCTCGACCCGGTCGAAACGCGGACGGCGATCGAGTCCCTCACCGGCCCCGAGCCTGCGGACACGCCGCCACCGGTGCTCGACGTCTTCGCCGTCACGGCAGCCCGAATGCCCGATGCCGTGGCGGTCCGGTCCGACCAGACGTCGCTGTCCTACCGCGAACTGGACGCGGCCTCGTCCCGGTTGGCGCACGAGCTCATCGACCAGGGAGCAGGCGCCGGCGAAACGGTCTCCGTTCGACTGAGTCGCGGCCTCGGCGTCATCGTCGCCACGCTGGCCGTGCTCAAGTCCGGTGCGGCCTTCAACCCGATCGACATCGACTACCCCAGCGGCCGCACCGCTGCGATCCTCACCGACGCCGAACCGCTCATCGTCATCACACAGCCGGGCAGCACCTCAGAGCTCGCGCCCCTCCTCGCCGATGCCGGGATCACCCCGAGCATCATCGAGATCTCGCCCGCCGACGGTTCGGCTCGCCCCTCACCTGCTCCGCAGGAATCCACGACCTCAAGGGCAACCGCTGCGACCACGACCGCGACGCTGCCCACGCCTCACCGGGATTCGGCGGCCTATGTCACCTTCACCTCCGGCTCGACGGGCCGGCCCAAGGGCGTCGAGGTCGGCCACGCGGCCGTGGCGAACCTCCTCGCCTCCCACCGCACACGGCTCCTGCCGACCCCGAGCGGTGAGGCCGACCGGATTCCGGTCGCCCACACCACCGGAATCGGCTTCGACGCCGCCTGGGATCCCCTGCTGTGGATGGTGGTCGGGCATCCGCTGCACATCGCCTCGGAGGCCGTCCAACGAGATCCACAGCAGCTGGCGGCCTCTCTGCGCCGACTCGGCATCGGATTCTGGGAGACGACACCGAGCTACCTTCGCCTGCTCTCCACCGAACCGGAATTCGAGCGCATGCTCACTGAGGCCGCTGAAGAAGGCTCTCCGATCGTCCTCGCCCTCGGCGGGGAAGCGATCGATCCCGATCTCTGGCAGTGGCTGCGCGACCACCCCGGCATCATCGCCCACAACCTCTACGGGCCCACGGAGACCACGGTCGACGCATTCGCCGCACCTGTGGGCGCCTCTCCGACGCCGATGCTCGGGGCACCACTGGAGCGCATGCGCGGATACGTCCTCGATGAACGCCTCCATCATGTGCCGTCCGGCACGATCGGCGAACTGTATCTGGCGGGCGAGCAGTTGGCCCACGGGTACCGGGGCCGGCCGGGGCTGAGCGCCGAACGCTTCATCGCCGACCCCTACGGTGGCACGGGCGAGCGCATGTACCGGACCGGGGATCTCGTCATCCGGCACGAGGGCGGAGAGCTCGTGTTCATCGGTCGCAGCGATGATCAGATCCAGCTGCGCGGATACCGGGTCGAACTCGGGGAGGTCGAGCGGGCCCTGCGCCAGGCACCGGGCGTCAAGGACGCCGTCGTCCGTCCGTTCGGCACGGACCCTGCCACCATGCAGCTCGTCGGCTATATCGTCGCCGAGGTCGGCGAGAGAACGGAGACCGCCACAGAGCTCGCCGAAGAAGGAACCGGGACGTCGTCTCGGGACCTGCTCGCCGATGAGGCCCGCGACCATGTGCGCTCGATCGTTCCCTCATACATGGCGCCCTCGCACCTCGTGGTCATCGACGAGATCCCCCTCACCGCTCACGGCAAGATCGACGAGGCGGCCCTGCCCGACCCCTCGACCGCGGCCGTCGGATCGCGACTGACACCGCGCACGCCGCAGGAGGAGACCGTCGCCGCGATCTTCGCACGCGTGCTGTCCCTGCCGCATGTCGGCATCGACGAGTCGTTCTTCGAACTCGGCGGGCATTCGTTCCTCGCCCGACCCCTCATCGCGGCCGTCAACGAGGCCCTCGGTGCCGATCTGTCGGTCCAGGCCCTGTTCCGCTCACCGACCGTCGAACAGCTCGTTCGCGAGGTCGGCCGAGGCGGTGCGGACTCCATCGCCGACAGCCTCCACCGTCTGCTTCCGCTGCGCCGCGCGGGCGCGAAGCCGCCGCTGTTCGCCGTTCACCCGGCCACGGGCATCAGTTGGGGATTCGCCGCGATGCTCCACGGTCTCGATCCGGATCGCCCGCTGATCGGCCTGCAGATGCCCGGCCTCTCCCCCGGGGACCCGGAGGAGATGACTGCCCAGACGCTGACCGAACTCGCCGACGACTACATCGACCACCTGCAGACGGTTCAGCCAACGGGCCCCTACCATCTGATCGGGTGGTCTCTCGGCGGCATCCTCGCCCATCGTCTGGCCACCCGCCTTCAGGAGCGGGGCGAGTCCGTCGCGTTCCTCGGAGTTCTCGACGCCTTCCCCGCCGGGCAGGAGCACAACGCCGATGTCGGCGAAGGGTCCGAGCTGTGGGCGAACTACCTCGGCGCCGATCATCCGGCGATCACGGAGACGACGGAGGGTCTCGATGACGAACGGGCCCTGGAGATCCTGCGTGCACACGGTGATCCCCTCGGCAATGTGGCACCGGAGACCATTGCGGCGATGACTCGCGGGTTCTTCACCCTGGCCAGACTGATCCGCGAGGCCCCGGTGGAGACGTTCGGCGGTGAGCTGGTGCTCTTCACCGCGACCCGGGACGTTCCGAGCGGCACCCCCGGCCCCGACTCATGGCGCCGATTCGTCACCGGCGGCATCCACGTCACCGAGGTCGATGCGCGGCATTCGGACATGCTGAGTGCCGAGGCTCTCGAAGAGATTCTTCCCGCTCTGTCCATCCACTTAGACGAGGCCGCCGAATCACAGATGAGTTCCATCCACGCCTGGAACCAAACCCCGCCAAGCAACACCACTAGGAGCTGAAACCCCGTGAATAACCCCTTCGACGACACAACAGGGACCTTCCGCGTGCTGGTCAACGACCTGCAGCAGCATTCGCTGTGGCCGTCGTTCGCCGATGTGCCCGCGGGTTGGGTTCTCGTGTTCGGACCGGCCAGCCGCGAAGACTGCCTCGAATTCGTCGAGGAGAACTGGACGGACATCACTCCGCGCCGGCTCGCCGAGATCGCCTCATAGTGATTCGCCTGGAGAACCTGAGGAAGAGCTATGGAGCCTTTCGTGCTCTCGACGGCATCAGCCTGGACATCGAGGAGGGACAGATCTTCGGTCTCCTCGGCCCCAATGGGGCCGGGAAGACGACGACCGTCAAGGTCCTGTCGACGCTGATCCGCCCCGACTCCGGCACCGCCGTCGTCGCAGGACACTCGGTGACCGCCGATCCCACTGCCGTCCGCCGCAGCATCGGCCTCTCCGGCCAGTACGCGGCCGTCGATGAGAAGCTCACCGGCTACGAGAACCTCGTCATGGTCGCCCGCCTCTACGGGATGGGCCGCCGGGAAGCGGCGACCCGCGCCCGCGAGCTGCTGGCCGAATTCGGTCTCAGCGACGTCGCAGGCAAACGCGCAGGCGCCTATTCGGGAGGCATGCGGCGACGACTCGACCTGGCCTCGGCCCTGGTCGTGCGTCCGCCGGTGGTCATTCTCGACGAACCGACCACCGGGCTCGATCCGCGCGCACGGCTCGACACCTGGGAGGTCATCACCACCCTGGTCAGAGGCGGCACCACCGTGCTGCTGACGACCCAGTACCTGGAAGAGGCCGACCAGCTGGCCGATCGCATCGCCGTCATCGATTCCGGACACGTCATCGCCGAGGGAACCTCCACGGAGCTCAAGGGCAAGCTCGGCGCCGAACGCGTCACACTGACGCTGGCCCACCGCGACTCCCTCGACGGAACCCTGCGGATCCTCGACCGCATCATCGGCGACTCCGCCCGCCCGCAGACGGACTCGTCGGGACTGCGCATCACCGCGTCCGCACCGCTGGGACAGAGGAATCTGCTGCAGGTCCTCGCCGCCTTGGATGAGGAGGGGCATTCCGTCACCGAGGCGGCCCTGTGCCGTCCCACGCTCGACGACGTGTTCCTCGACCTCACCGGGCAACCCGCCTCGGCGAGGCCCTCACGGACCCCGGCAGACACCGCCGAGGTGGGAGTATGACCGCGCTCGTCTCCGCCGCTCGGGACAGCTCCGTGATCGCCTGGCGCAATCTGCTCACCGTCCGTCGGACTCCGGGTGCCCTGGTCACGGGAGTCGTCCAGCCGGTGATCTTCGTCTTCCTCCTCGCGTTCGTCTTCGGCGGCAGCCTCGGCGGTGCACCGTACCGGGAGTTCCTCATCGGCGGGATCCTGGCTCAGACGCTGACCTTCAATTCCTCCTTCACCGCCGTCTACCTCGCCAAGGACCTCCAGCTCGGACTCATCGACCGTTTCCGTTCGCTGCCGATGTCACGGGTCGCCGTGATTCTGGGCAGAACATCCTCGGACCTGGTCACCAGCCTCATCTCCGTGGCGGTGACGATGATCTGCGGTCTGCTCATCGGGTGGCGGATCACCGAGGGATTCGGCTCTGCGCTGCTGGGCATCACGCTCCTGCTCCTCTTCAGCTTCGCCATGTCGTGGATCGGTGCGGTCATCGCACTGACGGCCAGGAGCGTCGAGGTGGCACAGAGCCTCGGCCTCATCTGGCTCTTCCCCGTCACCTTCATCTCCGGAGCCTTCGTCTCGATCGACACCCTCCCGGGCCCTCTGCAGACGATCGCCGCGTGGAATCCCATCACCGCGGTCGCCACCAGTGTCCGAGAGCTGTTCGGCAACGCACCGCCGGCCGGGTTCGTCACCAGCACGGGCTGGGCGGCCGACAACGCCGTCATCTATGCGATCCTCAGCTGCGTTGCGGTCATCGCCGTCTTCTCGCCCATCGCCGTCTCCCAGTACCGTCGGATCAGTCGGAGATGACGAGAGCCGCGATCGAATACCTCATCAGCGACATAGCAGCGATCGAACGGGTGCTCGCCGAACACCCATGGCTCGATTCGCTCCTGTCACCGGACGAAGCCGCTCGAGCGGACCGTTTTCGCAGACCCGCAGACCGGGCCGCGTTCCGAGGGGCGCATCTGATCTTTCGGCTCATGGCTTCTCGCCGCCTCGGCGTCGATCTCGAAGAGGCCGGCGAATTGGAGCTGACACGCCGCTGTCGCACCTGCGGCGGCGCCCATGGCAAACCGGCAGTCCCCGGGGCGGAGCTCAGCCTGTCTCGTTCGAACGAGGCCGTGGCGATCGCCTCGGCGCCTGGGTCCTCACCGATCGGAGTCGACGTCGAACAGGTCCCGACCGATGTCTTCTCAGGCTTCGACGACTACGTCCTCGGCCCGACGGAGACTCTGACCGGAAGCGGCGATCCCGTGCGTCAGCGCATCGACCTCTGGGTGTGCAAGGAAGCCGCGGTGAAGACCACCGGTCACGGGCTGTCTGTGCCGCCCAGTGACATCGAAGTCATGGACCTGCCGTCGGGAATGGGCCCGCACGGACGGTGGACGGCCACGACCGCAGCCCCCGGATATTCCGAACTCGACGCACTCAACATCTCTCGGCTCACGTGCCCTCGACCGTATGTCGCGGCGTTGTGCAGTGCTGATCGAATGCCCGTCGAGGCTGTCGGTCTGCAGGAGATTCTCGCCCAACGGTGACGGAGATGCGTGCGATAACCGTGAGGGGGAAAGTCCTCAGGACTCATCCCGATCGGCGAGGACCTTCCCCGGGTTGAGGTTCCGTCCGGGGTCGGTGGCTCGGAATACGGCATCGACCATGAATGCCCCCGGCTCGGTGATGTCGTCGACGAGCCACGGCTGGTGTTCGGTGCCGACTCCGTGGTGGTGCGACAGGCCTCCACCGGAGTCGATGAACTCCTGCTGAATGCTGTCCTTGACTTCCTGATACTCCGCCAGCGCCGTGTCCCCATTCGTGTAGGGAATCGCGAAGGTGAAGTACAGGCAGGCGCCGCCATGATAGCTGTGGGACAGATGGCAGAACATGAACCCCGGCCCGCCCTGCTCACTGCGGTTCTGTCGGAATCTCTCGTGCACCCGAGCATGGACGTTCTTGAGATCTCCCCATGTCACCCCCGTCTCGCAGACATCGCCGAAGACTCTGTAGTTGAGCAGGAAGTCGCGCAGGTACGGGGTGTCGAACTTCTTCTGATCATAGACTGCACCGGGCCCTGAGCCGAGGCTGATTCCGCCTCGGCGACCGATGAGTTCCTTCACCTCGGCCTTCTCAAGTGCCACCCGCTCCTTCGACCCTTCGAAGCAGACGTATGACAGGCACATGCCTTCTGTCGTGTCCCATCCTTTGGACCGCAGGTAGGCGAACAGGGCGTCCTGACCGCGAGCCGCGATCGTCGCCTTCACGCCCCTCGGCTCAGAGACCATCGCGAGGCTGAACCGAGTCTCGGGCCCGTCGGAGAGACGGGTGAACGCGGGTGTGACCTCGGAACGGGCGATGTCGTGCATGGCCTCGACCCCGCTCGCCCAATCAGGGAAGAGGTAGGCGATGACCTGCCGCACCTTCGGCAGCCGATGCACCTGCACCGTGCATTCCGAGATCACACCGAGACGTCCTTCGCTGCCGAGGACCATCTCATGCACAGACGGCCCCGAATCGCGGCCCGGAATGGGCTTGCTGACCATCACGCCACGAGGGTGGACGACACGAAGACCGCACACGATGTCTTCGATGTCACCGTACTTGTCCGACTGCATTCCCGACGACCGGGTCGCCGTCCATCCGCCGAGGGTCGAATAGCTGAACGAGTCGGGGAAATGGCCCATCGTCCATCCGCGAAGATTGAGCTGCTCCTCGAGGTCGGGTCCATATGCTCCGGCTTCGACTCGGGCGAAGCCCGAATACTCGTCGATGTCGATGACTCGTCGCATCCTCCCGAGATTCAGCGAGACGATGGGGCGCTTCTCATCCGGGCTCGGAGTGACTGAGCCGGAGATGCACGAGCCGCCGCCGTAGGGAATGAGCACGAGATCGCGCTCGAGGACGAGGGCGAGGACGGCAGCGATCTCGTCCTCGCTGCCGGGGTAGACGACGGCGTCGACGAGGCGGGTGAGCGGTTCGTGGCGCACCCGGTAGAGGTCAGGCAGGGACCGGCCGAACGAATGGACGACGCGCAGTTCGTCGTCGACGCTGACATTGCCCGGCTCCACCACGGCCCCGAGCTCGTCGAGAAGCTTCGATGACATGCGCGACTCGGGTATGTCCAGGTCGCCGAGCACCGGAGTCTTCGGTCGTGGTGCGTTCCAGAGGTCGAGACCGACTTTGTCCTTCGCGATCGCAGCGAAGTCAGGTTTGGTCTCCCACCGGAAGTCGACTCCTTCGGCGCCCCAGCCCCACCAGCGGTGTCGCTTGACGTCCTGCATTCTCATTGGTTCGCTCACTTCTTCGTCCTTTCCTCCAACAGTGTGTGTTCGCTGCGGACTCCGATGTCGTCGGCGCCTGCGGTGAACAGCTCTCCGACGAGACGCTGCACTCGCGCAGTGAGCGCACCGAGCGATTCCTCTGGTCGGGCGGTGACCGGTTCACCGAAGACCACCTGCACAGGCGGCCTGCCCGGCACCGGCCAGGCAGTGCCTTTGGGCATCGCTTCGAAGCCTCCGACGACGGCCGTCGGCACAATGGGGACAGAGGCATCGACTGCCAGCTTGATCGACCCGACCTTGAAATCAGCGATCGTGCCCGACTTCTGCCGACCTCCCTCGGGGAACAGCAGAACCGGCACACCCGAGCGCAGAAGAGCGCGGGGCAGATGCGCGCTGCCGCGTGATCCCTCGCGATAGATCGGAAACGCGTTGAAGAGCCAGCGGACGAAGAGCCGCTTGTGCCACACGGTGAAGAAGTAGTCGAAGGCGACTCCGGTCGCCAGGAACCGCGACTGCCTGCGCGGCAGACTCTGCGCGATGATGGGCGCGTCGAGGTGCGAGGTGTGGTTGGCGATGACGAGGAAGCCTCGGTCGAGCTTGCGCACTCCTGGAGCGATCTTCACCGTCGGAGTGATCGTCGAACGGACGAGCCCGCGGAAGAGGACACGCTGGAGGAGGAATCGCAGCGCGGCGCGCATGCGCGACCTGTATTTCGGCGGCGCCGGCGGAGAGAGAGTGTGATCAGTCATCTCCACTGGTTCGGAGCCGCTATCGCATTCGGATTGGCATTCCCCCGAATTTCTTCGACCGGTCGAGCATCGCCGCTCTACCCCTCCTGCTGCCGACGAGAAGTGAGCAGCGCGGAAAGACGGTGGATTGCCGGACGCGGCAGCACCCGCAGCGTCGACGAGATCACCTTCCACCGCAGCTGCGGCACCGAGATCCTCTTCCCGCGAGCGACATCTCGCAAGCACCCCTCCACAAGCAGGTCCGCATCGATCCACAGCAGGTCGGGAATCGACGTCCCGGCGATGCCGGCTCGGGAATGGAACTGCGTGCGCACCCATCCGGGCACCAGAGCGGTCACACTCACACCTGTGCCCGCGGTCTGGACCGACAGCGCCTCGGAGTAGTTCTGCGTCCACGCTTTGATGGCGGTGTAGTTGTTCTGCGTGAGTCCCGCGCTGACGGAGCAGACATTGATGATCCAGCCCCGCCCTCGATGCTTCATCGCTCTGGCGGCGGCACCGCCGATGATCAGCACGGCGCGCTGCATCACTTCGAAGCCTCGATCATGTTCGGTGACATCCGCGCTGAGCAGGCTCGAGCGGACCGAGAATCCCGCATTGTTGACCACGATGTCGATATCGGGTTCCGAACCGGGCTCCTCGATCCGGGCCGCCACGCGAGCCTGGTCATCCCGGTCGGCGAGGTCGGCGACGATCGTTGCGACGTCCACACCGAAATCGGCGCGGATGCGCTCGGCAGACGACTCGAGGGTGTCGGGGTCTCGGGCGACGAGGACAAGACTGACACCGCGTCCGGCGAAAGCGCGGGCGAAAGCCGCACCGATGCCCGCAGTGCCTCCAGTGATGAGGGCCACATTCATATTGCTACGATACAGGCATCCGAACACCGGTCCGCACCGAATCAATCGTGTAAACCACGTCCGCGTTTCCACCGAAACGCACTCTCTACCCGATAGGTTTCCGCATGCACCCCAGCCGATACCTCTTGACCGGTGCCACAGGGTTCCTTGGTCAGGCGCTGCTGCAAGCGCTGCTCGAAAGCGACCCGCACGTCGCCATCACCGCACTCGTTCGTCCCCGCGGGGACCGGTCGGGACGTGATCGTCTGCAGCGAATCCTCGGCAAGCCGGTCTTCGCTTCCTGGATCGATCGGGCCGGTGAGGAGACAGTGCGTGAGGCCTTCGACTCACGGGTCACGGTCCTCGAAGGGGATCTCGCTGATCTGCCGCCCCTGACCGATCGCTTTGACGTCGTCATCCACTCCGCGTCGAGCGTGTCCTTCGACGCCGCGATCGACGAGGCGTTCGACACCAACGTCGGGGGCGTCGAGCGACTCTACGCCGCCTTGTCGGAATCGCAGCAGAGCCCCCACGTCATCCATGTCTCGACAGCCTATGTCGGAGGGATCGCGAAGGGCGTCGTGCAGGAGTCCCGGCTGCGCCACACCGTCGATCATGACGATGAGTATCGGGCGGCGCGACAGGCCAGGAAGAGCGTCGAGGCCGAATCCAGGCAACCGGAGAAACTGCGCCGATTCATCCGCACAGCTCAGGCACAGAGCTCTCGGATGGGTCCGAAATCAGTGGCAGCAGGTGCCGAAGCCGCCCGGGAAGGCTACGTGAGGGATCGGCTCGTCGAGTTCGGGCGCACCCGGGCCCAGTCCCTCGGCTGGACAGACATCTACACCTTCACCAAAGCTCTCGCCGAGCGGATCGGTGAGGAGTGGGCCGCGGCAGGACATCGGGTCTCATTCGTGCGCCCGTCCATCATCGAATCCGCGCTCCGCCGGCCGAGTCCCGGGTGGATCGACGGTTTCAAAGTCGCTGACCCCCTGATCATGGCCTACGCCAAAGGAAGCCTCTCGGAATTCCCCGGGCACGCTGATTCGGTGCTCGATATCATCCCCGTCGACTACGTCGTCAATGTCATCCTCGCTCTTGCCGCGCACGACTCGCCCGACCGGCAGTCTGCCGGGCATGAAAGCGGCTCCGTACAGCCTGCCCAAGGTCATTCGGACTACTACCAGGTCGTATCGGGCACGAGCAATCCCCTGCCGTTCCACCAGATGGTCAGGACGGTTCGCGAGTTCTTCCTCGCCCACCCGCTCCCTGACAGTGAGGGCGTTCCCACAGCGGTGCCCGAATGGAGCTTTCCCAGCTCCGAACTGATCGAACAGCGCATCCGGTTGAAGGAACTGGCCACCGGGGTCGGCCGCGAGGTCGTCGACAGGCTGCCCGCCTCCACGCATACACGTGCTCTGGCCTCTCGGCTCGGCAAGACCGACGCCAAACTGAAGTCGTTGCGTCAGTTCGCCGACCTGTACCGGCAGTACACGAAGACGGAGATGATCTTCGACGATGCGAACACGAGACGACTGCTTGAGCGGCTGCCGGAGGAATACCCGTCCCACCGCAGGTTCGACGTGACCGAGATCGACTGGAAGGAATACTTCCAAGACATCCACATACCGGCCATCACAGATCTCACGCGCAGCTACTCGCGCGACCGCCGACGCGGCGAGGATCGGCTCACTGCGCAGCCCCTGCGGCCCACCTCGGATGCGCTGGCAGTCTTCGACCTCGACGGGACGGTGATCTCGGCGAACATCGTGCAGCAGTTCATGGCTGTCGTTCGCGCCACGCAGCCGATCTACAAGTGGCCGGCGATGATGGGAACGATGGCCGGAATCGTACCAGGACTGCTGCGAGCCGAGTTCCGGGATCGCTCGGAACTCATTCGCATGGTCAACCGCCGGTACCAGGGCTTCCGCCTCGACGAGCTCCGAGCGGCCGTGACCGGCAGCCTCGGGCAGGCGATCCGCGACTCCATCCGCCCACAGGCCCGGCAGCTCATCGACGAGCATCGCACGGCCGGGCACCGGACAGTGCTTCTGACAGGCGCTCTGGACGTCCTCGTCGAACCGCTCGCAGATCTCTTCGACGAGGTGGCGGCGACCCGGATGGATGTCACCGATGACGGCGTTCTCTCGGGGTTTCTCGCGAAACCCCCGCTGGTCGATGAGGCCCGGGCGAACTGGCTGCGCAGATACGCCGACACCATGGGCGCCGATCTGGCACGATCGACCGGCTACGGCGACTCTCTGGGCGATGCCGCGTGGCTCGAACTCGTCGGCGACCCCGTGGCCGTCACACCGGATCTCGGTCTCTACGGCCTGGCACTGAAGAAGCGATGGAAAGTGATGGAATGGTGACGAACGACAGAACACTCCATGACCGCGGCCCCCGCGTCGAACACCCGCCCGGACATGTCGGAGGAAGACTGTTCTCCGATGCAGAGCATCCCACCGTGCTGCGCACAGCATTCGATGTCGACGACTATCTTGCTCACGCTCGAGGGCGCATCGAGTTCGACGCCGAGCGCATCGAGGTGGCCGAGGACGTGGCACGAGATCTCGGCTTCCTGTGGCGCCTGGAGAACTCAGCGCTGGCCGAGACCCGAGCCATGTTCGCCTCCTGGACGGCCAACGAAGCTCGGATCACGGCCTTCGTCACGGGTTGGGGCTATGAACGGTACTGGTTGGCGCGGGCACTGCGTGACATCCTCGAAGCCTCACCGACACCCTCACCCACCGCAGAGGACCCTCGCGGGGTCGGGGCACCGAGGCTGCGAGGAGTGTGGGTCGAACGAGGCCTTCCGATCATCGCGCCCGTTGTCGGCGGGTTGGTCAGGGAACCTCTCACCGCCGGGCACATGGCTCGACTCGCGATCCAGGAGGCGAGCCTCCAGGCAGCTGAACGAGCGGTCCGTACACGACTCGGTGGTGAAGCCGCTCGCGTCCTGACCGAGATCATCGACCGTCGCGAGGAGATCATCCGCTTCTTCCGCTCGGAGGCGGTGGCTCGGATCCGACGATCGCGGATCGAGGCAGTCACCGCTCGGGCCCACCTCATGCGGCCGTGGGCTCCCCTGCGGATCGTCGGAGTGCCCGAACCGGATGAGGCCCGCGCTCTGACGAGCATCTTCGCCTCTGCTTCCGACAGACGGCGACTCATCGACTCGGATGCTGAAATCGGACAGTTCCTGCCCGGGAACCCGCATCCTTCAGTGAATCAAGTGACGGCGGCGCTGCGCTCGACTCGCAGAGCCCATGCTCGAGCAGGGAGAAACCATGGCATTTGACTTCGACAAGTACGCCGAGACGTCCGAGGCGGTGAACTGGTCCGATCTGGATCTCGATGTGTTCGACGACATGCCCTTGGACAGAGACACTCTCCGGTCAGTGCGCTACATGTGCGACGTCGAATACCACACCACATGCTTCGTAAGGGAGCTGCTCGTCACTCCGTCGCACCGGGAGGACGCACCGGCGGCATTCATGACCATGTGGAACCGCGAGGAGTTCTGGCATGGCGAGGCATTGGCCGCCGTGCTCGAGAAGCACGGGATCCACGTCGACTACGACGAGGTCAAAGCCAAGCGGATGAGCTTGGGCTGGAAACTCGCTCTCGGGCCCGCGAAGCAGTCGCTGCTGTCGAACATGGTGGGCACGGACTTCATCGCCGTGCATATGGCCTGGGGTGCGGCCAACGAGCTCTCGGCCACCGCCGGATATCGCAGAATGGCGGCGATGCAGGACCACCCGGTGCTCTCTCCGCTGCTCGAGCGCATCGCCAAGCAGGAGACTCGGCACGTGGCCTTCTACACGACCCAGGCACGACAGAGGCTCGAGGACAACCCACGAGCTCAGAAGATCGTGCGCCTGGCCCTGGGAAAGCTGTGGAAACCGGTCGGCTCAGGGATGATGGACGATGCCGAAGTCAAGCATGTGATGAGCCATCTCTTCCAGAACCACACCGACGAACTGGACAAACTCGATAAGAGCGTCCAGAAACTGCCTGGTCTGGACTCGCTGACCATCTTCCGCGATGCCTTTGCCCGCCTGGGAATCGGCTGACCACCGGCCGCCTCGGCGAACGTTTCCTCAACTCTCTTCCCGATCTACCCATCCGGATGCTCGCCCGCTGCGAATACCCAGTACACAGCGAGCAATGGAGATCACTTCACAGCTGTGCGCGAATACGCATCACTGTTGATTAGGAGAAGAACAATGAAGACACTGCTTCGCACACGCACCGCCACCATCCTCTCAGCCGGCGCCATCGGCCTGCTGGCTCTCAGCGGCTGCGGTATGGACTCCGGCTCCGGCAGCGAGGAATCCGGCTCGGAATCGAGCAGCTCCGAATCCCAGCCCGCTGACTCCGGCGAGTCCGAGATGCCCGAAGAGTCCG
>NZ_VIGO01000013.1:0-85302 GCF_009299785.1 Brevibacterium sp. CFH 10365 | reverse complement strand
GACTCACAGCCGTCAGGTAGTAATTACGGGGTGGGGACGGGGGTGTTGTGCTCTTTTGCGGCGCGGTGGGCGCGGCGACGGTGCAGGGACTTCATCCGGCGGCCTCCCACGAGGCGGCAGATGACGTAGATGAGGAACGAGATCGTCGTGACGAACGGGCTGATCGGCACCACCGGCGAACCCAGCGCGATGAGGATGCCACCGACCGAGGCGGTGACGGCGAAGATCACGCTGAGCACCGGTACCCACACCGGCGAGGCCGAGAGCTGAGTCGCCGCGGCGGCCGGAGTGATGAGCAGCGCGAGGACGAGGAGAACCCCGACGACCTGCACGCTCAGCGCCACGGCGAGTCCGAGGGTGAGCATGAAGACGATGGTGAGCACGTTGACCGGCACACCCTTGGCCCGGGCCACCTCGGGGTCGAGGCTGGAGAACATGAGCGGACGCCACACGATCGCCAAGGCCACGAGCACGGCGAGGGCGCAGATGATGAGTGTGAGGATCTGGCCTGGGGTGATGGCGACGATCTGGCCGGTGAGCAGCCCGAATTTGCTCGCCGCCCGCCCGTCGTAGAGGGCGAGGAACAGGATCGCCAGGCCCAGGCCGAAGGGCATGAGCACACCGATGATCGCGTTCTTCTCCGAATCCTTAGCCCCGCCGATGCCGATGATGAGAGCGGCGACGAGGGAGCCGACGATCGACCCCGCGACGACATCGAAGCCGATGAGCAGCGCGAAGGCGGCACCGGCGAAGGAGAGTTCGGAGACGCCGTGGACGGCGAAGGGAATGTCCCGGGCCATGACGAAGACGCTGATGAGACCTCCGACGACGCCCAAGAGCGCCGCGGCGATCAGAGAGTTGGCCAGCAGCTCGACCAGTTCGCCGTAGTCTTCGAAGGTGAAGAGGTTGGCAAAGATCTCGGAGGGGTTCATCGGTTCACCACCGTCCCGTCGAGGTCGAAGGAGTCATCGGGCAGGTCGTGGTGGTCAACGCATTCCTCTTCACCGCCGACGACGACGAGGCGGCCGCCGACGCGGACCACTTCGACCGGGGAGCCGTAGAGGCGGGACAGCGATTCGGTGGTCATGACTTCGGCGGGGGTGCCGACGAGGAAGTGCCCGCCGACGATGTAGAGGACCCGGTCGACATACGGCAGGATCGGGTTGATCTCGTGGGTGACGAAGACGACGGAGGCATCGCGTTTGACGCGCTGTTCGTGCAGAAGTGCGGCCACCACCTGCTGATGGTGCAGGTCGAGTGAGAGCAGAGGTTCATCGCAGAGCAGCACCGTGGGATCGTTGGCCAGGGATTGGGCCACACGCAGCCGCTGCAGTTCACCGCCGGAGACCGTGCCGGCAGGGGCATCGGCATAGTCGGTGGCACCGACGGAGGCCAAGAGCTCCTCGACCTTCTTCTTCCGCCCCCGGGACAGCAGGCCCATCCCCCACCGGTGCCCGTCGATGCCCATGCGCACGAGATCGCGGCCGCGCATCGGGGTGTGCGGGTCGATCCCGCGCTGCTGCGGAATGTAGCCGATGGCCGGGTTCCCCTTGTGCACTCCCCGACCGCCGACCTCAGCAGTGCCGGCCGACAGCGTGTTCTGCCCGAGCAGCACCTTGAGCAGGGAGGTTTTGCCGGTGCCGTTGGGTCCGAGCACGGCGAGGAACTCCCCCGGCGCGATGTCGAGGTCGAGATCGTGCCAGAGCACTCGCGGGCCGAACCGCAGTTCGGCGTCGCGCAGTCGAATCACCGGCTCCCGTGGTGTTGCCGGTGCGGAAGCGTCGGATTCCTTGGCCATAGTCAGTGTTCGTGCCCTTCGAGTGCGGTTGAGATTTCGGTGATGTAGCCACCCATCCAGTCGGCGTAGTGCGTTCCCGAAGGCATGGTCTCGGCGAGGTCGACGACGGGGACATCGGAGTCATCAGCCGTGGACTTCAAGGACTCTGCCTGCGGACCTGCCGCTTGAGTATTGTATCCAAGCAGCACGGCATCCCCGTCGGAGATCTGCTTCTCCGCAGCCTTGAGCACCAGCGGCGGTACATCATTGCCCTCTTCGACAGCGGCGAGGAACTCCTCGGAGGTGATGTTCTCCAGCCCCATATCGGCAAACAGCCACAGCGGAACGGGTTCTGTCGCCGCGACCTTCTCCCCGCCGTGCTCCTTCTTCACCGCATCGATATCGTCCTGCAGCGCAGTAAGCTCCGCCTTGTATTCCTTTGCGTTCGCCTCGAACTCGCCCTGATGTTCGGGCAGGGCCTCGCCGAGGTGGCTCGCCGCCTCGTCGACGAGTTTCGTCATCGTCGGGACCGAGTACCACAGGTGTTCGTTGAATGATCCGTGGTCGTGGCCTTCGTGGCCCTCTTCGTTTTGGCCTTCATCGGCGTGCTCATGGTCATGGGCTTCATCGGCGTGTTCATGGTCATGGGCTTCCTCATCCTCACTGTCGTGAGCGTGCCCACCACCGTGGGCTTCTTCCTCGTCATGTCCGTCGCCGTGATCATGGTCGTGGGGTTCGTTGCCGAGGCCCTCCGAGCCGGGCAGACCGGAGATCGAGACGGTATCGATGGTGTCGACTTCGGCACCGGAGGCGTCGAGCATCGCGGTCATGAATGCGTCGTAGCCGCCGCCGTTCTGTACGACGAGGTCGGCCTTCGACAGTTTGAGGCGATCCTGCGTGGTCGCTTCGTAGGAGTGAGGATCCTGGTTCGGGTCATCGATGATCGGGCTCACCTCGGCGAAGTCTCCGGCGACCTGGGAGACGATATCGGCGTAGACGTTCGTTGAGGTCACCACGCGCAGAGCCCCGGTGTCGGCTTCGGAGGCCTGTCCCCCGCAGCCGCTGAGGACCAACGCCGTCGAGGAGGCGATGGCAGCGCTGGTGAGAAGAATTCGCGACGAGGTCATGTGGAGCCTTTCTAAGGCAGTGAGGATCGAACAACATCGTCGACGATACTCAGATCAGAGGCTCACGACTAATATAAATATTTATATATAGCAAAGCTTTTATATGTGGCGGGCGGCGCGAAGTCTCGCCCGCACCTGCTCCCCGCCCCCTCTCAAGTAACGCGAAGCTCGAAAAGCGCGTCGCCGGTGACGCGCTTTTCGAGTTTCGTGCTACCTGAGCGACCTCAGTCTGCTCAATCGAGACGCAGAACCGCCCGGGAGTCTCCTCCCGGGCGGTTCGTCATGCGGCAACCGCAGCTCAGGCGGCCTTCGCTTCGAGCTTGGCGGCCAGCAGGGCAGCGATCTGCACTGTGTTCAGAGCAGCGCCCTTGCGCAGATTGTCATTGGCGACGAAGAGGACGAGTCCCTTGCCGGCCGGTGCCGACTGGTCGGCGCGGATGCGACCGACGTAGCTCGCATTCTTTCCCGCTGCCTTGAGCGGGGTCGGGACCTCGTCGAGGACGACGCCGGGAGCCTCGCCAAGGATCTCAGCCGCCTGTTCGGGGCTGATCTCGGAGTCGAACTCGGCGTGGATGCTCAGGCTGTGTCCGGTGAAGACGGGCACGCGCACACAGGTGCCTGCGACCAGGAGGTCGGGCAGGCCGAGGATCTTCCGGCTCTCGTTGCGCAGCTTCTTCTCTTCATCGGTTTCGTTCTGCCCGTCGTCCACGACCGCTCCGGCCATCGGCAGGACGTTGAACGCAATCGGTTCGACGTAGTTGTTCGGTTCCGGCAGGCTCACCGCGTTGCCGTCGGTGGTGAGCTTGCGGGCATCGGGAATGCCGGCTTCGAGCTGCCCGGCGAGTTCCTCGACTCCGGACAGTCCCGAACCGGACACAGCCTGGTAGGTGGACACGATGAGGCGGGTCAGGCCGGCCTTCGCGTGAAGAGCCTTGAGCACGGGCATGGCAGCCATGGTCGTGCAGTTCGGATTCGCGATGATGCCTTTGGCCACCGCGTCGAGCGCCTCGGGGTTGACCTCACTGACGACGAGCGGGACCTCCGGGTCCGACCGCCAGGCCGAAGAGTTGTCGACGACGGTGACTCCGGCTGCAGCGAATCGCTCGGCCTGCGCCTTCGAGGTGGCTCCGCCGGCGGAGAACAGAGCGATGTCGAGTCCGCTCGGATCCGCCTCGGCGGCGTCCTCGATGGTGATGGACTGACCCTTGAAGTCGATGGTCTTCCCGGCGGAACGGGCCGAGGCGAAGAGCCTCAAGGTCCCGATCTCGAATCCGGGATCATCGGCCAGGAGGTCGAGCATGACGCCTCCGACCTGGCCGGTCGCTCCGACTACTCCGATATTGGCGCTCATCGTCCGGTACCTCCGTACACCACTGCTTCGTTGTCTTCACTGTCGAGTCCGTAGGCGGCATGAGCGGCACGGACCGCGTCGTCGAGCAGGTCTGCTCGGGTGACGACGCTGATGCGGATCTCCGAGGTGGAGATCATGTCGATGTTGACCTGGGCTTCGCTGAGCGCTTCGAACAGGGTCGCGGTCACGCCCGGGTGTGAGCGCATTCCGGCGCCGACCACAGAGAGTTTGCCGATCTGGTCGTCGTAGCGGACCTGGTCGAAGCCGATTTCGGTCTTCACTGCGTCGAGGGCCTCAAGCGCCTTGGCGCCGTCGTCCATGGGCAGGGTGAAGGAGATGTCCGTCTTGCCCGGCTCGCGGGTGGAGATGTTCTGGACGATCATGTCGATGTTGGCTTCCTGCTTGGCCAGAGTCTTGAAGATCTCAGCGGCTTTGCCGGGCACATCGGGAACACCGACGATCGTGACCTTGGCTTCCGAGCGGTCGTGGGCGACGCCGGAGATGATTGCCTGTTCCATGGTGGACTCCGTTTCTGGTTCCGCTGCCGGGGTCGATGATCCCCGGCCTCGGCGGAAGGCTTCGGGGATGGGTGAATCGGTCACCCAGGTTCCTTGGTTGCGAGAGAATGAGGACCGCACGTGCACCGGCACGTTGTAGCGGCGGGCGTATTCGACACAGCGGAGCATGAGGACCTTGGCCCCCGAGGCGGCCATCTCCATCATCTCCTCGTAGCCGATCTCATCGATCTTGCGTGCCGAGGGTACGATTCGCGGATCGGCGGTGAAGACGCCGTCGACGTCGGTGTAGATCTCGCACACATCGGCATCCAGTGACGCGGCCAGTGCCACGGCCGTGGTGTCGGAGCCGCCGCGGCCGAGTGTGGTGATGTTCTTCGCGGTCTGGCTCACACCCTGGAATCCGGCGACGATGGCGACGTATCCCTCGTCGAGGGAGGACCGGATGCGGCCGGGAGTGACGTCGATGATGCGGGCCTTGCCGAACTGCTCATCGGTGATGACTCCGGCCTGCGAACCGGTGAAGGACTGGGCTTCGAAGCCGAGGTTGGCGATCGCCATGGCCAGGACCGCCATCGAGATGCGCTCACCGGCGGTCAGCAGCATATCGAGTTCGCGGGCGGGTGGCATGGGGGAAACCTGTTGGGCCAAGTCGATGAGATCATCGGTACTGTCACCCATGGCCGACACCACGACAACTACTTCGTGACCGGCTTGACGGTACTCGACAATTCGTTTGGCCACTCGCTTGACCGATTCCGCATCGGCTACCGAGGACCCACCGAACTTCTGGACGACTATGCTCACTGCAGTATCTTCCTTATCGCTGATAAGTTCCGTGCCAGGCGATCGATTCCATGGTTCCAAACATGGAGGTCTCGTGCTGCATCGATCAGGATTTCAGCCGTGTCGGGCTCCCGGCACCTGAACCATTGTATGAGGTACGTCATTCCGGTTCACCTTCGCCCGTCATTCAGACACCCGCTGACCGGGTCGGATGTCCGCCCCCGCCGACCCGAGCGTTGACTGTGCTCGCGGGCGAGGCGGAGGTTGGTCAACCGGTGTTCAGCCCCTGCTCAGAAATCGTTATAAATAGCCCTGCCCGTGTGCGCTCAGGCCGGCCTTCGCTCCACGGTGAAGAGGTCGCCGGGCTGGCAGTCGAGGACCTCGCACAGAGCGATGAGGGTGGAGTAGCGCACCGCCTTCGCTCGATTGTTCTTGAGCACCGAGAGGTTCGCGAGCGAGACGCCGACGCGCTTCGACAGCTCGGTCAGACTCATGTCCCGCCGGGTCAGCAGACTGTCGAGGTGGCAGATGACCCGGGAGGAGTCGAATTCCTCGACCATCACACGAGCCCTTCGAGCTCTTCTTGAGCCGCGCGTCCGGACCTGAAGCATCGCCGCAGCAGTTCGGCGCCGCCGACGATCCCGAGAACGCAGAACGCCTGCACGACGGTGATTCCCGGCCCCACATCATCGGCGATGCCGATGTCGGCGGAGATCCAGTTGCCGCCGGGAACCATGGTGATGAAGTGGACGATCCACCCGATCGCCACGATCCACTCGAACGCGCCGAATGCACGAGAGGCCCGAGTTGTGAAAGGTGTGCCTGCCGCGATGTCGCGGATGACAGGCACGAGGGAGATCGCGGCCGCCAGCACTGTGAGGATGAGGGCGATTTCGGCGATGATCACAAGCACCACCGCCCCGCTCGAGACGTCGGCCGTCGGAACGATGATCTCAGTCAGCCCGGACAGCGCTGCCACTCCGTTCCCGGTCTCGAGCGAGGAGGCGGCACCATCGGAGAAGTCCACCGTCACCGCCACCTCGGAGTGGACCATCCGACTGACCAGATCAGCGACGGCATATATGACATAGAAGCCGACCGCCAAGCCGATCCAGAGTTCGTAGCCGGCGCCGAAAGCCTTGTGCTTCTGCGACCCGTCGTTCGGCTTCTGTTCCGCAGTCGGTGACATGACAGTGCCTTTCCGTCCCGGCGAGCACCGGGCAGGCTAGCCCGCCGCCGCTCACCATCGTTGACCACATATCGTTTTTCGATATATCGATAAACAATATGTTTTACGATGATCGATATGCTGTCAACAGCCCGGACGGTCTCGAACGGAATCGGGAGAGACCGAAACCGCAGAGCCTCGCCGAGGCGGTCAGTCGATTTCGCGGCGACCGGAGAATGCTCGGCCGAGGGTGACTTCGTCGGCGTATTCGAGGTCGCCGCCGACGGGCAGCCCCGAGGCCAGGCGGGTGACGGTCACACCGAGCGATCCGAGCAGCCGGACGAGGTAGGTGGCGGTGGCTTCGCCTTCGAGGTTCGGGTCGGTGGCGATGACGGTCTCCTTGACCTCACCGTCCTGCAGGCGGGTCATGAGTTCCTTGATCCGCAGATTATCGGGGCCGACCCCGGCCATCGGGTCGATGGCTCCGCCGAGGACGTGGTAGAGACCCCGGTATTCCCTGGTCCGTTCGATCGCGACGACGTCCTTGGGCTCTTCGACCACGCAGATCATCGACCGGTCACGACGTGGATCCTGGCACACCGTGCATTCGGCTTCCTCGGAGACGTTTCCGCAGATCTCGCAGAACCGCACCCGCTTCTTCACATCGGTGAGTGCCTGGGCCAAAGCATTGACGTCCTGTGCGTCGGTCTGCAGGATGTGGAACGCCAGACGCTGGGCCGATTTCGGCCCGATGCCCGGAAGCTTGCCGAACTCTTCGACCAAGTCCTGGAGGGCACCTTCGTATACAGCGCTCATACTTCTCTTTCGTCAATGATTTCGCCGCCGAGAACCCGTGCGATCACGTCGACGCCCATCTGCGGCGCTTCGGCGACGTCGAGGTCCGTTTCCGGATCATACTCGTCCTCGTCCGATCCCGAACTCTGCGGGTAGGGGCCCGATCCCGGCGCCGAGGCGGCCCCAGGTGCCGAGCCGCCCGCTGGGTCGGCCTGTGGCGCCGATCCGTATCCGGATCCGGCAGGCGGAGTGGTGGGGACACCGTGCTTTTCGGCGAGTGCCGCGAAGCGCGATTTGAATGGCTTCGTCTCTCCTCCGCGGGCCGATGCCGGCGGCGGAGACTGCACGGCTGGTGCCGGCTGGTCGAAGGCGCCTCCCCCGAAATCGCTGGGGCTGTCGGCGAGGTCGGGGTAGTCGAGATCGTCATCGGGCGGTGGTACGACGACGGCTCCGACGTCGACGGCTCCGCTGCCGGCGCTCGTCTCGTCGACGTCGGCTGAAGCAGTCCCAGTCGGTGAGGTGTCGATCGGTGAGGGACCGTCATTCCAGTTCGGTTCTTCCCACCGCGGTTCGACGTATTCCATGGGCGAATTGTCGGCGAAGTGGGACGACGCCGCAGACGCTGATTCCTGCTGGCGGGATGGACCAGATCGGGCGAAGTCGTCGGCCGGTGCAGCGCCCGCCGAACCGGTTCCGGCGTCGGCCGGTTCGGTTCCGGCGTCGGCCGGTGGACCGAAGAAGTCATCGTCGGAGAGGTCGGGGACAACGACGTCCGAAACGACTGGTTCAGAGTCGCTCGGCTCGGAGACGCTCGGTTCGGAGGCGTCTGCGGGCGCATCCGGCGTGAGAGCTTGAGCGTCCGAGGAGTCGTCTTCCGGTTCAGCCGCGGATTCCGACTCGCTTGCGGGCACCACATCGCCCTGCTGTGGGCTCCCGTCCGCGGCTTCGCTGTCGGACCGGTCAGTCTCGGCAGATCGCTCGTCAGCCGGTTCGGCAGAGCTGAATGGTTTGCCTTCTGTTGTGGGTTCAGTCGGTGGACCCGGCTGTTCTCCCTCCTCGTCGTCGGAGGACCAAGGTCCCTGCGTCGGACCGCTGGGTTCCCAGAACTTCTCGTGGTCGACCTGCGGCTTGTCGACTTCACGGGTGCCGACGACCGCGGCGACTTCCTGCGGGCTCGGGCGGCGCTGGCTCGGCGCCGGTCCGTGGTTGCCGCCGGAGCCGTTCACGGGCGGAGCCGAGGATCCTTTGCCCTGATTGCCGCCGCCGGCACTTCCTCCGCCGATCCGGCCGACATCCCCGATGTCGATGCGGGCCTGAATGCCGAGGACGTCGTTGATCGCCGCGGCGAGTTTCGCCGCATGGTCGCGCTGCTGGAATCCCTGGACGGATCCGGCATTGTTGAAGCCGAGGTAGACGACTCCGCCGGAGAACGACTGCGGGATCGCATTGGCGGCGATGATCGCACGAGTCAGACGGCTGCGCTTCTCCACCGAGGCGAGAATGCTCGGCCAGGCACGGCGGATCGCTTCGATCTCGCCGCCGATGTCACCCGTTCCCGCCACCGAGGTGGCTTCCGGTGCCACTGCCTGCTCTGACTGCGAGGCGCTCCCTGGCCCCGCCGGCGCCGCAGACGCCGACGCCGGGGCGGACTGCTGTTCGGCCGCCCTGCGCTGAGGCTGGTCCGCCGGCGCAGTGTCCGGCGCCGAGCCGGGAGATGGGGCGCCGGCAGATTCCTGCATCTGCTGGTTGTCTCGCACAGGCTGCGACTCGGTTTCCGGCGCACGCTCCGCCTCGGGCGAAGGTGCGGACGAGGACGACGTCTGCTGATCCTGCGCCGACGGGCGCTCAGCCGCGGCCGGAGCGTCCTCAGCAGACTGCTGTGTGGGGTCCGCCGGTGCAGGCCGAGGCTGAGGCTCGTGCTGCGACGACGACTCCGGCCGAGCCTGCCGATCGTGCTGGGCCGGCTGAGGAGACTGCTCCTGCTGAGCGGTTTGCGCCGCCGGTTCGTTGAGCATCGACTCGGCGGCTGCGGCCATGGCCGCGATGTCGTCGAAGTCGTCATGAGAGGCGGTCTGGGACTGTCCGGCGGGCGCGTTCGCAACCGGCGCTCCGGCTCCGCGGCCCGGACCACCGACCGACGGCCGACCGCTCGCCTGTCCCTGGTCGGCAGCAGGTGCCGGCTCCTGCCCGGTCCCGGCGGCCGGAGCACCCTGACCGGCCGCCTGCCCCTGTTCCGGAGCCTGCACCGGCGGCACATTCGCAGCCACGCCCGTGGCCGACATGCCGATGCGACGCTCCATCCGCTCGACGCGGCTGAGCACAGCGTCACGGCTGCGACCGGAGCCGGGCAGCAGAATACGGGCACAGATGAGTTCGAGCTGCAGCCTCGGCGAGGTGGCGCCCGACATCTCCGTCAGGCCCACATTCAGCAGATCCGCAGCACGGGAGAGCTCGCCCTGTCCGAAGCCGTTGGCCTGGAGGGTCAGCCGTTCGAGACGGTCCGGCGGCACTTCGGGCAGGAAGGCGTGGGCCGCCTCGGGGGCGGCATTGATGACGATGAGATCCCGGAAGCGCTCCAGCAGGTCTTCGACGAAACGCCTCGGATCCTGACCGGATTCGATGACCCGCTCCACCGCCCGGTACACCCCGGCCCCATCACCGGCGGAGAACGCGTCGACGATGTCGGACAGCAGCGAATCGGGAGTGTATCCGAGCAGCGCGACGGCCCGACCGTAGTCGACCCCATCGGGCCCCGAACCGGCGATGAGCTGATCGAGGACCGAGAGCGTGTCACGCACCGATCCGCCGCCGGCCCGCACCACCAGCGGCAGCACACCCTTGGCCACGTTCACGCCCTCACGAGTGCACAGCTCCTCAAGATAGCTGCCCAACGCTTCCGGCGGCACGAGCCGGAAGGGATAGTGGTGGGTGCGCGAACGGATCGTGCCGATGACCTTCTCAGGCTCGGTCGTGGCGAAGACGAACTTGATATGCGGCGGCGGCTCTTCGACGATCTTGAGCAGAGCGTTGAAGCCCTGCGAGGTGACCATATGCGCCTCATCGAGGATGAACACCTTGTACCGATCGCGCGCGGGCGCATAGACGGCACGTTCACGCAGGTCACGGGCGTCGTCGACACCGTTATGGCTGGCCGCGTCGATCTCGACGACATCGAGCGAACCGGGTCCGCCGTTGGCCAGGTCCCGACAGCTCGGGCACTCCCCGCACGGCACCGGGGTCGGTCCCTGCTCACAGTTGAGGCACCGGGCCAGGATCCGCGCCGAGGTGGTCTTCCCACACCCGCGCGGGCCGGAGAACAGGTAGGCATGGTTGATGCGGCCACGTTCGATGGCGGCCTTCAGCGGATCGGTCACATGCTCTTGACCGATGACCTCATCGAAGGTCTCTGGGCGGTATCTTCTGTACAGTGCGGTGGACACGCCCCTAGCCTAATGCCAACGACTGACACGGTTAAGACGCTCCCGCCACCCGCCGTTGTCGCTGACCTCCCGATCAGGCACGATAGAGATCATGAGCTCAGCCACCCCCTCCCCTGACGAGAACGACCCAGCGAAGACCTTCCGCATCGGCCACAAGGAACGCGACGAGGCGATCGAGCTTCTCCGCGAAGCCGCCGGCGACGGACGGATCACGGTCGACGAGCTCGACGAGCGGATGGAGAAGGTCCAGTCCGCGAAGTTCCCCATCGACCTCGACGAGGTGCTCTCCGACCTCACCACTGAGCTGCCCTCCGATCGCTTCCGCCCCACCTCGGCGATCGCCCCCGCCGCCGGTCGTGCGATGGCAGTCCAGGGCCATGACCGCTTCGATCCGCTCGTCATCAAGGCCGGCTGGGAATCCGAGGTCCGCCGCGCCAGATGGGCCGTACCACCGTTCATCCGCTGCGAGCCCTCGATGTCGAACATCGAACTGAACTTCCTCGAGGTCGAGACAGATCTCGAGGTCATCGAGGTCGAGATCGTCGCCGGAATGGGTGCGGTCACCGTCGTCATCCCCGATGACTGGGCCGTCAATGTCGACCAGCTCTCGAAGACCTGGGGAAGCGTGAAATCCGTCGTCGACGCGGTGCCGACCGGACGCCGGCCCCTCGTGCGGGTGGGCGGATCGATCGGGATGGGCTCCTTCAAGGCCCGCTTCGCGAACTACTTCGACCGCCGCCGATCGGCGAAATGATGGAACCCGGACTCGGCGCTGTCATCTTCCTCACCCTGTGCATCATCGTCGTCTTCAGCATCGGTGCCTTCCTCGTCTACCGGGTGATGAACACTCCCGGATCGCATATCGGCTCACGTCTGCCCAAACACGATCCACGCGCCGAGGCGGCCCCGTCCCACCGCCGATCCGCTGAGGACCGGGCCGGACCCGCCGAGGACCGGCCCGACCCCGACGGCCCGAACAGCACCGACGGCCACGACTGACCCCGGCACTCCTGAGGACTCCGGCCGCAGCGTCCTTGAAAACCGGTGCCCGCCGTGATCGACTTCCATCATGTCTGAGATTCAGATCACCCGCATCGCTGCCGACGATGACACTGCGCTGCTGGCTTGGAACGACGTCATGCGCACCGCCTACACCGAGGCCCGCACCGCCGCCTGGTGGCGCAGCGCGGAGACGACGCTGACCCAATTCGCCGACCCGCGTCCCGGCGGGCAGGACATCGCCCTGGTTGGCCGCCTCGGCGAAGAGATCATCGGCGGTGTCGAGATCAGCCTCTCCACCGAAACACCCACCGATATCGAACTCGGCGTTCTGCCTGACCGGCGCCGACAGGGTTTCGGCACGGCCCTCGCCGAGGCGGCCGCCCAGTTCCTCGATGACGGCGCAGAATCCGCCTCGATCGTCCAGACCGAGACCTATTGCCCGGCCGGGGTGGCTTTCGCGCAGGCGCGCGGGATGAGCATCGGCAACGAGGAGCACCGTCTGCTGCTCGACCTGCCCGCCTACCTGGATGCCGATGCGAACCGGTACAAGGAGTCGGGAGCGTCGACGGTCGTGCCCGTGATCAGGGAGGACCCGGACTTCTCGGTCACCTCGTGGATCGGGGCCTGCCCCGAGGAGGTGCTGGAGTCCTGGACTCAGCTGCGTGAGCAGATGGACGAGGACGTGCCCGTCGGGGGTCTCACCCGCACCGTCAGCCATGCCAGCACGGCCGCGATCCGCAACCATGAGGAGCGGATGGCCAAGCAGGGATGGACCATGGTGAGTTCGATGGCGCATGTGGGCGGACTCGCCGTCGGCTATACGGAGATCATGGTCTCCTCCCACGATCCGCAGATCGTCATCCAGGAGGACACTCTGGTCGACCGTGCCTACCGGGGCCGCGGGATCGGTCGTGCGCTCAAGGTCGCGAACCTGCGCCAGCTGCCTGCAGTCCCGGCGACCGCCTCGGCGGAATGGGTGCAGACGTACACGGCGACGAACAACGAACCGATGCTCGCGCTCAACCGGGACCTCGGGTTCTTCGTCGCCGATACGATGACAGCTCTCGAGAAGAGGGCCGGCCAGAAGCGTACGTGACTGTCTGGTCGACTAGAGTGGTCGGTGACCCGTCCGGCCATCGAATCGAAGCAGACCGCCGTGCCCTCAGAACTCCTCATCGCCGTCCTCGTCTTCATCATCGTCGTCCTCGTGACCGTGCTCGTCATCCGCTCCCGCGCGAGCAGGGCCCGCCGCGAAGCCGAGACGAAAGCACCCGCGGCCCCGCGCGATCCCTTCGCCGCCGACCAGAACACCGGTGGTGATCCCGAAGCCATCAAGGCCGGCGACCTCCTCGAATTCGGCAACGAGAAGTTCTTCGTCCGCGGCACTCTGCGGATCTCCGAAGGCGGCTATGACTGGGCCGAACACTTCTTCCAGGCCGACGCCTCGGCGGCCCGCATGTGGCTGAGCGTCGAACGCGACCCCGACGTCCAGGTCGCCCGCTGGCGCGACCGCCCCGACCTCGACATCGAACCGAAGGCGCGGACCATCACCATCGACGGCACCGACTATGACCTCGTCGAACACGGCACCGCCTCATACCGGTCCGAAGGCACCACAGGGCTGAATGAGAAGGGCGGAGTCGACTACGTCGACTACGAATCCGGCGACGGCCGCCTGCTCGCCTTCGAACGCTTCGACCACGGGCGCTGGGAAGTGAGCACGGGCGAGACGATCCCGACCGGTTCCTTCACCATCTACTCCGGCAGCTGATGCTCACCCTCCCCCGCCCGCTCGACATCCCCTTCACCGACACCAGCGCCGAGGCGCTGCGCTTCAGCCTCGACCACGGCCGGATCGCCCCGCTGGCCGCCCGCACCATCGACGTGCCCACCGAGGCTGTGCCCATCGGCACGGAGGCTGCGCCGCCGCTCACCCTGACGCTGACCATCATCGGCTCCTCCCACCAGGCGATCCTGGGCGAGAGCGCCGCCGATGCGCTCATCGAGACCTTCGCCTGCCTCGGCGAGGAGGCCGACGATTCGTCGCCGGCACGACCGAATTGGGGCCGCGAAGACGTCCGCCACGGCCGGTGGGCCGGATTCACCGAGCACCGTTTCACCGCGACCCGCACGCGAACAGACGGGGATTTCCCGACGGCCGCCGCCGAGGTGCTCGCCGCCAGCGCCGGCCGCGCCCTCACCGCCGAGACCCACCTCTCGGTCGCGTTCCCCGGACAGCCCGGCGCACTGACGGCACTGACGCTGACCTGCGCACGCCCCGAGCGGATCGCCTGGCAGTCGTGGCACTGCTACCCGCAGCATCAGGAGATCGTCCACAGCAGCAGCGAATTGAGGAGGTCGAAATGAGCCAGGGACCGAACGTCTCGATGGGCGGAGGCTCTTTCGATTTCGACCACGAAAACTCCGGTCCATCCGGCCCCCAGCGTCCCAGCGGACCGCAGCGGCCCGGCGGCGGATCGGGGCGGAAGCCGCGCCGCATCGGCTGCGGAACGATCATCTTCTTCGTCGTCATCCTCATCGTCATCGGCAACATGTTCCGAGGCTGCGGTTCGTCCGGATCGTCGGCGAACTGCGGCGACTACGACCTCAGCAACGGCCAATACGTCTCGAACCCCGGCGAGGGCGATTACGAGAAGAACGGCAGCAGCTATGACTACGTCGGCTGCGACTCGTCCCGCTCCGGAGGCGGCGGCTTCTTCTTCCTCCCGTTCTTCACCGGCGGCGGATCGAACTACGGCGACGGCTCAGGCTTCCGCGGCGGCGGACCGGGCACCGGAAAATAGGCACGATCAGGCACAGCGAAAGGCAGACATGCTTCTGAACTACCTCCTCTTCGAGACCGGAGTCGTACTCTCCTATGCGGGCTGCGGCCTCCTCCTCATGGTCATCGGCTACTTCGTCGTCGACCTGCTGACCCCGGGCAAGCTCCACGTCATCCTGTGGGAGCAGAAATCGCGCAACGCCGCGGTCCTCGTCGCCTCCGACCTGGCCGGAGTCGCGATCATCGTCATCGCCGCCATCCGCGCCAGCTCCGATGACCTGGTCGCAGGCATCCTGTCCACCCTCGTCTTCGGCATCCTGGGCATCATCCTCATGGGAGTGAGCTTCGTGCTCATCGGCCTGCTCACTCCGGGCAAGACCGGCGACATCATCAACTCCCCACAGATGCACCCCGAGGTCTGGGTCAACGCCACCGCCCACCTGGGCATCGCGGGCATCATGGCCGCAGCCCTCCTTTGAGCACCGCTGACGAATCCGGTCGGCGCCCGGCCAGGACCGCACCGACCGGCACCACCACCGAGGCGGCCCGACCGATCACCCTTCCGATGCGTCCGGGACCGGCCCGATTCTTCGTCCTGCTCGCCGTGTTCATCTGCGCGAGCTGCGGAATGGTCTACGAGCTCGCGCTCGTGGCCCTGGGGTCGTATCTGCTCGGCGACACCATCGTCCAGGCCTCCATCGTCCTGGCGGTCATGGTCTTCGCCATGGGTGTGGGGTCGCTGGCGACCAAACGGCTGACCGGGTTCGCCGCAGTCTCCTTCGCCCTCATCGAGGCGGCCCTGGGCATCATCGGCGGACTCTCCGTCATCCTGCTCTACCTCGCCTTCGCGTTCGCCGACGTCTACACGGTGGCCATGGTGGCCCTCGCGTTCGTCATCGGCGCGCTCATCGGCGCGGAGATCCCGCTGCTCATGGAGCTCGTCCAACGCATCCGCGCGCAGAAGGCCTCGAGCGCAGTGGCCGACCTCTTCGCCGCCGATTATGTGGGCGGACTCATCGGCGGGCTCGCCTTCCCGTTCCTCCTGCTGCCGCTGCTCGGTCTGCCGCGCGGTGCACTGGCGGTGGGGATGACGAACGCGCTGGTGGGCATCCTCATCGTCCTCTGGGTCTTCCGCTCCGAACTCAGCCGGGCCGCCCAGCTCATGTTGGCAGCGCTGCTTGTGCTCATCCTCGGCGGGCTCACCGTGGTGTGGGTGTATACCGACGACATCGAAGTCACCACCCGGCAGCGTCTCTACCGGGATCCGATCGTGTATTCGCAGCGGTCGGACTACCAGGAGATCGTGCTCACCGAGGCGAAGAGGACCGGTGATACGCGGCTGTTCCTCAACGGGGATCTGCAGTTCGCATCGGCCGATGAGTACCGCTATCACGAAAGCCTCGTCCATCCGTTGCTGAACGGTCCGCGGCGCAACGTCCTCGTCCTCGGCGGCGGCGATGGTTTGGCCGTGCGCGAGATCCTCAAGTATCCCGACGTCGAGTCAGTCACGCTCGTCGACCTCGACCCCGCGGTCCTCGAACTGGCGAAGACCTCGGAGCACTTCACCGCGTTCAACGACGACTCGCTCGACGATCCGCGGGTGACAACGATCGCCGCTGATGCCTTTACGTGGCTGCGGGAGGCGAAGCATTCGGCCTATGACGCGGTCATCGCCGATCTGCCCGATCCCGATGATGTGGCGACGTCGAAGCTCTACAGCATCGAGTTCTACGGGCTCATCCGCCAGGTGATGTCCGCGGAGGCGCGCCTCGTCGTTCAGGCCGGCTCCCCCTATTTCGCCCCAGAGGCCTATTGGGGCATCGGTGAGGCCGTCGCCGAGGCGGGACTGTCGACGACTCCGTATCACGTCGATGTCCCCAGCTTCGGTGATTGGGGATATTTCCTCGCCGATCTCGACGGGGAGGGTCCCGAGGTATCCGTGGCCGATGATGCTCCGGACGGGTTGAAATTCGCCACCGCCGAGGTGCTCGCCGCCTCGACGACGTTCCCACCGGACCGTGATCGCGCGGCTGTGGGCAAGGTCGAAGCCTCGACGCTGCTGCACCCGCGGGTCCTCGATCAGGAACGCGGAGCCTGGGTCGGATACTGAATTCGTCTGACACGGGCTTCTCAAATCGTCAGAGGGCCGACCCACACGGGTCGGCCCTCTGACGTTTCTCTGTCGGTGTTGCCTTCTTGTCGCGGTCAGCCGGCCATGAGGCTGGCCAGGCCGCCGACGATGCCGAAGGAGATTCCGAGTGCCCATCCGAGGACGAGGAGTCCGAGGAAGACAAGGCCCAAGATGAACCCCCATTTGCCCATCTCGTTGTCTCCGAAACCTGCTTCCTGTGAGCGCTTGCGCGCCATATGTCCGGTGATGATGCCGACGACGGGTCCGATGAAGTTGAATCCGAGGAAGGTCGACAGGGTCGCCACGAGCGAGACGATGCCGAGCACCTTGCCCGGGTCCTCCTCGGCGCGTTGGCCATAGCGGTTCTGCGTCGGGTAGCTCTGCGGTGCTTCGTACTGCCCGGCGGACGGGTGTGGGTACTGTCCCGCGGAGGTCTGGTCGAACTGATCGGGGGTCGGGGTGGGTGCTGCGTTCATGGTGCTGGTCTCCTTGGTATCGGCTGTTGACACCAGCCTAGGAAGACGTCACCGGACGCCGACAGGGACCAATCCCCCGACCTGGATAGGGTTTTCCCGAAGTTCAGCGCACGTCGACGAGTGCGTGGTCTTCTCGTCCCATGAGGTAGAGAAGCAGCTCGAGAGGTGCCCCGGTGATCGTCGCGGCCTCACCGCTGCCCTTCTTCCCCGCTGTGCGGGTGCCGAAGCCCGGGGCTTCGACCGTCACGGGACCCTTCGCCTTCGCCGCGTAGGGCAGGAGGGCCACCTTCGTTTGTGCCCACACGGTCGCGGTCTCTGCTTGCGACAGCTGACGCGGAATCCATTCGATCGCGGCCCGGCGGATGTCTTCGTGGTGGACGAGGAACTCGGTCGTGTTCATCACCGTCTCCACTCCCGGCAGGGCGCCCGGAGTCCACTTCGGCGGTGCGGCGACGAGTCCGAGCAGCCGGCTGAACGGCATCTCGGCGTACTCGTCTTCCTTCGCCTGCAGGCGGTCGGAGAACTTCGGCATGAAGATGCCCGCGGCAGCGCGGGGATGACGTTCGCGGATGACGAGGTGGGTGGCAAGGTCCCTGACCGTCCACCCTTCACACAGGGTGGGTGCGTCGTCCCCGGCGCGGCGGGCTGTGTCGACAAGGCGCAGTCGTTCGGCGCGAGCCAGATTGTCTCTCATGACTCTCAGTCTTCCATCCCCGGCTTGGACTCCCCTGGATGCCGGGTCTCATCTCAGCGGCTTGTCACCTCACCGCCCTGCCCAGGCCGTGAGGAAGTCGGCGACGCGGGAGACCGACCGGAAGTCGGCGAATTCGTCTCCGCGGGTCGGCCCGTCGGTGACGATGACGACGGGTTTGCCTGCCTTCGCAGCCGTCCTGACGAACCGCAGTCCCGACAGCACTGCAAGCGAGGAACCGAGCACCACGAGTCCGGCAGCCTCGTCGGCGATCCGATTGGCTGCCTGGACCCTGGCGGCCGGGACGGAATCGCCGAAGTAGACGACATCGGGTTTGAGCAGTCCACCGCATTCGGGGCAGTCGAGGACTGCGAATCCGGCAGTATCCTCGAGTTCGACGTCGCCGTCGGGTGCGGTTTCGACGTCGATGGGGTCGATGCCGACCTCCTCGGCGAAGTCCGGGTTGAGTTCGCTCAGTCTCCGCTGCACCAGGTCGCGGTCGAACAGGTGCCCGTTGCTCAAGCAGATCACCCGGTCGAGGCTGCCGTGGAGGTCGATGACGGGACTCGGCGCCGGCGCTCCGGCCTCTGTCGCACGGTCGGCGGCGACCGCCTCGGCGGCGGCCTGATGGAGTCCATCGACGTTCTGGGTGATGATCCCGGCCACGGACAGCTCGGCCAGGGCGACGTGAGCTTGGTTCGGTTGGGTGCCGCGCATCCGCGGCCAGCCCATCCAGGATCGCGCCCAGTACCTGGCTCGCTGATCGGGGTGGGAGAGGAAAGTCTGGATCGTCATCGGCTTCCGCGGCAGGGAATCCGGTCCGCGGTAGTCGGGCACGCCGGAGTCCGTGCTCATTCCCGCGCCGGTGAGCACCGCCCAGTCCGCGTCGGAATAGGTCTTCGTGAGCACGTCGATGATCGCGGCATCGGGGTGGCTGGCTTCTGGACGCATGCGTCCGCGCAGGGGGTCGAAGATGACTGCCATGGCTCCACTGTAGACATGAGTGCTGACGGAGGGCACCGGGCGGGGCTAGGGTGGGGCCATGGTCAACGTTCTGCTCGTTCATCATTCCCCGTCCGCTGCGACGGTACGGATCGCCGAGGCGGCCGAGTCCGGACTGCGTATGCCCGAGCTCGGCGACATCGACGTCACCATCCGCCCGGCGCTGGAGGCAAGTGTTGCGGATGTGCTCGCTGCGGATGCCTATGTGCTCGGCACGACCGCGAACTTCGGCTATATCTCCGGTGCCCTCAAACACTTCTTCGACACCACCTATGACGCGGTGCGCGAGCCGACCGCCGGCAGGCCGTTCTCCTACTGGATCCACGGCGGCTACGACACGACCGGTGCCGAAACCGCGATGAAGCAGATCACGACCGGCCTGGGCTGGAAGCTCGCCTTCGACCCCCTCATCTTCACCGGCGAAGTCACCGAGGAGCATTTGGAGCGGGCCACGGAATTGGCCGCCACAGTCGCAGTCTCCACCCCCTGATTACTACCTGACGGCGGCCCAGCAACCTCGCGCGAGGTTGCTGGGCCGCCGTCAGGTAGTAGTGGGGAAGTTTTTGGTGAAACTACTTTCCACATTGGAAAGTAGTTGGTAATGTGGAATCACTTCCTCAGAGCCACCACCACTCAAAGGAACCGACATGAACGCGAACCCCACCCCACAGCAGGCAGCAGATCTTCTCAACCAGGTCGAAGCGAACCAGTCCCAGGCGCGCAGCGGGGATGCGTGGCCGCTGGTCACACTGCTCTTCGTCCTCTCCGCCGGACTCTCCGTCGGGCTCACGGCCATCGGCATCATCGACGACAACACGACTCAGCTCATCATCGCCGGAGCCGGACTGAGCTGGCTCGTCCCGGCACTGGTCGTCTACCTCGTCACGGCTTTGTCCTGGAGCCGCCGCTCCACGGCTCTGCTGCTGACATGGCTGGGCGTCATCATCGTCGCCTTCGTCGCCGGCGTCATGGCCGATTCGTTCGCAGCCGGCGGTCCGATCCCGTTCATCGCCGCAGGACTGCTGTGGGTCGCCGCCCCGGTCTTCTCCCTGTTGGCCCTGCGCCGCTGAGGAGGGACCGACGATGACTGCGAAACACAACTCCGCAACCGAACCAGAGGACGCCCGCACCGAAGACGAGCCGATCCCCCACCTCGGCGACTCTCTGACCCGCCTCGAACCGGAACTCAACAACCCCACACGGCTCGGCATCGTCTCGAGCCTGAAGAACCGGGACAGAGCCGAGTTCAAACTGCTGCGCGACAGTCTCGGCGTCTCCGATTCCGTGCTCTCCCGGCACATCACCGCACTCGAGAAGGCCGGAATGATCGAGGTGAAGAAAGGGTACGTGGGCAAACGCCCGCGCACCTGGGTCTCGATCAGCAAAGACGGGAACAGCCGTCTCGAGGCACACATCCAAGCACTGCGGGAACTGGCCGGAGCATAGCCCTGGAAATCACTGTTCCCCCTGGTGAGAAGATCGGTTAGGCTGATGGAAACCGTTGCAAGGAGGCATGATGACCACACCGACGAGCTCTGAGATCCCGTTCCTCGAACTCCACGAAGTCTCTACTCTCATCCGAACCCGACAGCTGTCCTCCCATGAGGTCACCGAGGCGATGCTTGAGCGCATCGACAGCCTCGAACCCCGGCTGCAGGCCTTCGCCACGGTCATGGCCGAATCCGCTCTCGCCGAGGCCGACCGGGCTGATGCGCTGCTGGCTCGCGGACACTGGCTCGGTGACCTGCACGGTGTTCCCGTTGCGGTCAAGGACCTCGCGAACACCCACGATGCTCCGACCGGAGCCGGCACGACGATCCACGCGGACTTCCGCCCCGACTTCGATGCAACCGTCGTCGCCCGACTCCGGGCCGCCGGAGCCGTCATCCTCGGCAAACTGCGCCTGACCGAGGGCGCGTTCACCGGTCACCATCCGGACCTGCCGACCCCAGTCAACCCCTGGGACGCCGACACCTGGTCGGGAGTGTCCTCCTCCGGTTCGGGCGTGGCCACTGCGGCCGGACTCTGCTTTGCCTCGCTGGGCTCGGACACCGGCGGATCGATCCGGCTGCCGTCGTCGGCCAACGGGGTCACCGGCCTCAAACCGACCTGGGGCCGCGTCTCTCGCCACGGTATCTTCGCACTCGCTCCCAGCCTCGACCACATCGGACCGATGACCCGCAGCGCCCGTGATGCCGCGATCGCACTGCGGGCCATCGCCGGCCACGATCCCGCCGATCCCACCTCCTCGCTCGAACCGGTCCCCGACTATCCCCGGCAGCTGCGCGTCGACCGGGCTCCGGTCGTCGGTGTCGACCACGCGCTGGCCGCAGAGCACTTCGACGCCGCCACGAATGCGATGCTCGACGACACCATCGAAGCCGTCACCGGCTTGGGGTGGAGGGTTCTCGAGGTCGAGACTCCCGGCATGGAGGCGGCGGCCCAGGAATGGACGGCGCTGTGCGGGGTCGAAACCGCCGGCGTCCACGTCGAGACGTATCCGGCTCGCTCGACGGAATACGGTCCCGACCTGTCCGGTCTCATCGAGGTGGGGCGCGGCCTGTCCGCCGTCGACTACCACCGGCTGCTCGAATCGAGACGGGCCTTCACCGGCCGCATGCGCACACTGATGGCCGATATCGATCTGCTTCTGCTGCCGGGGATCGGCGTCGGCTCACCGACGATCGAACAGATGGAGAATCTGGGTTCGGATCCGAAGCTGTTTGCCGCGGTGACCGTGCCGACGGCTCCGATCGACAACTGTGGGATGCCGTCGATCACGGTGCCCGCAGGGTTCACCGACCGCGGCACTCCCCTGGCCGCTCAGTTCGTCGGCGGTGACTTCACCGAGCCCTTGGTCTTGGCGGCCGGTCACGCCTTCCAGCAGGTCACCGGATTCCACACTCGCCATCCGGAGATCACCGGAACATGAGTCCGCGTATTCTGAGGCAGTGACCACCACGATCAGACCGTTTCGCTCCGGGGGCTCGGCCTCGGAGCATGTGACCGAACGCCGTCTGCCCCGCTACGCAGCGGGACAGGTGTCTCTGCCGATGCAGATCCTCGGCTCTGCGGAGACGATGGAGCACGAGACCTATTGGACCGAACACTCCCATCCGACCCATGAGCTGCTGTGGCGAGATGCCGGTGTGGGAACGGTGACGATCGGCGCCCGGACCTGGACGATCACTCCGCCGCTGGGGATGTGGATCCCGGCCGGGGTCCCGCATTCCGGGTGGACGCCTGCCGGAGTGGTCGTCAAAGCGGCACAGTTCGATGTCGACGATCCGCCGATGGGCGATGCGCCGACCTCCGTGCGAATCCACCCGCTGCTGCGCCTTCTGCTCTCACGTCTGCAGACCCTCGATCCCCGAACCGATTCCTATGCGCTGACCGAGGCGATGATCCTCGATGTCCTGTCCCCCGCCGAGCACGAGGTCCTCGTCCACCGACCGAGCGCCGAGCTGCTGACTCCGATCGTCGAGACGGTGCTGGGCGACCCCGGCGATCCGACGACCCTTCAGGGATGGGCGACGCGCCTGGGAACGAGCCCGCGCACAATCACCCGCGCCTTCACCGCGGAGACCGGTCTGGGATTCAACCGATGGGTGACCACGGCCCGCATCCACTCTGCGATCACCTTGATCGGACTCGGCTGCGAGATCCCCGATGCCGCCGCCGAGGTGGGATATGCCTCGGCGAGCGCATTCACCACGGCCTGCAGACGGATCACGGGGACGACGCCGGCGAATCTCCGAGCAGAGATACCACCGACGCATCTGTCCGTTTGACGCAATCGAGTGTCGCTATTGCTCGATTGCGCCGACACCTCCCCTCGGCTACTTTGATTAGGCACACCTAATTACTCAGCTTTCCGGGTGTGTCCCTACGCACCTTTCGAAAGGAAGCAATGAACCGCCCATCTCGTGCCTTCGCTCTGCCTGTCGCCGTCTTGGCAGCACTCACCCTCTCCGCCTGTTCATCGTCCGGTTCATCCGCTGATGCCGAATCCGGCGACGGTGACTGGGCACCGGTGACCATCGAACACGCCCTCGGCACGACGAAGATCGAGTCGAAGCCCGAACGGGTCGCCACCGTCAATTGGGCCAACCATGAAGTGCCCCTGGCGCTCGGCGTCGTACCGGTCGGCATGGCCGGCGCCGACTTCGGAGATGATGACGGCAACGGCGTTCTCCCATGGGTCGAAGACAAGCTCGACGATCTGGGAGCGGAGACGCCCACGCTGTTCGACGAGACCGACGGCATCGACTTCGAAGCCGTCGCGGACACCCAGCCAGACGTCATCCTCGCCGGATATTCGGGTCTGAGCCAGGAGGACTATGACACGTTGTCCGAGATCGCACCGGTCGTGGCCTATCCGGAGACCGCGTGGGGCACCCCCTGGCGAGAGATGATCGAGATCAACAGCGAAGCCATCGGCATGAAGGACGAAGGTGAGGAACTCATCGCCGACCTCGAATCGGAGATCGACTCATCGGTCGCCGAGCACCCGGCGATCAAGGACAAGTCGACGATGTTCCTCACCCACGTCGACCCCTCCGACCTGTCCGAGGTCAACTTCTACACCACGCACGACACCCGAGCGATGTTCTTCGAGGACCTCGGAATGAAGGCACCGGCCAGCATCGCAGAGGCTTCGGACGCCACCGATCAGTTCTCCTCGAAGGTCAGTGCCGAACAGGCCGATGTCTTCGACGACGTCGACATCATCGTCACCTACGGCGACGACAAGCTCGTCAAGACCCTCGAGGACGACGAACTGCTCTCGCAGATGCCTGCGGTGAAGAACGATGCGATCGTCAACCTGCCCGGCGACCAGCCCTTGGGCACCGCCGCCAACCCGACTCCGCTGTCGATCTCGTACATCCTCGACGACTACCTCGACGAGCTCGACGAGGCCGCCTCGAATCAGAAGTAGGCAGCCGCCTCGATGACAGCCCCCTCGACAGCGGTCTCGACCGCCGCCAGGCTGCGGCGGTCGACCCGCGTCCGCTTCCTGTGGATGCTCGCAGCCCTCACCCTCGTCGTCGTCCTCATGATCGCCTCGACCATGATCGGCTCCCGCAATGTCGGCCTGGATGACGTGTGGGCCGCCTACGGCGGTTCGGCGACCGGCTTCGATCAGGCCGCGGTGGCCAAGCGCATCCCTCGCACCCTGCTCGCCGTCTGCGTCGGCGCGGCCCTCGGCGTCTCCGGAGCCGTCATGCAGGGTGTGACACGCAATCCTCTGGCCGACCCTGGCATCCTCGGTGTCAATACCGGGGCGTCCTTGGCCGTGGTCATCGGCATCGCCTTCTTCGGCATATCCAGTGCTGAGGGCTATATCTGGTTCGCCATCGCCGGTGCGGCGGTCACCGCTGTGTTCGTCTACGCCGTCGGGTCCCTCGGCCGACAGGGGGCGACCCCGCTCAAGCTCGCTCTGGCCGGAGCCGCCACCGCAGCTGCCCTGTCCTCTTTCATCTCCGCTGTAGTCCTCCCTCGCGGTGACATCTCCGATCTCGCACGGGATTGGCAGATCGGTGGGGTCGGCGGAGTCACCATGGATTCCGTCCTGCTCATCGTGCCCTTCCTCATCGGCGGCTTCCTCATCAGCGCCTGGTGTGGTCCGGGGCTCAACGCTCTTGCCCTCGGCGACGAGCTCGCGGCGGGTCTCGGTCAGCATGTGGGACTCACCCGAGCCCTGTCCGCAGCCGGGGCCGTCGTCCTCTGCGGTGCCGCCACCGCCGTGGCCGGACCCATCGGCTTCCTCGGACTCGTCATCCCCCATGCCTGCCGACTGCTCATCGGCGTCGACCACCGGTGGCTGCTCCCGTTCTCGGCAGTCACCGGCGCCGGGCTGCTGACTGCATCCGACATCCTCGGTCGCATCGTCGCCCGACCGGCCGAACTTGACGTCGGCATTCTCACCGCGCTCATCGGCGCTCCGTTCTTCATCGCCATCGTCCGCCGGCAGAAGGTCCGATCCCTGTGAGTATCACACCACTGACCCCCACTGCCGAGGCGGTCGTCAGCCTGCGCAGGGCGCGGTCGAGGCGCTGGACGAGCATCGTCGTGATCCTCTCCGTGCTCATCGTCGCGACCTTTCTGGCCAGCCTCATGGTCGGGCAGACTTTCTATTCCTTCGACAAGGTCGTCCGTGTCGTCGCCGGCGAACAGGTCCCCGGGGCGTCTTTCACCGTCGGCCGTCTCCGTCTGCCCCGTGCCGTGATGGCGCTGGCTGTGGGGCTGAGCTTCGGACTCGGCGGGGTCACGTTCCAGACGATGCTGCGCAATCCCCTGGCCAGTCCCGACATCATCGGCATCAGCTCGGGAGCATCGGCGGCCGCGGTGTTCGCGATCATCACCCTCGGCCTCGGCACCACCGGCGTCTCGATCTTCGCCATCGTCGCCGGCCTCGCGGTGGCGCTGCTCATCTATCTGCTCGCATATAAGAACGGGGCTGCGGGAATCCGCCTCATCCTCGTCGGCATCGGCATCTCCTCGATGCTGACGGCCCTGATCAATTGGGAGCTAACGCGGGCGTCCCAATGGGACCTCCAAGAGGCGCTGCGCTGGTTGGCCGGCAGCCTCAACGGTGCGAATTGGGAGTCCGTGATTCCGGTGCTCATCGCGCTCGTCATCCTGGCCCCGCTGCTCCTCGGCCAGTCGAAGAACCTCTCGATCACGCAGCTCGGCGACGACACCGCCGAGGCTCTCGGCGTGCGCGTGTCCCGGACGCGCCTCTTCGTCATCATCACGGCCGTCGGACTCATCGCCTTCGCCACCGCTGCGGCCGGCCCGGTGGCCTTCGTCGCCTTTCTCTCCGGACCGATCGCCGCCCGACTCATCGGGCCGGGTTCCTCACTCCTCATGCCAGCGGGACTCGTCGGGGCACTCCTCGTGCTCGTCGCCGATCTCATCGGTCAGTTCGCACTCGGCACTCGGTATCCGGTCGGTGTCATCACCGGTGTTCTCGGCGCCCCGTACCTCATCTACCTCATCATCAGAATCAATCGTTCGGGAGGTTCCCTGTGACCACGGACCATTCGCTTGCGGCCGAGGGTCTGCATCTGTCCTACGGGGACGCCGATATCATCTCCGGCCTCAGCCTCACCCTGCCGTCCGGGGACATCACGGGCATCGTCGGGGCCAATGCCTGCGGCAAGTCCACGCTGCTGAAATCGATGTCTCGGCTGCTGACCCCGCGTGCGGGGCAGGTTGTCCTCGACGGTCGGCAGGTGCATGCGATGCCCGCGAAGCAGCTCGCCCGCATCCTCGGCCTGCTCCCTCAGACTCCGATCGCCCCGGAGGGCATCACGGTCGCCGACCTCGTCGGACGAGGTCGCCATCCGCATCAGGGAGCTTTCTCCCGCTGGAGTGCCGCCGACGACCTCGCAGTCGCCGAGGCCCTGGACACCACCGGCACAGCGGAGCTCGCCGACCGGCCCGTGGACGAGCTCTCCGGAGGTCAGCGACAGCGTGTGTGGATCGCGATGGCCCTGGCCCAGCAGACCGACATCCTGCTCCTCGACGAACCGACGACTTTCCTCGACGTCAACCATCAGGTCGAAGTCCTCGACCTGCTCACCGAGCTCAATCATCGCTCCGGAGTGACGATCGTCATGGTCCTCCACGACCTCAACCTCGCCGCCCGCTACTGTGATCGGCTCGTCATGCTCTCAGGCGGCACCATCCATGCCCAGGGCACGCCTGCCGAGGTTCTCACCGAGGACAACGTCCATCATGTCTTTGGACTGGAGAACCGGATCATCGAGGACCCCGTGTCCGGTCAGCCGCTCATGCTCCCGATCGGGCGTCACCGCACGCTGGGCTGACTCGCCGACGGCTCAGTCCGCTGACTTCCGAGCCACCATCTCGTCGATCCAGATCGGGGCGAAGGGTGAGGTGCACCCGGGAGAGGTCGGGTAGTCGCGCAGCACGCCGAGGCGCTCACCGATGTCCATGGCCCGTGCCCGCAGGTCCGGGTTCTCGATGCCGATATACGACAGCGTCTCGTTCATCGCCCACTGCAGCCGTTCGGGCGCATCGGCCATCTCCACTTCGATCGCATCCAGCAGACCGGGCAGATCGAGGCCCTCGGGCTTCCGGTTGACCCGCTCGCTCGTCAGCGCCCACCCGGCGGAGGCGACCACCGGGTCGGGATCATCCATCCAGGCCCGGCGCAGCGCTTCGGCGTGGGGTGACTTCTTGACGATGTTGCTGACCAGCCAACCGTGCACCTTCGGGACTCGGGAGTCACGCAGCATCTCATCGAGCTGTGCTTCGCTCCAGGCTTTGGGCCGCATGATGAGGATCGCGACGAGGCGGGCCGCGGTGTCTCCGGACGCCCAGAGTTCGGCGGCGAGGTCGTCGTTCTTCTTCAGTTCCTTCGCCACGGCTCGCAGCTTCGTGAGGTTGACCGCGTGGTCGTCGCCGTGGCGGGCATTGACGGCGCGGATCTTCTCATCCTCGAGTGAGGCCAGGGCGGCGAGCACCTCGGTGCTGGTTGTCACGGTGTACTCCCGGGTCGGATCCGTGCGCGCCCCGAATGCGCGCATCGGTGTGAGCCGATGATAGCCGAGGACCGGCCGCTGCAGTCAGTCATCGTCATCGGCATGTGGGGACGTTTCGAGCTGGGCGCGTGACTTCTTCACTCCTCTGAATCCGACGATGACGACGATCATGCCGACTACCGCACCGATGACGGTTTCGATGGCGCGGGAGGCCAGCAGCTCCGCAACCGGGTGCGGGTTGCCGATCTGAGTCATGAGCAGGGCCAACGGTGTGATGAAGAGCAGAGCCACCGAATAGTTGCGCAACACGAAGATCTCGGCGAGGAACTGCAGCAGGATCACCCACACGACCAGCTGCCATGCCTCGGTGGGGAACGACAGCAGGAATGCGGTGACGATCACGCCCAGCAGGGTTCCGACCACACGATGGACACCGCGCTTGAGGCGGGCCGAGCGCCCCGGCGGGGTGATCGGTGCGACCGCTGCGACCATCGCCCAGTAGCTGTGCGACAGCAGCGGCAGCACATCGATGAGCAGAGTGCCCAGTATTCCGGCGATGAGCGGGGCGATCGTGAAGCGGGCGGCGTGGGCGGCGAGTTCGGCCTTGCCCGCCGGCGAGAGTCCCACTCGGACGTAGGTCTCCTTCTCCGGCGGCATCCGTTCGCCGATGCGGTGGGCCAGGGCCCCGAGACCGATGCTCACCAGCGCCGAGGCGGCCGCCACGCCCATCGCCAGCGGCACCGATGCGCCGTTCGGGATGGAACCGACGGCTCCGGTGGCGAAGATGAAGAAGATCGACCCGCCGGGTTTGAGCCGGAAGCGCAGTGCGATGGCCGCTCCCACGCCGGACACCAGCGAGGTGACGACGACGAGTGCCCAGATCGATGCGCCGAGGCTGCCCAGCAGCGCCCCGATGCCCACGCAGACGACGAGGACGACGGCCGCGATCGACTGCCGCCTCGTCCGTGAGCGTGGGGATTCGAATCGGGCATAGATGCCGGTGAAGGCGCCGAAGGCGGCATAGACGGCAAGGTCGAGGCGGTCGATTCCCAGCAGCACGAGGAGCGGGATGGCGACTCCCAAGGCGATGCGGAACGCGGGAATATGGTCGCGTTCGCCCGGTGGGATGCGGAAGAACTCCTGCACGCGGCTCAAACGGATTCGGCCCCTTTCGGACTCGGAAACGGACCCCGGTGACGGGATCGCTGAGATGGGAGGGTGAGTTGAAGGCTCCCTTCGATCCTAGTCGGCTGCCGGTGCGGGTCGACGTCTTCCGCCGGTAGGAGTGATCAACCTCGCTCGCCGAGGCGGCCGACCGAGACCGTGATCACTGCGGTTTCCGTCCTCATCGTCAGTCCGGAGGCTTCCGTCCTGGTCTGACCCGTGCCGCCTGCCGGTTGAGGTGGTCGCGTTCGGCCACACTTGCGGCCCGTTCGGCAGCCATCGCATAGAGATCAGCGGCCCTCTCCGACTGTCCTGCCCGTTCGCGCAGATGTGCCTCCACGGCGAAGTAGCGCGGCAGACTCTCCTCCAGCCCCCGCAGTTCGGCCAGACCGGCCGCAGGGCCGTCGGCCTCCCCGACGGCCACGGCCCGGTTGAGGCGCACGATCGGCGTATCACGCAGGGCCAGCAGCTCGTCGTACCACTCGACGATCTGCACCCAATCGGTGTCGTCGACCTGCTGAGCGTCGGCGTGCAGCGCCGCAATCGCCGCCTGTGCCTGATACTGTCCGAGTTCGTCGCGGGCGAGCGCGGACTGCAGGATCTCGATGCCCTCGCGAATAAGGTGGCGATCCCATCGGGAGCGGTCCTGATCGACCAGGGCGATGAGTCGACCGTCGGGACCGAACCGGGCGTCGCGACGGGCGTGGTGGAGGAGCATGAGCGCGAGGAGTCCGTCCACCTCGGCGGATTCGATTATCGTCTTCAGCGTCCGGGTCAGTCGGATCGCTTCGGCGACGAGGTCGACGTCGCCCGAGTGGCCCTCGTTGAACACGAGGTAGAGAGTGGTGAGCACCGAGGACAGCTCGCCGAGCCGGTTGAGTCGTGAGCCTGCGATCGTGGATTTGGCGCGGCTGATGCGTTGGGCCATCGTCGCTTCGGGCACCATATAGGCGTCGGCGATCTGCTTCGTCGTCAGTCCGCCCACCGCCCGCAGGGTCAGGGCCACCGCCGAAGCGGGACTGAGGTCGGGATGGGCGCAGAGGAAGTAGAGATCGAGGGTGTCATCGGCGTTCGCGACGCTGTCGGTCCCGGGTTCGGATGAGGCCCCTGGTTCGGCGAGTGTGGCTGCCATGACCCGTTCCTCGCGTCTCATCCGCGTTCCGTCGGACCGCACGGTATCGAGGAACTTCCGCCACGCCACTGTCACGAGCCAGCCCTGCCGGTCGCGGGGCGGCTCGGACGGCCACGATCGCAGGGCTGCGATGAGGGCGTCCTGTACGGCATCCTCGGCGGTCGCGAAGTCTGCTCCACGACTGACGAGGATGCCGATCACGGCGGGGACGAGCCCACGCAGCTCCGCCTCGGCGAGGGGATCCGGATCGGTCATCGCGGTCTCCGTTCACGTCCCCGATCACTCGTCCACGCAGGGTGCGTGATCGAGGAAGGGCCGCAGTTCGAGCCATTCGTTGATCGGCTCCCCGCCTTTGCCCGGTGCGGCCGACAGCTCACCAGCGAGTTCGAGGGCGCGGTCGTAATCCTCGACGTCGATGACCATCCACCCGGCGATGAGGTCCTTCGTCTCGGGGAAGGGACCGTCCGTGACCGGAGGTCTGCCCCGTCCACCCGATTGGACGAAGGTGCCCTCGGGTGAGAGCGCCTGGGAATCGACGAATTCGCCCGTGTCCTTGAGCTTGTCGGCGAAGGCGTTCATATACGCCATATGTGCGTCGACCTCGGCGGGGCTCCACTGGTCCATCGGGGTGTAGTCCATATATTCGCTCGACATCCGATAGTGCTTGAGCATGAGGTACTTGGCCATGATGGTCTCCTTGTCTCGTGTCGCTCGCACGGGTTGTGCTCGCTGACATATCTGGGACGCAGCCGGACGAGTGTTCTCGACATCAGCGGCGAAGATCTCTCGGATTCATTCTGCTCAGGTCGTCGAACACAGTCCCAGAATAGGCCGATGTGTCCGTCCTGGAACACGCGTCACCGGATGCGAACACAGATCACCCCAGGTCACGGCTCTGCGTTGAGAAGCTTGTCAGGTACGAAACACCGACCGCTTGATCGCACATGAGTCCAGGAGCAGATCATGAAGACACAGACACTTCTCAAGACCATCACCGTTGCCGGAGCCCTCGCCGCGACCCTGACGCTCTCGGCCTGCGATATGCACATCTCCTTCGGCCAGGAGGGTCAGGCCCAGGAACAGGATGGCCAGCAGGCACAGGGGCAGCAGACCGAGAACAACTCCGAGACGACCGCCGAAGACCAGACAACGGATACGGGCCCCACCTCGAACTCCGCCACCGACGGTGCGGGGTCGACCGGCACGACGGACAACGGCACGACTGGCAGCAGCACCAACGGCAGCGGCGGATCCTCGGAATCCTCCAGCGCCTCCTCGGCGAGTGATTCCTCCACCTCGACCGGGTCGTCATCGAACGGTTCCGCCGCGAACGGATCCTCCTCGTCGAACGACACGACCGACGGCTACCAGGGCCCGCGGATCGGTGAAGAGGGAGTCGAGCTCGACGCGGACGGCAACGGCAAGATCCCCGCGGACGTGCTCGAGAAGGACATCGAACACGCCTACGCCAAGCAGGGCACCACGGTCGACACGGTCGACTGCTACTCGGACCTGCGGATCTATTCCCACAGCGGCTCGCAGTCCTGCACCGTCACCGCGGCCGGAAAGAATCACTACGGCACCGTGAAGATCACCTCGGCGTCGCAGTCCGGCATCGGCTACAGCCTCGAATTCCCGAACATCTGAGCCGGCGCTGCTCGGTTCCGTCCCTGACGCGACCTCCCCGACCCGCTCCCCTCGAGCGTCTCGCATCCCCGACTCGCACTCCCCTGGACACCGCGACCAGGGGAGTGCGTTCGTCGCGGTCTGGAACAAGTCCGCATTTTCCATTGTTGTGCCCACTGTGGGCGTCGGCCCAGCCCCAGGTCGGCCTCGTCGTTCCGGCTGGCCGCGCCCATGTCAGATTCGACAATCTCACCGATCACAACCGACAAGGAGCACCACCATGGCACTCTCTGACAAGAAGGTCGCATTCCTCCTCACCAGCGGCGTCGAGCAGGTCGAACTGACCAGCCCGCGCGCTGCCCTCGACGAAGCCGGTGCGACGACCGTCATCGTCTCCCCCTCGGAGGGGACTCTGCAGGCGATGGAAGGCGATTGGGAGCACGCGAAGACCTTCGACGTCGACGTTCCCGTCGCCGAGGCCTCCGTCGATGACTTCGACGCCCTCGTCCTGCCCGGCGGCACCCTCAACGCCGACGCTCTGCGCCTGAACGAGGACGCAGTCAACCTCGTCAAGGCGTTCTTCGCCGCCGACAAACCGGTCGCCGCGATCTGCCACGCACCGTGGATCCTCGCCGAGGCGGGAGTGGCGAAGGGACGGAATCTGACCTCCTTCATCTCGACGAAGACCGACCTCATCAACGCCGGCGCCGACTGGACCGACACCGAGGTGGTCATCGACGGCAACCTCATCACCTCGCGCAATCCCGGCGACCTCGACGCATTCAACAAGGCGATCGCCGACAAGTTCAGCTGAGCAGTCGGACAGACCCTTCGACGAACTCCCCGGAACGATCGTTTCGGGGAGTTCTTCTGTTCGTCACCCGCGGTCTTGACAGCCGCGCATATGATCTACTCATGCCAGCTTCCCCGTTCCTCAAGGCGACGACTCCTGCCCTCGTGGCACTGCTCATCGGGCTCCTCCTCATCCTGTGCACCACACCGTCTCCTGCGCATGCGGCATATGAGACGTCGGGTGCGATCGGCACGATGCACACATCGCTCGGCGGAAAAGCCGGAAAGCTCGGCCCGGCCACCGGCCCGCAGCGGTGCACACTGATCCAGAAGGGCTGCTATCAGTCGTTCAAGCACGGCAGCATCCACTGGACGAAGGCCACGGGCGCGCACGCCACGTGGGGCGCCATCCGCACAGCATGGAAGAAGTCCGGTTGGGAGCGCGGAACTCTGGGATATCCGACGAGCAATGAGTATCGGTCGGGCTCCGAAGTCAGGCAGAAGTTCCAGCACGGCATGATCGTGTGGATGGCGAAGTCCGGTGCGAAGGTGAAGCTCACGAAGTCGGCGAAGGCGCCGTCGTCGTTCGCGATCACGGGGTCGGGGTTCGGCCATGGGGTCGGGATGAGCCAGTACGGGGCGCGCGGAATGGCTGCAGCCGGGAAGACGTCGACACAGATCCTTCAGCACTACTACACCGGCGCGAAGGTCACGACGATGACGAAGAACGCCGACACCGACCTCAAGGTGCAGCTGCTGACCGGGAAGAAGTCGGTGACGGTCACTCCACGCTCCGGTCGTCTGCGGGTCGCAGTCGGGTCGAAGACCGTGGAGTCGGGCTCGAAGATCTCGATCGAACGCACCTCGTCCGGCATGATCAAGGCGAAGATCGGGTCGCAGAGCTATTCGGGGTCGAAGATCGTCGTCGAATGGCAGGGCACCCGGTATTGGAAGGGCTCTTCGGCGACGACGGTGTCAGTCAGCGGAGCGCAGAACGGGGCGACCGGCACCTACCGTCACGGTCGCCTCGAGATCAGCCAGCTGAAGAGCACGCTCAATGTCATCAACGTCCTGGGTCTCAACAAGGAGTACCTGCCCGGCATCGCCGAGATGCCCGCGTCCTGGCAGTCCGAGGCTCTGCGCAGTCAGGCCATCGCCTCCCGCACCTACGCTTACCGCAACCTCGGCGCCGCGAAGCCGGCGTGTGGCTGCCATGTCTACGACGAGGTGGCCTCGCAGCGTTTCCTCGGGTGGACTCATGAGAACGCGAGCGACTCCGGTCCCTGGCGCAGAGCCGTGGCCGCGACCCAGACCACGAGCGGGTCGACGGTGAAGTCGGCTCGTGTCGTCACGTACAAGGGCAGCCTCATCGACGCTGTCTATTCCTCGTCGGCCGGAAACAAGACGCATTCCGCCGCCGAGGTGTGGGGGTCGTCCGTGCCCTACCTGGTTTCGGTCGATGACTCTCCGTCGAAGTATGCCTCGGCGAAGAACCCGAACGCCTCGTGGTCGGTGACGATCAAGCAGGCCGATATGGCACGGGCATTCGGTCTGGCAGACGTCCGTTCCCTGTCGGTGTCGAAGACCGGTTCGGGTTTGGTGAAGACGGTGAAGGCCACCTCGGTGAAGGGAAAGACCATAAGTCGCACCGGCGATCAGCTGCGAACGAAGCTGAAGCTCAAGTCCGCATCGTTCAACGTAAAGTGACCGCGACCGCCCGAGCTCAGCGAGCCGACCGCGACCGACCGAGCTCACCGCGCCGACCGCGACCGACCGAGCTCAGGTAACGCGAAACTCGAAAATGTCGTCACTGGTGGCGACTCTTTCGAGTTTCGCGTTACCTGAGGGATTCCGACGGGCGGGTTCGCACTCCGGCGGGGGTGAGCAGTCCCTTGTTGACGAGTTCGGCTTCCTTCTCGCGCACGATGACGGGGAGAAAAGATCGGGGCGAAGTAAGAGCGGAACGGCGAAGTCCCGGCCCGCAGAATCTGCGGGCCGGGACTTCCGTGGCGGAGGATAGGGGATTCGAACCCCTGAGGGCGTTAACCCAACCCGCGTTCCAGGCGAGCGCCATAGGCCACTAGGCGAATCCTCCGCGAATCAGCTTATCCGAGTCATGACGACAATGCGAAATCGCGGTGGCCGAGTGTGAAGCATCCCACTTCCCGCAGGTGAACAGGTCCCCCAGTCAGCGACCGCTCGCAGCAGCCGGAGCCTGGAGTGCGCACCCGGAGCTTGGCATCTGCTCCGAGTGAGCCGTGGTGTATCCCGCACCTCAGGGGAATCGGCATAGGCTTGCCGTGAGCAGTGCGCGAAGCGGTCTCAGCCGACTCCGCTCAGGCACGTTCCCGACCGAGGAGTCCTCGTGAAATTCATGCTCATCATGCGCACGGTCGATCAGGTCGCCGTCGAACGAATGGCCGAAGCCGACTTCAACGAGATGATCGCCGCCATGGGCACCTACAACGAATCGATGATCAACGCCGGCGTCCTGTCCGACGGCGCCGGCCTGGCCGACCCGTCCGAAGGCGCCGTCGTCGACTTCTCCGGCAGCGAACCGACTACCACCCCCGGTGCCTATGGCAACCTGAGGGAGCGGATCAACGGCCCCGAGGACTTCCCCGAAGACAACGAATGGATCCAGAAAGAACAGGAATGGATCGAGCAAGGTCGCCTCAACAACGGCTGAGTCCCGTCGATTCAAGCGACCGTGTGGCCCCGCCCACTCGTTTTGTCCACCGAGGCCGCTCTCGACTAGACTGATTCGTGGCTCCCCGTGCGGCGTCATCTTGTGAACTCCCCCAGGGCCGGAAGGCAGCAAGGGTAAGCGAGCTCTGTCGGGTGCACGGGGAGTCCTCTATTCCCCAAGATCACAATTCCACAACTCCCCTTATCCCCCGTCTGCCCAGGTCAGCTCTGCCTCCGCAGCCTTCCGGACGCCAGAATCGGGGCCGAGAAGCGAATTCGTTAATACTTTCGTGATTTTGCTTCATTACCATTATTCGCAGTTCTCATCCCTGTGTTTTAACGAGGTTTCCCTGTTGTCCACAAAGATCCAAGGGGCCCTTGCCGCCCTTTCGGCGCTGGCCCTGCTCACGGCGTGCACGCCGTCGAGCAACGATCCCGATGCGACCCGCAATGGCGCGAACAAGACCGCCGAGGCGGCCGCAGAACCCGTGTTCCGCGTCGGAGCCGTCACCGACGAAGCCGCAGAGTCCGCGTCCGAATCGACTCCGACATCGCAGCCCGGTGAGGATGCGACATCGCAGCCCAGCGAGGGCGCGACCTCCGCTGCGGACCCGAGTCAGTCCCCCGATTCAGCCGCCTCGATCCCCGGCGCAGAGAACTTCGGCGAAGTGACCGAATCCGGAGATGAGATCGACCTCGACCCCGGCCGGCGCATCGGCATCTCCGTTGAGAACGCCGACCTCAGTGACGTCTCCGTCACCGAGGAGGCCCACCCCCGGATCGCGCACGATCCCGGCACATTCTTCGACGCTTCCGGAACGGCACTCGAGACCGATGAGGATGCTCGGGCCGGTGCGTCGACCCCTAGCTCCACCGAGTCCGAGCCCATCGACGATGAAACGAAGAACGGCGGAACAGCGAACGAGGACGACGCCGAGGCGGTATCCGCCCCGGCTGAGTCCGCCGCCTGGATCTCGACCTACGGCCTCGTCGCCGACAGCGAATATACCGTGAAGGCCACCGCCACGACGGACGGTGGTGACGAGGTCGACTTCGATGCCACGATCACCGTCGGTGCCAGCGACGGAGCACCGATATCGGTGCGCACAACGCTCGCCGATGATCAGACGGTCGGCGTCGCCGCCCCCATCATGCTCAACTTCGGTTCCACCGTGTCCAATGAATTCCGAGACGATGTGGAACGTCGCCTCTCGGTCAAGGTCACCGACGAGGACGGCAAGGAACGGAAGGTCGACGGCTCGTGGGGCTGGCTCTATGACGACCCGCAGTCCCGACTGCATTTCCGACCGAAGGAATTCTGGCCCGCCCATTCGAAGGTCTCCGTCGATGTTCCTCTCAAGGACGTGCCGACGGGAGAGAACAGTGTGGGTCAGAACGACCTCACACTCGATTTCGAGATCGGACGCAAACAGGTCGTCAAGGCCGATGTGAAGACCCACCGCATGACCGTCACCCGAGACGGCAAGACGGTCATGGACTTCCCGGCCTCCCTCGGCGCCCCGAAGTCCCCGTCGTACAACGGCACGCATGTGGTGATGTCGAAGGCCGCCGACTACACCATGACATCCGAGCAGTGGGACTACGAGACCGATGTGCAGTGGGCCGTGCGCATCCACAACAACGGCGAGTTCATCCACGCCGCCCCGTGGTCTGCCGGCGTCCAGGGCTCGCAGAACGTCTCGCACGGCTGCATCAACCTCACCACCCAGCGGGCGAAGGAGTATTACGACTCCGCGATCTTCGGCGATCCGGTCGAGGTCACCGGTTCGCATGTGAGCCTGTCGACCAACGACAGCGACATCTCGGACTGGGTCTATTCCTGGAATGAATGGAAGAAGCTGAGCGCCCTCGCCTGAGAGCGCCCAGCTTGCCTGTCTGACTCGACCGGGCCGTCGCCGTCGACTTACTTGTCGAGCTTCTCCACGGCCTTGTCGATCATCGGCACATATCGCTCCAGCGTCCACGGAACGGTGAGCGGGTTGATGATCGAGGACCCGGTGACGAACGCCTGGTCTGCGGAGGCCACGACGGCACCGGACTTGATAGCCGGAATGTTCGCGTACAGTCCCTGCGATTCGATCTCCTGCCTGTTCTTCTCGTCGGAGTAGAAGGTGAAGATGATGTCCGAGTCATTGAGCTTGTCGGCGTTCTCCAGACCGATGAGCGCCGAATCCGTTCCCGGCTCGTCATAGTCCTTCTTCAGCTCATCGATGACCGGGTCGGGAGTCAAGCCGAGGGCGGAGACCATGGCCACGCGCTGCTCGGAGGGATAGAAGACGCCGAGAGTACCGGGACCGGAGTTGTAGATGTAGGAGAACGTGAGGTCCTTGTACTCGTCCCGCTTGGCCTCCTTCAGCTGCGTCTTGATGTCGTCGACGAGACCCTCGGATTCCTCTTCCTGACCGAGCGCTTTCCCGATAGTCGTGATCTGCTCATCCCATTCGATGGTCCACGGCTGCTTCGGGTAGGCCACGGTCGGGGCGATGGCATCGAGCTGCTCGTACTGATCGGCGGTGATCCCGGACCAGGGGGCGAGGATGACATCGGGTTCGAGCTCGGCGATCGCCTCGACATCGAGTTCCGTGTCGCCCTGGAACTGCTCCGGCAGCTCCTCGCCCTTGTCCTTCACCGCCTCATAGATCCACGGCATGTACCCGGTGTCATCGGATCCCCACGCGTATTCCTCCATGCCGACCGGAGTCTTGCCCAACGCGATCGCGGTCTCCGTCGATCCCTGACCGAGGGTGACGACGCGTTCGGGCTCGGCCTCGATGACCGCTTCGCCGAGCGCGTGCTTGATCGTCACGGTCTCGAAATCGGCAGACCCGGACTCCTGCGCGGCCTGCGATCCCTGTCCGCAGGCGGTGGCGGTGAGCGAGAGCGCGACGAGCGCTCCGGTGATGACGGCCCGGCGGCTGTGAGGAACTGACATTCCTGTCCTTTCGACAGTGGTCGGAGCCTGATGCGACCCCTCGACATTAACGTAGGACAGCCTAACTTAACCGGCCGCCGATTCCGCAATATCTGTGAGCCACTTCACGTCGATGTCCCATCTCTGCTGAGAGCAGAAACCCTCGCCGAGGTGGCCCTGCGAACCGTAGGCTCACCCCATGACCCACATGCTCCCGCACAGTCCGACCCCGCCGCCGCTGTGGCGTGAGGCGCTCGGCCGCGCACTCCGACTGCGCCGGACCGACATGGGTCTCACCCTGGCACAGGTCTCCGAACGGTCCGGGGTCTCGACCCAGTTCCTCTCCGAGATCGAACGCGGGCTCAAGGACCCGTCGTCGGAAGTCATCGAGGCCGTCGCAGCGGTCCTCGGTCTGCAGCTTCCGCAGGTTCTCGTGCTCGCAGCTGTCGGCATGACCTCCGGGGTCTCCGCGACCGCGCTGCTGTCCGCCGCCGATATGACGCGAGCCGCACCCTCTCCGCCGGCGGCGGGTCAGGTGCGGCTCGCTCTGGCTGCCTGAACGACTCAGCCGTCACCGGCCTCGAGCCGATTCGCCCGCAGCACCTCGAGGCGGGCGCGGTATTCGGCCTCCTCGATGTCGCCCTGGGCGAAACGCTGCGCCAGAGTCGCCTCGGCGCTCCTCGTCCCCTCTCGTGCCGCATTCGCCCACGGCGGTCCCCCGGCCTGCCGCCACCGGCGACGGTTGAGCGTGACGATGAGGGCGATGATGAGTCCGATGACGAGGACCCAGAAGATCGGGATGAGGACGAAGAACGGCCAGGCCAGCGGACCGTGTTCCATATGCATGATGCCTCCTTGGCGGGTGTCCACGGCGGTCGTGGACCTGACATCCATCACACACCTCGAGCCGGGCGCGGCGAATCCGCCGACGGGAGTCACCTGTGCTGCTTCCTGCGGAGCAGATCTCAGCGTTCGTTGAGCCAGCCGGGCGACACCAGCCCCGATTCGTAGGCGAGGACGACGAGGTGGACGCGGTCCCGGGCCCCGACCTTCGTCATGATGCGGGAGACATGGGTCTTCGCGGTCAGCGGGGAGAGCACGAGCGATGCGGCGATCTCGTCGTTCGACTGACCTCGGCCGACGAGCGCGAGGACTTCGCGCTCCCGGTCCGTGAGGACGTCGAGCCTGGCGTCAGGTTCCGCCTTCAGCCCCAGTGACATGCGGGAGAGCAGGTACTTCGTGACCTCGGGTGAGAGCAGAGCCTCACCGGCGGCGACGACGCGCACGGCTCGGATGAGGTCGGTCGGGTCGGTGTCCTTGAGCAGGAAGCCGCTGGCCCCGGCGCGCACGGCTCGAACGATGTACTCGTCGAGGCCGAAGGTCGTCACGAGGACCACGCGGACGGCATCGAGCCGCGGATCGGCAGCGATCTCCTCCGTCGCCCACAGACCGTCTCCGCCGGGCATGCGGATGTCCATGAGGACGACGTCGACGGGCGCCCTGCGCAGCGCGTCGAGGAGGTCCTGCCCGCCGGAGGCTTGGATCGTGACCGCGATGTCGTCCTCGGAATCCAGCAGCGAGGCGAAGCCGGCGCGCACGAGCTGATGATCGTCGGCGATCGCGACTCGGATCGGTGTCATCGCCGCGCCTCCTCGCCGGGTGTCCCTGTCGGATCGACGCTCCAGGGAAGGTCGACGTCGACGGTGGTTCCCCGCTGACCTGCCGATGACAGTTCGAGTGTTCCGTTCAGCAGCTTCGCCCTCTCGCGCATGCCCATGATTCCCGCCCCTTCAGCACCGCCGGACATCCCCGTCCCATCATCGCTGATGCGCACGCGCAGTCGGTCCGAGGTCCGTTCGATCACGACCTGTGCGCTGCTGGCCTGCGCATGTCTGAGCACATTCGTCAGCGCTTCCTGGATGATCCGATAGGCGGCCGCATCCGTCGACTGGCCGGGGCTCTCCCGCGCTCCTCCGGCGTCGGTGTCCCGCCGATCGTCCACGCTGATGCCGGTGGAGCCGACGAGGCGGGAGATCAGAGCCGGGACATCGTCGAGCCCGAGCATCGGTGCCAAGGGCGCCGGCTCCGCCCCGTCCGCAGAACCGGCGTCCGAGCGCATCGTGTGCAGCACGGTGCGCACTTCATTGAGCCCCGTGCGGCTGAGCTCCCTGATAGCGGCGAGCGCCGAACGAGCCTGCTCGGGGTCGCGGTCGATGAGGTGTTCGCCGACTCCGGCTTGGACGTTGATCTGTGACAGAGCATGGCCGAGGACGTCGTGGAGATCCCGGGCGATGCGCAGTCGTTCGACTTGGACCACCTCGGCGTGGCGAGCGCTCTGTTCGGCTGCCTCCTGGCGCGCCAGCTCGCCGCGGCGGCGGACGAATGCGCCGATGCCCACGGCGATTGCCAGTCCCATCGTGGCCGAGACCACCCGCCCCACCGACCAATCGATTCCCAGCATGGGGCCGAGCAGCAGGCAGCCCACCCAGACTCCCGCCGCCGAGGCGATCGCCCAGAGCTGACGTCCGCGGACCATCGCGGCGACGACGGCGAAGAGAAAGGCGGCATAGAACGGCGTCGTCCCGGGCCCGGCCTCCACCGGTGACCACGGTCCGCGGTCGCCCCACGGGCTTGGTCCCATTCCGTGTCCGCCGGATCCTGCATCGGGAGTCGCTGCCGCCCACACCAGGATGTCGAGGAGGGCAAGTCCCGCCAGTGCTGCCGCGCGCGGTCCCGGCCACCTCGCTGCGAAGAAGAAGATCGCAGGTGAGACGACCGCAGTGCCGATGCGGACGATCATCGCGGCCGCAGACGTATCGGTCTGGGCGGCAAGGACGATGGCGAACGGCAGCTGCAGCACCACTGCGGCGACGGTGAGAAGGACGATCCGTCGGCGTGCGCGCGGCGGAGATCCTTCCGCGGGTGCGCGGAGGTCTGGACGGTCCGATCTCATTCTCCGATCGTAGCGACCCGCGCCCGAGGTCGTCGTCATCCTCGGGGAGTACTTCCGACCACCTCGGTGGGAGCAGAGAGTCAGAGGATGACGTCGACGAGTCCGAAGTCCCGTGCCGCCTGTGCGTCGAGGACGAGGTCGCGATCGAAGTCACGGTGGATCTGCTCCGGGGTCCGACCGGTGCTGTCGGCGAGCATCTCTTCGACTTCTCGGCGCTGTCGCACGATCTCGTCTGCGGCGACGATGAGGTCGGGGATCGTGCCCCGTGCTCCTTCGGCGTGCGGCTGCCGCAGCACCGCGCGGGCGTGGGCGAGCATCGCCCGCTGCCCGGGTTCTCCGGCGGCCAGGAGCACGGCCGCGTCGGCGGCAGCCTGCCCGACGCAGGTGGTGGCCACGGGTGAGCCGATGTGGTGCATGGCGTCGAAGATCGCGGTCATCGCGGTCAGTGACCCGCCCGGGGAGTTGATGTACATGCTGATCGGCAGATCCCGGCTGCTCGAATCGAGGTGCAGCAGCTGCGCGATGATCGTGTTCGCCACCCCGTCGTCGACGGGCACGCCGAGGTAGACGATGCGATTGCCGAGCAGGTGAGAATAGACGTCGACGATCTTCTCGCTGCCACCGGAGCGGTCGACGACGTTGGGAATCGTGTACTGGCTCATCGGGTTCCTCCGATCTGCGCGTGCAGATCGGCCGGGGAAGTCAGGACCCGGTCGACGAGTCCGTATTCGATCGCCTCCTCGGCGGTGAACCATCGGTCCCGCAGTGAGTCTTCGAAGATGCGTTCGTACGACTTCTCGGTCGCCTCGGCGATCCGGGTGAGCACGGAGTCCCGGACCTCGCGGAGGTCGTCGCCTTGGAGTTCGATATCGGCGGCGGCTCCTCCGATCCCACCAGAGCCCTGGTGGAGGAGGATGCGGGCGTGGGGCAGGGCCAGACGTCTTCCGGGTGTGCCCATGCTGAGCACGAACTGCCCCGCCGAGGCGGCCCACCCGAAGGCGATCGTGACCACGTCATTGGGCAGGGCGGCGATGGTGTCGGCGATCGCGTGCATCATCGGCACGGATCCGCCGGGAGAGTTGATCCACAGGTGGATATCGGAGCGTGGGTCCTCGGCGGAGAGGAGGACGAGGCGGGAGATGATCTCCATTCCGTTCTCGTCGCGCAGCTCTCCGTTGAAGACGACGGATCGGTAGGCGTAGAGCATTCTCCGGGTTTCGGGGATCGCGGTCGTCGTCGGAGACTCGTCGGGCTCGGAGAACACCAATGGGCTGGTTGCGGTTCGTGTGTGCATGTCTCCACTGTGCGATCCAGCGACGGCGAACCGAGCACGGATCCGCTGGAAGCGGGACCGTGCCGCTGTGAGCGGACGGGCACATCTGAGGCTCCGGCGACCCTTGACTCTTCGTCCGGGCGCGGGCTTAGGATCGACGGCATGAGCACACAGCGAGATCGGGCCGGTCACCTCATCGATGCGCACGGTCGCACATTCGCCGCGGAGGCCGCGATCACACTCCGGGACAAGCCGGCCCCGCTGTGGCAGCTGCTCGTCCTCAGCCTGCTCCTGTCCACGCGCATCAGCTCCGACATCGCCCTCGCGAGCGCGCGCGAGCTGTTCTCGGCGAAGTGGAGAACGCCGCAGCGTCTGCGCGCGAGCACGTGGCAGCAGCGCGTCGATGCGCTCGGACGCGGCGGGTATCGCCGCTACGACGAGAGCACCGCCACCCGTCTGGCCGAGGCCGCCGATCTGCTCATCGACCGATGGGACGGGGACCTGCGGAAGCTGCGCGATGAGGCCGAGGGGCAGCCTCGTCGGATTTCGGGTCTCCTGCAGGAATTCACCGGGATCGGTCCGACCGGGGCGTCCATCTTCCTCCGAGAGGTCCAGCAGGTCTGGCCCTCGGTGAGGCCAGCCTTCGACCCGCTCGTTCGCAAGGGCGCGAAGACGGCCGGGCTGCCGGAGCAGGACGAGAAGCTGGCCGCGTTGGTCGACGACGAGGACCTCGCAGGACTCGCGGCCGCGCTCGTGCGTCTCGCCCGAGATCCGGACCTCGCCGCCGACGCGCAGGACTGAGACCTCCGCACAGGCTCGCGTGCTAGCATCGACGCACACGAAAGGGGATGAGATGATGGCGAATCTGTGGCTGACTCTGCAGCTGCTCGTCGTCGTGCTCTCTGCTGACCTCGACTCGGTCGTTCCCCAGTCCCCCATTCATCTCATCGTTCTGGCTCTCCTCGGCGCGGCCCTGCTGACGCCGATCGCCGCATGGGCGAGCATCGCTCTGCTGCGCGTGCTGTCGCTGTCCGCGCGTCCGCCGTCATTGCCGGATACGCGCCGAAGCACTCGCGAATTCCGCATGCCGGAGGCACCCGGCACTCCGGGTACTGCTCTGCCCAGAGCCCCCTCACGCGTCGTTCGCGCCATCGCCTGAACGACCTCACCTCGCGTTCCGCACGGAACGCCTCCCCGCCTCGGCGCGGGCGATCTTCCTTCGTCTGTGCGCAGCGATGCGTCTGAGTCAGTCCTCACGGTGGTGGCCGCCAACGACCCACGTCAACCGCGCCCCAGCGCGCCCTGTCCGAAGGACACACACCCGTGAACATCTACGAATTTCTGCCCATCCGCCTGCTCGTCGAAGCCGCCTACACGGTGGTCACGGGGATCAGCGACATTCTCGAACCCCTCGCCGGGGCTCACAGTGCGGCCCTAGCCGTCATCGTGCTCACCGTCCTCGTCCGCGCCGTGCTCATTCCCGTCGGGGTGTCGCAGGTCAGAGCCGGCATCACTCGGAAACGTCTGGCGCCGAGGATCAGTAAGCTGCAGACGAAATTCAAGAAGCAGCCCGAGCTCATGCAGCAGAAGCTCATGGAACTGTACAAGGAGGAGAACGCCTCCCCTTTCGCCGGGTGTCTGCCGGTGCTCGCGCAGATGCCCGTGCTCATGGCGGTCTATGGGCTCTTCATCAATTCGACGATCGGCGGGCATGCCAATGAGCTGCTCGGGCATACTCTCTTCGGCCTGCCGTTGAACACGAGCTTCGTCAAGCTGCTCGGCGCCGGAGATCTGACCGGAACAGCGATCACGGTCTACCTCGTCCTCGTCGTGCTCATCGCCGTCGTCGCCGGGTTCTCAAGGCACCTGCTCACCCCGGCCGTGCCCGAGACCCCGGCCGTTCCCTCGACGAAGAACGGAGCTGATGCTCCGGCGATGCCGGATCTGTCAGGAGTGATGAAGACCCTGAGCTTCATGCCCTTCCTCACTGCGATCTTCGCGCTCTTCGTCCCCTTGGCCGCTGCGCTCTATCTGGCGACGACGACCACGTGGACGCTCGGCGAACGGCTCGTGCTCAACCACGTCCTCGGGGCAAACGAACCGCAACGGGAGGAGTCCTCCCGAGTCGGTGACTGAACCAGACACACGGTGCCGGCCACGGAGATGAGGGAGCCCGGGACGAAAGATCGGAATCTTTCGGCCCGGGCTCCTTCCGGCTTCGAATCGAAAGCGGCTCTCTGCGCCGACGGCCGGTGCAGGGCCGCCTCGGTGATCAGGCGATGATCGGCTCCGGTCGGGTGCCAGCCACGACCTTGAGAGCACCGTCGACGACGGTGGCACGCACGGTGCCGCCCTCTTCGACCGCCTCGGTGACGAGGAGATCGGCGATGCGGTCGTCGAGTTCGCGCTGGATCGCGCGACGCAGCGGACGGGCACCGAACTCGGGTTCGTAGCCTTCATCGGCGAGCCAGTCGAGAGCCTCTGCCGAGACGTCGAGGGCGATGCCCTGAGCCTCGAGACGCTTCTTCGACGTGGCGAGCTGATGATCGACGATGGAGCGCAGCTGCTCGCGATCGAGCCGCGAGAACATCACGGTGTCGTCGATGCGGTTGATGAACTCCGGACGCATGAACTCCTTGAGCCGGCCCATGACCTTGGCCTTGAGATCCTTCTCCGCATCCCCGGCGGCACCGGAGGCGAAGCCCAGCGGAGTGCCGGACATGAACTCGGAACCGAGGTTCGAGGTCATGATGATCACGGTGTTGCGGAAGTCGACCGTGCGGCCCTGGCCGTCGGTGAGACGTCCGTCGTCGAGGACCTGCAGCAGCAGGTTGAACGCATCCGGGTGGGCCTTTTCGACCTCGTCGAGCAGGATGACCGAATACGGGCGGCGGCGGACCTTCTCCGTCAGCTGGCCGGCCTCGTCGTAGCCGACGTAGCCGGGAGGAGCACCGACGAGACGCGACACCGTGTGGCGTTCGCCGAACTCGCTCATATCGAAGCGGATCATGGCCGACTCGTCGTCGAACAGGGTCTGTGCCAGAGCCTTCGCCAGCTCGGTCTTGCCGACACCGGTGGGGCCGAGGAAGAGGAAGCTGCCGATCGGCCGGTTGGGATCGGCCATGCCCGTCTGGCTGCGGCGGATGGCACGCGACACGGCAGTCACGGCCTCGTCCTGACCGATCACACGGTCGTGGAGGACCTCTTCCATGTTCGCCAGACGCATCTTCTGGCTCTGCGTCATCCGTGCTGCCGGGATTCCGGTGGCGCGGGAGACCACATGAGCGATCTCCTGCTCACCGATGATCGCCTCGGCGGCAGCGGTCTGCGCGGCCTGCGCGTCCGGGTTCTCGGCGGATTCGATCCGGGCGGCCACCTCGTTGATCTCATCGCGGACACGACCGGCGCGCTCGTAGTCCTCGACCTCGATCGCGGACTTCTTCTCCGCTTCGAGCTCGGAGAGCTTGAGCTTGAGTGCGTCGATGTCGACGCCGGGACCGCGCCCCAGCGACATCCGGGCACCGGCCTGGTCGATGAGGTCGATGGCCTTGTCCGGCAGGAACCGGTCGGTGATGTAGCGGTTCGACAGCTCCACGGCGGCCCGGACCGCCTCGGCGGTGTAGGTGACCTCGTGGAACTCTGCGTAGCGGTCCTTGAGTCCGTCGATGATCGTCACCGCGTCCTCGACGCTCGGCTCGCCCACGGTCACCGGCTGGAAGCGGCGTTCGAGAGCCGAATCCTTCTCGATGGTGCGGTACTCCTTGAGCGTGGTCGCGCCGATCATGTGCAGATCGCCGCGGGCCAGGCGCGGTTTGAGGATGTTTCCGGCATCCATCGAGTTCGCTTCGCCGTTGCCGCCGGCGCCGACGAGGGTGTGGAGTTCGTCGACGAAGACGATCATGTCTCCGTCGTCGGCGATCTCGTTCAGTGCTCCGGTCAGACGCTCCTCGAAGTCACCGCGGTAGCGGGTGCCCGCGAGCATTCCGGGCATGTCGAGAGCGAGGATGCGCTTGCCCTGCAGCTGCTTGGGCACCTCGCCCGAGTGGATGGCCTGAGCCAGGCCCTCGGCGACCGCGGTCTTGCCGACACCGGCCTCGCCGAGGAGGACCGGGTTGTTCTTCGTCCGGCGGGCGAGGATCTCGATCGTCTGCTCGATCTCTTCCGAGCGGCCGATGACGGGATCGAGCTTGCCTTCGGCGGCGAGTTCGGTGAGGTCGGTGCCGAACTTCTCCAGCACGGATTCCTGACCGTCCTCACCGTCGGCGTCCGGACCGGGGTGCATGCCTGCGGCTTCGGCCGCCTCGGCACCGGCCTGCAGGGCTGCCTGCGTGACTCCCGCCTGCGCGAGGATCCGCCCGGCGGGCATCTCCTGATTGAGCACGAAGGCGAAGAACATGTGCTCCGGATCGATGTAGGTCGACCCGAAGGCCCGCGCCACCTGGTAGGCGTCGAGCAGAGCGCGCTGGGCAGAACCGGTCAGTGTGGGCGTGGAATCCGCCTCAGTGTCGGTGCTGGCCGGAAGGCGCTCTTCGACGCTGGCGGCGATGGCCTCGGGATCGGCACCTGCTTGGCGCACCGCGGAGATGCCGGGTTCGGAATCGACCATGGTGCGCAGGATATGGAGTGCGTCGACCTCGGACTGGCCGTGACGGCCCGCGAACTCCGCGGCCGCCTCGATGACTTCATGGCTGCGCTTGCTCAGCAGCCGGTTGATGTCGACGGAACGGCCTCGGCGGGCTCCGGTCTGTCCCTGGAGGAAACGAGCGAGGAACTCGTCGAACGAGTCTCCGCCCGAGCCTGCGGGTCCGAAGAATGTGGCCAAAGCTGACCTCCTCTTTCAAAGTTGAGCGTATACGACTCAATCAACAGGCGGAGGGTCGTTGTTATTCCCGAGGAGGCTGAGGCCGCCGTCACACGCAACGGCGGGCATGCGTGCGATCAGCCCTTCGATGGCCACCCGTTGGGTTTGCAGCCCTGCAGACCCTTCGTCTGCTGCTGCATGAGTGGGGCGGTCTGGCCCGGGCCGGGGCAGGATTCGTGGCCGTGGCCCAGCGCGTGACCGACCTCGTGGTTGATGAGGTACTGCCTGTACTGGACGATGTCGTCGAATTCGTCCGTGGCAGAAACCCAGCGTTTGGCGTTGAGGATGACGTTGGGCCCGTTGCGGCACGAGAGCTTGCCCAGAGTACGCAGGGGCAGACACATCTCGTCGACGGTGTCGGGGCTGGCGATGGAGATCATCGTGTCCTGGCCCTCGTCGACGAGCTCGATGGAGACGTCGTCGATGCCCTGCCAGCCGCGCTCGTCCTGCAGGGTCTTGATGATGAAGTCCCCTGCCTGGTCGACGTCGATGGGCAGGTTGTCTTCGACGCGGAGTGCGACCTTGAAGGTTGTGCCGTCGTCACGGTTGGGCCCGGCCTCCTCTTTCGGCCGGTCCCATTTCCCGCTGCCGTGCGTGTCGATATCGGCTTCGCTGACTCCTGCCGCGCCGGCGTCGTCGACGCTCGCGGTCTCGGTGGGCGTGGGCGACTCCGTCGGTTCGCCGCTCGGCTTATCACCTGCTTCACCGCTCGGGTCAGGCGATGCGACCTGTGTTTCGGCCGCCTGCGGAGTCGGTCGGGTCTCGTCTTCGGCTGCGGGTGCGCAGGCGCTCAGCCCGATGAGCAGCGAGGCAGCGGCAAGGGAGGTCAGGGCGCGGAGGCGTGGGCGGGAGGCGATGCGGGTTCGACTGAGCACGCCTGCGAGTCTAGCCGCAGCACGCGGCGCTGCGGCGGGTGAACTGCCGGTTTTCGGTGATGTCAGAACTCGAGGACGCCGCCGGGGCCGCGCAGACGCGCCCGCAGGCGGCAGTCGGGCCCTTCGACCACCGTGGTGTCACCGGCGCCGAGCTCCTCGAGCACCTGCCGCGCCGCCTCGGGCTCCGGGGATTCCACGCGGAATTCGAGCAGCTCGAGGGTGGGCAGGCCCGCCTCGGCGGGGTGGACGGATTCGCCCCAGTCGATGAGGAACGGCTGCGCACCCTCGTGCGGCAGCGGGGAGCGCGTGGTCAGTCGCCATTCGAGGCGGTCCCCCTCGGCGGTGTCGCGGGCCATGTCCTGGACTTCACCGAAGTCGATCCCGGCGGTGTTCGCGGCCGCGATCTTCGCGAGGAACGCTGGCGGGTGGATGGCCCAGGTCTGCAGGGTCGGCTCTGTGGCCAGATGTGCGTCGAGCGGCAGGGTGCCGTCGACGGTCGGCTCCTGTTGCGGGTCGGGGCCGAGGATCTCAAGGTAGGTGTGCGCTCCCTCCGGCCAGCCCGCAGGGGCGAGTCCGAGGAGGAAGTTCGCCGTCCCCCGCCCCGGGTGTGAGCCGCCGGGAACTGCGCGCAGCCCCGTGGCCGCCTCCACGGCAGCGACCCCGGCCTCGAGGTCGGGCACCGTGATGATGAGGTGGTCGAGTTCAGCGGGAATGGTGTTCAGAGCGTCCATGATCCACCCGGACCTTTCGAAATCAGCGTGTAGGCCTTCAGTCTCCCCCTCTTCGGCATCGAGGGCAATGATGTCGAGGGCGCAGCCGAAGAAGTCGAGGACCGCGCCGAGGTGGACGCGCGGTTCCCGTGACCCGGCAGCAGCCGTGACGGGTTCACATCACCGTCCGCCGACTTTACCCCGAGTCGAGCCTCTGATTGCTCAACACACTCTTGAAGATCAGGAACGGCGATGACCAGATGTTCGAAGTTCGAATTGCTCAACATGTCTCAATATTAAGCCCCGGATTGACGGCGATTACACGGATGCGCTTAACTCGAGGCATGCACATCCACTTCGGGCTCCGCGCCGGACACTGCCTCTGCCTGCCTTCAATGACACCCGCAATGTCCGCATATTGTTGAACTATCCTGCTCAGTTCTCTCAGTTCCATCCCACTTGCCCGAAGGACGTCTTCAATGACGGATCACCGTCTCTCCACCCACGCGCGTCTGACTCAGCGCCACCTCAACCGCCGCTCGGCTCTCAGCCTCGGTCTCGGTTTCGGCACTCTGCTCACCCTCAGCGCCTGCACTCCGCACGACTCCGGCTCCCTGGCTGAGAGCGAACCCGTACGCGGTGGGGTGCTCACTTACTTCGAACCCCAGACCTGGACTCTGCTCTACCCGCCGTCGGTCGGTTTCTACCCCAACGGCGGAATCATGAACAACATCTCCGCGAGGCTGCTGTGGCAGGATCCGGAGACCCTCGAGCTGCATCCCTGGCTGGCCACCGAACTGCCGGAGACGAATGCCGACGCGACGGCCTATACGTTCACCATCCGTGAGGGCGTGACCTACTCGGACGGTTCGCCGCTGACCCCGGCGAACGTCGCGAAGAACTTCGACCTCTTCGGTCGCGGCGACGAAGCACGCACGCTGCCGGTGTCCGAGCAGATCTCGAACTATGAACGCAGCGAAGTCCTCGACGAGCATCGGGTGCGGTTCCACTTCTCGGCACCCTCCCCCGGTTTCGCCCAGGCGACGTCGACGATGAACGCCGGACTGCTCGCCGATTCCACCCTCGCACTCGACGCCGACGGATTCGGCCCGGGCGGAGCCACGCAGATCCACACCTGCGGGCCCTTCCACATCACCGCCGAGACCATCGGCACGAAGCTCTCCGTCCGTGTCCGCGAAGACTACGACTGGGCACCCCCGCACCTGAAGCATCAGGGGCGTGCCCACCTCGACGGCATCGACTTTCTGACCAACAACGAATACTCCGTCCGCATCGGTGCCGTGCTCTCGGGACAGGCCGACGGCGTCCGCGACGTCCAGGCCCCCGATGAGTCCCGCGTGACCGAACAGGGGCTGCGCCTCTATGCGAAGGCGACGAACGGAATCAACAACAGCATCAACTTCCGGTTCCGCCACGACCTGCTGGCCGATATCGACGTCCGTCGGGCACTGATCGCCGCCATCGACCGACAGGAGATCGTCGACAAGCTCTTCACCCCGAACTACCCGCTGGCCACGGGCCTGCTGGCCAAGGGCGCAATGGGCTACACCGATCAGTCGGGTTCCTGGGAGTTCGACCCGGACAGGGCCGACCGCCTCCTCGACAAGGCCGGGTGGAGCGAACGCAACGGACAGGGCTACCGCATCAAGGACGGGCAGCCGCTGGCTCTGACGGTGAATATCGCACTGCCGCAGCCGCGGTCGAACGAAGTGCAGACCCTCATCCAACAGCAGCTGCGCCGAGTCGGTGTGCGCCTGTCGATCAACCCCGGGGACCAATCGAAGCAGACTCTCGACGCTCTCGAACTCGACACCGTGCAGATCTACCATTCGATGGTCGCCCGCGCCGATTTCGACAATCTGCGCTCGAACTACTCCTCGGTCAACCGCGACGTCTTCCTCAACGGAGTCGACCGCACGGACGCCGAGGACGATTCGGTCGATGCGAAGATCGACGAACTCCTCGAAGAGTTGGCATCCGAACCGGATCATAAGCAACGACAGCAGGCCGCCGAGGCGGTCCAGAACCACCTCGTCGACCAGGCCTATGTGCTGCCGTTCTTCGAAGAGCCTCAGGTCTTCGCATTCCGCCGCCGTGTCCACGGCTTCACCACCGAACCCGTCGGACGTCCCGATTTCTACAGCACCTGGCTGGCAGGAGAGAAATGATCCTCGACACCCGCTACCTCATCCTCCGCCTGGGCCAAGCGGTCCTGGTGCTGCTGCTCGCGTTCACCGCGGCGTTCATCCTGCTCAGCCTCATCCCCGGCGACGGAGTCACCGCCCGCTTCGCCGACCCCGCACTGGGCCTGTCCCCCGACCAGATCGCCGAGATCCGTGAGGCCACCGGCGCCGACGACTCCTGGTTCGGCAAATACCTCACCAGCATCACCGGTTTCCTCACCGGGGACTTCGGCTATTCGGTCCAGACCGGTGCAGCCGTGTCGACGATCATCGCGGCGGCTCTGCCGTCGACAGCGGTGCTCGCGGCCTCCGGGTTCGTCACCGCCCTCGTCCTCGCCGTCGTCATCGCCGTCTTCGCGACCTTCGGCCCGGCCACCGGTCCGGGCGCACGAATCCGTCGGATCCTCGACTCGGTGCCCAGCCTCTTCATCTCCATCCCCGTGTTCTGGCTCGGAATCCTGCTCATCCAGGTCTTCTCCTTCCAGCTCGGTCTCGTCTCCGTCGTCGACCCCGGCCCCGCCGAGGCGCTCGTACTGCCGACCCTGACCGTGGCGGTTCCGCTCTCGGCCCCGATCGCTCAGGTGCTCATCCGTTCCATCACGGAGGTGCAGGCCTCCGGATTCGTCAAGGTCACCACCGCAAAGGGCGCCTCCGAACTGTGGATCCTCGTCCACACCGTCGCCCGCAACGCGGTGCTGCCGGGACTGACGATCATCGGACTCGTCTTCGGTGAGCTCGTCGCCGGGGCCGTGGTCACCGAGACCGTGTTCGGCCGCAACGGCATCGGACTCATCACCGCTCAAGCGGTGACCCACCGGGACAATCCGATCCTGCTCGCCGTCGTGGTCATCGCCACCTTCGGCTACGTCATCATCAATCTGGCAGTCGACCTCCTCTACCCCGTCATCGACGTGCGACTGCGCACCAAACGCAGCGCCGCCTCGGCGGGCAGATCCCTGCGCAGCCACGACGAACCCACACGTCGGGCGCTGACGGCGACCGCCGCCAGCGTCGGCGTCGACCTCGACTGGGACGACGAGACGAAGGAGAAGGACTCATGAGCATCGCCGACGTCTTCACCCGCAGCCAGGGCACGAGCCCGAAGCGCACACGCGCACGCGGCGGTCGGGCACGCGCCGCGCTCACCCCGGCCACCATCGCCTCAGGACTGGTGCTGCTCATCGCCATCGCCTGGGCGCTGGTCCCCGGCCTCTTCACCCATTTCGACCCCAATGACGGAGGAGACACGACCGCCCTGCTGGCACCGAGCCTCGAGCATTGGTTCGGCACCGACCAGACCGGTCGGGACGCCTTCACCCGCGTCGTCTACGGCGCCTCCCAGTCCCTGCTCGCCGCGCTCGTGGCCGTCGGGGTCGGGCTGGTCGTCGGCACCGCGATCGGGCTCATCGCAGGCACCAGGCGCGGGCTCGTCGACGATGTGCTCATGCGATTGATCGACGTGCTGCTGTCCATTCCCGCGATCCTGCTCAGCCTCTCGATCGTCGTCGTCCTCGGCTTCGGCACGATCAATGCGGCCATCGCCGTCGGAGTCACCGCCATCGCCCAGTTCGCCCGTCTCGCCCGGTCGCAGGCGGTGCAGATCAACACGAGCGACTTCGTGGCCGCAGCCTACGGCTCCGGCGGCACCTTCTTCTCCGTCCTCATCCGCCACATCCTCCCGAACTCGATCTCTCCCGTGCTGTCCCTGGCGGTGCTCCAGGTCGGTTCGGCGATCCTCCAGATCTCCACGCTCGGATTCCTCGGCTACGGCACCCCGCCGCCGACCCCCGAATGGGGTCTCATCATCGCCGAGGGCCGCAACTTCGTCGCCACCGCATGGTGGCTGACCGTGCTGCCCGGCCTCGTGGTCATGGCCATCGTGCTCGCCACCCACCAGATCGGCAACACCCTGCGAAAGGTGACATCATGACCGACGCCTCACTGCTGCGCATCGACGGTCTCTCCGTCGAATACACCCACCGAGGCGGCCCGACGGCACCCGCCGTGAGCGAACTCGACCTCGTGGTCCGCCCCGGTTCGATGACCGCAGTGGTCGGCGAATCCGGATCGGGAAAGTCGACGACGGCGAACGCCGTCATCGGGCTCCTCCCACCTGCGGCGCAGGTCGCGGCCGGGCGGATCCGCCTCGGCGATCTCGATCTGCTGGCCCTGGGCACCTCCGGTTGGCGCGGTGTGCGCGGTTCCCAGATCGGCTATGTCCCACAGGATCCCGGGTCATCTCTCAATCCGCTGCAGACCGTGGGCAGATCCGTCGCCGAGGCGCTGCACATCCACCGCCGGGCGAACCGGGCCGAGGCCCGCGCCCAGGTCATCGAACTGCTGGCCCGGGTCGGAATCGATCAGCCGGAGAAGCGGGCCGACCAGTTCCCGCACGAGCTCTCGGGCGGGTTGCGGCAGCGTGTGCTCATCGCCGCTGCCATCGCGCTGCGCCCGCGCCTGCTCATCGCCGACGAACCCACCTCCGCGCTCGACGTCACCGTGCAGAAGCAGGTCCTCGACCTCCTCGACGAACTGCGCGCCGAGACCGGGATGGGCATCCTCTTCATCACCCATGATCTGGCGGTCGCCGGCGAGCGCGCCGACGAGGTCGTGGTCATGCAGGGCGGACGCATCGTCGAATCGGGTCGGGCCGGTCGGGTCTTCTCGGACCCGGCCACCGCGTACACCTCCCGCCTCGTCTCCGACGCCCCCGCACTGCAGACGAAGGCTCGTCCTCCCCGCGCCGAGGCGGCCGGGCAGTCCGCGCGTCCGTTCGTCTCCGTCGAATCACTCACCCACATCTTCGACCGAGCCGGTGATCAGATCACCGGTGTCCACGGCGTGGACTTCACGGTGGCACGCGGGGCCACGCACGGTCTCGTCGGCGAATCGGGTTCGGGCAAGACGACCACGGGCAAGGCGCTGACCGGGTTCCTCACACCGCAGTCCGGACATGTGCGCATCGGTGACTTCGACGCCGCCGAGCTCGGACGCGGTCGTCCCTCACGGCAGCGGCTGCGGGAGTTCCGTCGCACCGTCCAGCTCGTACATCAGAACCCGTTCTCCGCGCTCGATCCCAAGCACTCGGTCCGCTCGACCCTGACCGAGCCTCTGCGCAACTTCCGCCTCGGCGACCGTGCTTCCCGGCCAGGTCTCGTCGCCGAAGCGATGGATCGGGTGGCGCTGCCGAACGACTTCCTCGACCGGCGTCCGGCAGAGCTCTCCGGCGGCCAGCTGCAGCGGGTCGCGATCGCTCGCGCCCTCATCGTCGAGCCCGAACTGGTCGTCTTCGACGAAGCGGTCTCCGCCCTCGACGTGACCGTGCAGGCGCAGATCCTGACCCTGCTCGACCGGCTGCAGAGGGAGCTCGGTCTGACCTACGTCTTCATCACCCATGACCTCGCCGTCGTCCGTCAGATCGCTGATACGGTATCCGTGATGTCGCACGGGCATCTCGTCGACGACGGTGCGACCGAAGAGATCTTCACCCGCCCGCGCTCGGCCTATACACGCACTCTGCTCGAGGCGATCCCACGTCCCGCGACGCTGTCGACGGATGCAGCGCCTGCACACATTCGACCGGCAACCCCGACCCTGCTCACCGCAGCAGCAGAAAGCTGAGAACCATGACCCCTCAACCCACCGACACCCAGGCGACCGGCACTGCCACGACCGAGCCGAAGCTCGGATTCTTCACCCGCCTGCTCGAGGACGCCCCAGCCGCGCAGCGCTACCGCTTCGCCCTCGAACAGATCGAGACGGCCGAGGACTTCGGCTTCCATTCCGCATGGGTCGCCCAACACCACTTCTCCGCGGCAGAGGGCGGGCTGCCGTCCCCGCTCGTCTTCCTCTCCCACGCCGCTGCACGCACCAGTCGCATCTCGCTGGGCACGGCGATCATCACCCTGCCGATGGAGAATGCGGTGCGCGTGGCCGAAGACGCCGCCGTCGTCGACGAGCTCGCCGCCGGGCGCCTCGAGATCGGCCTGGGCTCAGGTGGGAATCCGAAGTCCTTCCCGGCCTTCGGCACAAGCTTCGCTGACCGCCGCGAGGCCTTCGCCGAGAACCTCACGACCCTGCGCACACTGTTCGCCGGCGACCGGCTGCCCACCGACCACCGCCTCTACCCTGCCCCTGGAACGGAGCGTCCGAGCCTTGACCGGCGACTGTGGCAGGCGACCTTCTCCTCGGGCGGAGCCGGTGCGGCCGGCGCTGCCGGGGACGGACTCATGCTCTCGCGGACTCAACCGCGCCCACATGACGATCCGGGGGCTCGCCTCGACGAGGTGCAGCTGCCCGTCATCGACACCTATCTCTCCCAGCTGCCGGTTGGACTCGAACCGCGCATCCTCGCCTCACGCACCGCCGTGGTCGCCGATGCCGCGGATCTGCCGAGGCTGCGCGAGATCACCGAACCCGCGCTGCGGGCCGAGGCCGACCGCCTCGTCGGCTATGACACCTCCGGGCTCAGCCTCAATGAGCTCCTCGTCGCCACCGACACCTACCTCGGCACCCCCGAGCAGGTGAGCGAACGGCTGAGCCATGACCGGGTGCTCGACCAGGCCACGGATGTCAGCTTCCAAGTGCATTCTGTTCCGGCGACGAACGAGACCGCTCTGCGCTCGATCGAACTGCTCGCCACCGAGGTGGCCCCGGCTCTCGGGTTCGCCGTGACCAAGGAGCGGGTGCACTGAGATGGCCGATATCATCAACCTCCTCGCGGGAATCGCGGCGAAGGATCCTCTCGATGCCCTCCGCGATCACCGGGCGCAGGCGAAGGAGAATGCGCAGCGCAGCTTCGAAGCCCTGCTCGAGCCCGCTGATCCGAAAGTTGTGAGCTTCCGGGACCGCTATGCCGTGTCCGCGTTCACCGCCGGCCTCCTCGGTGCCCCCGTCGCCGAGGAGTTCTACCGTGACCTGCTCCGTGACGAGGACGAGGCCGCCTCCTGGACGATCGCCGAAATCCTCGACGACGTGCTGCTCGAACTTGACTCGCTCTCTTCTGTCCGCGGCCCCTACGGCACCTTCGAATCTGCGGCGCTGGCCGATGAGAACGTGACCGGTCCCTGGCTGAGCCTCGGCGAGAAGTCCATCGAGGTGCTCGGTCCGCTGCTGGCCGCCGGCCTCGAGTTCGCGCACATGCTGGTCCTTCATCCGCGCGATGCTCGGCCCGAGCATCTGGCGCTGCTGCTCGCTGCGGGTTGGGACGAGGACGGAATCGTCACCCTCGCCCAGCTCGTCTCGTTCCTCAACTTCCAGATCCGCATCAGCACCGGCCTTGCGGCGTTGGCCCACGCTCCGGCGGCAGCCGGGCCTCCGGCCGCGGACGAGGTTCCGTCGACCGATGACGGTGCGTTCGCCTCGGCACAGGGCTCCCTCGTCTCTTCGAAAGCGGGCGAGGCACTGGAGACGGTGGGCGAGCGGGTGAGCACCTACCCTGATCTGGCTCGTCCCGAACTGTTCCAACAGTCGGGACTCGGGTGGGTGCCCTGGATCGCGCCCGTCGCCGAGTCGGACCTCAGTGATGCGCAGTCAGATGCACTCATCGAGGCAGGACGGGCGAAGAACCCCTACTTCCGGCTGCTCGCAAGAGATCCGGCCGCGCTCAAGGCACGAACCCTGACCGACTTCGACATCTTCTTCAACACAACCGATGGCCTGGGGCGGGCCGAACGCGAACTCGCGGCGACAGCGGCCTCACGCCTCAACGGATGCCTGTTCTGCGCCTCGATCCATTCGCACCGTGCCACCGAGGAGTCGGGACGACGGGACGTGGTCCAGCGCCTTCTCGATGAGCCCATCGGCGCGAAATCCGATCTCGGCGATCCGCTCTGGAATGCCGTTGTCGATGCCTCGGCAGCACTCACCCTGACCCCGCAGGCCTTCGGCCCGCACCATGTCAGCGCGCTGCGCGAGGTCGGCCTTGAGGACGGGGACATCATCGACGTGCTGGGCTGCGCGGCATTCTTCAACTGGGCGAACCGGCTGATGCTCTCCCTGGGCGAGCCTGAGGTGCTGAACGCCGGGAAGTGAGCCTGACGACGACGTCGTCGATGCGGTTGGGGCGACCACCGGGCCCGATCACGGACCGATGCGACTCCTCGGCGGTGACGATCTCCCACTCGCTGGGATCGAAACGACTCGTGATTGCGGCGGCCGTGGCGGTGGCCTCGCTCGGCGGGTGGGTGTCCCCGGCTGAACTGTGCTGGTGGAGGTGACCGACGATGAGCAGGGTTCCTTCCGGCGCGACCCAGGAGGCGAGGCGGTCGTAGAACTCCAGCTGCGGTATGGCGGGATGCGCGTAATGCGTGGTCACCAGGTCATACTGCGTCTCGGGTTCCCAGACAGAGAGGTCCGCCCGGATCCAGCGCACGTCGCCGACGACCCCGGCTGCAGCAGCTCGGTCCGCTGCATAATCCAGTGCCGCGTCGGCGACGTCTGCCCCAGTCACGTCCCACCCGTTGGCCGCCAACCAGATCGCTTCGGCACCCGCTCCGCAGCCCGCATCGAGGGCAGTTCCGGGGCGGAGTCCGCCGATCTCCCGGACGAGATGGGGATTCGGTTCCCCGGAATCCATCCGCTGGCCGCGTTCGCCCGTCCACAGCTGGTCCCAGTACTTTCTGTCGAATGAGTGTGTCATCACGCGACCGCCCCATCGTTGTCGCGGTCCAGCTCCGCGGCTGCCCGGTCAAGATCTTTGAAGATGAGATCCGTGTTGATGTGCTGTGCCGCGAGTGCTCCAGCGGCTACCGCACCGCTGACCTGCGCGCCGATGTCAGTGGCGTTGCCGGCGACCCAGACGCCCGGCGCGGAGGTCTGACCGAAGGAGTCGGTCTCGATGAAGGCTCCCGCTGGATGTTCGGTGGGCTCAAGGCCGATTCCTGCGAAGAGCTCGGCCCGGGCCACCATCGGCGTGGCCACGACAGCAGCGTCGATCTCAACGACCCGCCCGGTGCTCAGTCGCACCCCGGTGAGCCGATCATCGACGATCTCCAGGCTCTCGATTCCCCCGTCGACCACGGGGATGTCAAGGGCTCGAAGCTTGATCCGCTCGTCTTCGCTGAGCTCATGGTCGCCGGTGAACAGCATCACCTGGGAGCTCCACTGACGGAACAGAAAGGCCTTGTGGACGGCCATCGGGTTGGTGACCAATACGCCGATGCGGCTGTCGCGCACTTCCCATCCGTGGCAGTACGGGCAGTGGAGGACTCCGCGTCCCCACTGTTCGCGTACGCCGGGGATCTCGGGAAGCTCATCGACGAGACCGGTTGCGACGAGCAGTCGTCTGCTTTCGATGGAATCGCCGCTGCGCAGGCTGACCGTGAAGCCCTCTGCGCTGCGGGTGACCTCGACAGCCTCGTCATCGACGATCTCACCGCCGTAGCCGAGCACCTCGTCCCGTCCTCGGGTCCTGAGCTCGCTGGGGCTGATGCCTTCAAGACCGAGGAGCCCGTGCACTCCGTCTGCGGGCGCGTTGCGCGGCTGCCCCGCGTCGACCACCGTCACCGTACGGCGGGCACGAGTCAATGTCAGTGCGGCGCTGAGGCCAGCCGCCCCCGCTCCGATGATGATGACGTCTCTGATTCCGCTCTTCGGTCCTGCCATGTCGTTGTCCTCTCGGCGAATTCGGAACTGCCGCTCTGGCGTTCCGCTGATTCGATGATGATGACAATCGGTCTCAATTGCAAACACCTTTTCCAAATGGCAAACTGGAGAGTATGGACGATCTCATGAACCGCACCCTCGATGCCGTCGGACCTCGGCTGAAGCATCTGCGTTAGCGCCGCGACATCACGCTGAGCGACCTCGCCGAGGAGACCGGCATCTCGATCAGCACTCTGTCACGACTCGAAGCCGGTCGCCGGCGTCCCACACTTGAACAGCTCCTCCCCCTGGCGCGCGCATTCGGGGCCACCTTGGACGAGCTCGTCGACGCACCCGCGACCGGGGATCCTCGCGTCAACCTTCGCCCGCTCCCAACCCGGGATGGTCGGACCGTCCTCCCGCTGACCCGGCGCGCCGGAGGCATTCAGGCGTACAAGTTCGTCCTTCCCGCAGGTGCTGACGACGCTGAACCCGATCTGCGCACCCATGAGGGCTACGACTGGGCATTCGTCCTCAACGGCAGACTGCGGCTCGTCCTCGGCGAGCACGACCTCATCCTCGAGCCGGGGGAAGCCGCCGAGTTCGACACCCGCACCCCGCACTGGTTCGGGGCCACCAGTTCAGGGCCGGTCGAGTTCCTCAGCCTCATTGGGAAGCAAGGAGAACGTGCCCACCTCAGAGCAGCCCCGAAACGCTCCGGCTCCGAGTAGCATCGGTCCCGGCAGCGCGGGTGCTTCAGGCGACGTCCATGAGCGTCGAGCGGATGATGAAGCGGTTTCCCGTCGGTGATTCGACGCTGAAGCCGCTCCCCCGTCCCGGCACCACATCGATCGTCAGATGCGTGTGCTTCCAGTATTCGAACTGCTCGACCGACATCCAGAAGTCCAGTCCGGCCTTCTCGGCATCGTCGATGGGCAGTTCGAAGTGTCCGAGCAGCACATCGGCTTCCGAGGTGAGGAAGTCGCCTTCGGGGAAGCACATGGGCGACGAGCCGTCACAGCAACCGCCGGACTGGTGGAACATGAGCTGTCCGTGTTTGTCGACGAGGCCGGCAAGCAGGTCGATGGCGGCCTGAGTCATCGCCACCCGCGATTTCTCTTCGCCCTCGATCGTCGGTGTCGATTCGAGAGCGGCTGTTTCGGCTGTTTCACTCATCAGAAGAATCCTTGTGCATTTTCGGAGTAGCTGACCAGCAGGTTCTTCGTCTGCTGGTAGTGGTCGAGCATCATCTTGTGGTTCTCACGTCCGATGCCCGAGGATTTGTATCCGCCGAACGCAGCGTGGGCCGGGTAGGCGTGATAGTTGTTCACCCACACACGACCGGCTTGGATGTCGCGCCCGGCCCGGTAGGCGGTGTTGCCGGTGCGGGCCCAGACTCCGGCGCCGAGGCCGTAGAGGGTGTCGTTGGCGGTGGCGATCGCGTCGTCGTAGTCGGAGAACGAGGTCAGCGCCACTACGGGCCCGAAGATCTCCTCCTGGAACACGCGCATCGCGTTCGTGCCCTTGAAGATCGTCGGCTGGATGTAGAACCCACCGGCGAGATCTCCGTCGAGTTCGGCCTTGTCGCCGCCGATGAGCACCTCGGCGCCTTCGTCCTTGCCGATCTTGAGGTAGGACATGATCTTCTCGAACTGATCATTCGAGGCCTGCGCACCGACCTGGGTGTCGGTGTCGAGCGGGTTGCCCTGTTTGATCGACCGGACGCGTTCGACGCCAGCGGCGACGAAGTCGTCGAAGATCGAGTCCTGGACGAGGGCACGCGACGGACAGGTGCAGACCTCGCCCTGATTGAGCGCGAACATCGCAAAGCCTTCAAGCGCTTTGTCACGGAAACTGTCGTCGGCAGCCATGACGTCATCGAAGAAGATGTTCGGCGACTTGCCTCCGAGTTCCAGGGTCACCGGGATGATGTTCTGCGAAGCGTACTGCATGATCAGTCGGCCGGTCGTCGTCTCACCGGTGAACGCGACCTTGCGGATGCGTTTGTTCGACGCCAGCGGTTTGCCGGCTTCGACGCCGAAGCCGTTGATGATGTTGAGGACGCCGGGAGGCAGCAGGTCGCCGATGAGTTCGGCGAGGACGAGGATCGAGGCCGGCGTCTGCTCGGCCGGTTTGAGGACGACGCAGTTGCCGGCGGCGAGCGCCGGGGCGAGCTTCCACGTGGCCATGAGAAGCGGGAAGTTCCAGGGGATGATCTGTCCGACCACGCCGAGCGGCTCGTGGAAATGGTAGGCCACGGTGTCGTCGTCGATCTGTGAGATGCCGCCTTCCTGCGCCCTGATGGCGGACGCGAAGTAGCGGAAGTGGTCGACGGCCAACGGTAGGTCTGCGGCCAGCGGCTCGCGGATTCCCTTGCCGTTGTCCCAGGTTTCGGCGACGGCGAGCATCTCGAGATTGGACTCGATGCGGTCGGCGATCTTCAACAGGACGTTCGAACGTTCGGCGACCGACGTCTTGCCCCAGGCCGGCGCCGCCGCCCAGGCGGCATCGACGGCGGTCTCGACATCGTCAGCGGTGGAGCTGGGAATCTCGGTGAAGGCCTGCCCGGTGACGGGGGTGATGTTCTCGAAGTAGTTGCCGTCCTTCGGCGGCACCCACTCTCCTCCGATGTAATTCTCATAACGGGGCTTGAACGTGACGAGCGCGCCGTCGGTACCGGGTGCTGAGTAGACTGCCATGACACTCCTTCGTGTGAGTCCGTCCGCTCGGATTGTTCTGTCACGTCCGGTGCACTGACCGGTGCTCGCCGAGTCGATGGACAGCGTCCTCTCACCTTAGGCCGGACCGCCCGCAAGGACAATAGGTCGGCGGGTCTCGGCGGGAAGTTCGCCAGAGAGCCGAACGGTACCCTGGATGTGGCGCTTCGCGTCTCAGCAAGAGATGATCGAACCATTTGACGGTAAGGAACCTCTGAACGATATTCGGCGAGCGGCGGCTCGCTCGATGTCAGGGCTGTCGATCGCTTGGACGTGCAGGTGAGGTTCCGTGCTGTTGCCCGAATTCCCGCAGCGGCCGATCTCTTGGCCGATCTGCACCTTCTGGCCCGGTCGAACCTGAGCGCTGCCCCGCTGCAGATGGCACAGAGCCACGATTCCGCCGGAGCTCCTGACCATGACGTGGTTCCCGGCAAGCGCCCACCACCCCTTTGCAGCACGCCTGTGCTGAGTCAGCGCATAGCCGAGCGAGGGCAGACCCCGATAGGCACGATGATCGAGTTCGGAATCGTGGACGGTCATCACGGTGCCATCGGTCGGGGCGAGCACGGGCCGGCCGAAGCCCGTGAAATTCTCCGGAGGTTCGGACCGGAACAGCGATCCGACAGTGAACGCCGCCGAACGCCCCGCGTCGTCGACCGGTACGAAGTCGATGCTGAACGAGGACGCGAACATCGTCGTACCGTGACTCGGTACGCGATCGGCTGGGCTGTTCTGCACCAGCCATCGGCCGGTGAAGGGGAAGTCCAGGTCGAGACCAGCAGCTTCCGTCGGATCCGTCATCGTGCGAGCCCGGTCTGCCGAATGGCAGCGTAGAGAACCATATCCCTGCGCTGTCGTCTCACCCATGCCTTCGCCTCATACTCCGTCGCGCAGCTCGGCAACGACCCCGTCAGAGGCACGTAGGGATCGGTCGAGAGCTCACGCGCCATTGCACTGTCTCGCATTTCCACGGGTCGCAGGCGAAGTCGTCCGCGAACGGGCGAAGTCGCCGGCCACGGCGGAAAGACGGGCCCAGTCATACCAGCGCCTTGACCATGATGAGGCAGGGGGCGCCCTCGCCCCACAGCTCGGTCTCCTCGAGGGGGAGGAAGCCCATCTTTTCGTAGAAGTGTCGCGTCCGCGCATAGTTCGGATCCTCCTTCGACGGTCCGAGAGTCTTCACCTGCAGCAGCTTCGCTCCACGAGCCCGCACACCATCGGTGACGGCTTCGATCATGGCAGTCCCGACTCCCCCGCCGTGGACGCAGCGATCAACGACGGTGAAATGGATCTCGCTGGTCTGCGGGAAATGGTGCGTCACCAACGTGACGCCGACGACTCGTCCGCTGTCGTCGCGCACCGTCCACGTCTCCATGGTGCGTGCGTCGTCGATGTATTCGGCGTTGGATTCGGGCCTGCCGAACCATTCCGGCACGGTCGCGAGCAGTCGTTCCACATCCTCGGGGACCGCATCGTCGCGGTTGGTCGTCCAGCCAGACTCTGTCATGAAGCACATCATAGGTGGGAGGCCGGGCCGCCGACACCCGTTGCTAGACTCGCCACCATGAGCGAACCCGACTCCCCCGTCCTTCGTCTGATCCCCTACCTCGCGGCGATCTCTGCCGCGATCTTCGCGGGGTTGGCCATGGCCGGAACCGGAGAGAGCAACCTGCTTGTCACTCTGGTCGCAGCAGGAGCCGGATACTTCGGCGCATATTACCTCGTCAAGCTCATCATTCACGTCATCGTCACCCGCTTCGGCACCGGCGATCACGACGACCAGAGCTGAGGTTCTCTCCGCCGCCCCTACCTCTTCGCCTGCGCAGGCACGACGACCTTGCGGATGATGATCAGCGCCGAGGCGGCCACCGGCACCGCAACCACCGCACCGAGCACACCGCCCAAGGTTCCACCGGCGATCGCGGCGATGATGACGAGGGCTCCGGGCACGTCGACCGCTGCGTTCATGATCCGCGGGCTGAGCAGATACGCCTCGACCTGCATGTACACGAGGTAGTAGATTCCGGCAGTGATGCCCAGCCCGGGCGAGACCATCAGACACGACGCGGTGATGATGATCGCGCCCGTGATCGGGCCGACCAGAGGGATGAGCGATGCCAGGAACGCCACGAACGCCAACAGCGCAGGCAGCGGGGCACCGATGATGGTCAGGAAGATCGCCGAGCACACGCCGTTGACGACACCCAAGGACACCTGCCCGAGGACGTAACGCCCGATGGAACGGGTGACCTCCTCGGTGACGGATTCGACGGTCGCCCGCGATGAGGCCGCGACCAGGGAGAACATCGCGGACTTGATCGTCGGCATGGACACCGCGAAGTAGATGGTGAGGATGACGACGATGATCACGCCGGTGAGGAAGCTCAAGATCCCCGCTCCGATCGACACGACCCCGCCGCCGAGGGAGAGCACATTCTTCGGATCCGAGGCCCAATCCGCGATATTCGCAAACACCGCATCGACGTCGATCGCGCCGGTGAACTGCTTCTCGAGTTCCGTCACCCACCCGGTCGTCGCGAGGTTCGCCACGATCCCGGGCAGATCCGCGATGAACGTCTGGATCTGACTGATCACGGCCGGGGCGATGAGCAGCGCGACGCCGACGACGATGAGGATGAAGGCCACGACGACGATGAGGACGGCCAGTGACCGCGGCACCTTGCGATCGACGAGCCACTGCACGATCGGCTCGAGACCGAGGGCGAGGAACAGCGCCAAGCCGATATAGATGATCACGGTCGCCACGGACTGCAGCGCCGCCATCACCGCGATCGCCAACCCCACACCCAAGGCCCCGGTGAACCCGAGCCGGAATGCGCTGTTGAGTGTGAGGGACTCGCCTCGCCCAGTGCCCATGGAAACCAGTGTAACCAGCGATCATGCACTGGTCGGCTCACTCACGTTAGGATCGGAGCGAGACCCCAACCGCAGAGAAAGTGAATCGTCGAGAATGAGCGCAGATCCGAACAGCATCGATGTCTGGGAAGCGTTCCTCGACCCGCAGACCGACTATTCGCTGCCCGATTTCGCCGCGGTCACCCCGGCGACGCTGCTGACCGCGGTTCGCACGGCCACCGATTTCGCCCGCGCCGAGGTGGCTGCGATCATCGCAGACGACGCCGAGTCCACGTTCTTCTCCACCACCGTGAGATTCGAATCCGCGTCCGTGCCGATGACCCGCATCGCCTCCGTGGCCGCAGCCATCGAATCGAATCATCTGCGTCCCGAACTCACCGACGCCGTCTCCGAGGTGTGGGAGCTCCTGTCGGCCACCCAGACAGAGATCCTCCTCGACGTCGACCTCTTCCACCGCATCGAACAGGTCTCGGTCGCCGACCTCAACCCCGAGGACAAACGTCAGCACGAGCTCACCATCGAACTCTTCGTGCGGGCGGGAGCCCGCCTCGGCGAGGAGGAACGGGAGCAGATGGCCACGATCGCGGCCGAACTGACCACCCTGGAGAACTCCTTCTCCCGCGCTCTGCAGCTCGATACGCGCGAACTGGCCGTCCACCTCAGCGAGGCCGAGTCCCTGGCGGGGATGAACGACGACCAGATCGCGGCGGCAGCGAATCGAGCGGCCGATCGCGGCGTCGACGGCTATCTGCTGCCGCTGAACAACTTCACCCAGCAGATCGTCCTCGAATCCCTCAGCACGGCACAGACCCGTCGGCACGTGCTCAACAACTCGATGGCGCGCGGATCCCGCGGCGGCGACGGCGACACCCGCACCCAAGTCGCCGACACCACGGCACTGCGTGCGCTCAAGGCGCACCTGCTCGGATATCCCTCCTACTCGTCCTTCGCCATCGACAACCAGACCGCAGGCAACCCCGACGCGGCAGCCGATATCGTCTCCTCCCTCATCAATCCCGCGAACGCCCAACTCGACGAGGAGCTTGCGCAGGTCAAGGAGCGCTACGGTCTCGAGACGGTCGCAGCCGAAGACGTCAAGTACTACCTTGCGAAGTTCCGCGCCGACGAATTCGGCATCGACCCCGACGAGGTGGCCAAGTACTTCGAGTTCGACACCGTCCTCACCGAGGGCGTCTTCCGCGCGGCCACCGGCCTGTACGGAATCACCTTCGCCCCCTACGAAGGGGTCACCGCCTGGCATGAGGACGTCCGCGCCTATGAGGTCACCGACGTCACCGAGCGGCACTTGGGGCTCGTGCTCATCGACCCGTACTCCAGGGATACGAAACGCGGCGGAGCATGGATGGACCAGCTGGTTCCGGCCTCCCGCCTGACCGGGCTGCTGCCGGTCGTCACCCTCTCACTCAATCTCGCCAAGCCCGGCCCGGGTCGGCCCACCCTGCTCAATCCGACCGAACTGACGACGTTCTTCCACGAGTTCGGTCACGTCCTCCACGGGCTCTTCGCGAACTCCACCTACCCGTCGACGGCGGGCACCGCGGTCCCGCGCGACTATGTCGAGTTCCCGTCCCAGCTCAATGAGATGTGGCGCTTCCATCCCCAGGTCCTCCCCCACTTCGCCAAGCATGTCGACACGGGTGAGCCGATGCCGGCCGAACTCGTCGATGCGCTCATCGCCAGCGACAAGTTCGGGCAGGGCTTCGACACGATCGAATACCTCGCCGCGGCCATGCTCGACCTGTCCTGGCATTCGCTCGAGGCCGGGGACCACATCACCGAGGTGCTGTCCTTCGAATCCGAGGTGCTCGCCGCCGCCGGCTTCTCCCCGCTCGTGCCGCCGCGCTACCGGTCGACGTACTTCGGGCACGTCTTCGCCTCCGGCTATGCGGCCGGCTATTACTCCTACCTCTACTCCGAGGTCATCGCCGCCTGGGTCAGCGAATGGTTCGAGGAGCAGGGCGGACTGAACCGGGAAGCCGGAGAGGCCTTCCGCGAGGCCATCCTCGCGCCGGGCTATTCGGTCGACCCGATGGCCGCGATCGAACGCTTCTTCGGCACTCGCCCGGATGTCGCACCGCTGCTGCGCCGCCGCGGTCTCGCCGAACCCGTCACCGAGAAGGATGGCGAGGCCGACGACGCCGAGGCGACCACGGCCGAGTCCGAGCCCGGAGCCGTCTCGGCGAAATGGGACCATCCCAACCACGAGGCGGTCGCCGCCGATCTCACGTCCGCCGGCATCGAACCGCGCATCGAGGTCTTCACCGAGGCGACACCGAATGCTGCGACGGCGGCCGAGGCTTTGGACATCGAGGTCGGGGCGATCGCGAACAGCCTCATCTTCTCCGCGGGCGGCTCCCCGGTGCTCATCATGGCCTCGGGTGCCCACCGGGTCGACACCGCACACGTCGCCGAACTCATCGGCGTCGATTCGCTCGACCGGGCGCCGAAGGAACTCGTGCGGGAGGCGACCGGGCAGGTCATCGGCGGAGTCGCACCGTGCGGTCACCCGAGCCCGATTCCCACCTATGTCGATGTGTCGCTGAAGGATTATCCTGTTCTCTGGGCCGGCGCGGGGACACCGAATTCGATGGTGCCCCTGACGTACGAGCAGCTGCTCACGGTCACCGGAGGAGAGGAAATCACCGTTGTCGCAGAAGAGTCCTGAGGCGGAGCCCGGGCGCTCCGAGGCTGAGTCTGGGCAGCCGGGTCGCATCACCGATCCGGCGCACACCACCTCGGCTGCCCGCTTCGCAGCCTTCGCCTCCTCCCGGGGCCGCTACTATGCGGTCTTCCTCGCCGTGTTCTGCGCGGTGCTCATCATCTCGAACATCTCGGCCACGAAGGTCATCGGCTTCGGCCCCATCGTCACCGACGGCGGCGCATTCCTCTTCCCCATCGCGTACATCCTCGGCGATGTGATCAGCGAAGTGTACGGCTTCAAAGCCGCCCGCAAGGCTGTGATCACCGGTTTCGGCCTGCAGATCCTGGCGACCTTCGTGTTCTGGCTCGTGCTCATCTCCCCTCCCGGTCCCGGTTATGAGAATCAGGAGGCCTTCGCCGCCGTGCTCGGGTTCTACCCGCGCATCGTCGCGGCCTCCCTCGTCGGCTACTTCGTCGGCCAGCTGCTCAATTCGTGGGTGCTCGTAGCGGTGAAGAAGCGGATGGGCGAGTCGAAGCTGTGGGTCCGCCTGCTCACGTCGACAGGCGTCGGCGAGTTCGTCGACACTCTGCTGTTCTGCATCATCGCCTTCGCCGGAGTCATCCCGGGGCTCGACTTCATCAACTACATCATCGTCGGCTTCGTCTACAAGGTCGCCGTCGAGATCATCTTCCTGCCCGTGACCTACCGCGTCATCAAGCTCGTCAAGCGGCACGAACCCAGTTACGAGCTCGACGCCGCCGACGCCGGTCGCTGACAGACGCCGGTCGCTGACACCGCCCGCCTGTGCTCGCGGTGCCGCTCCCGCCGCATTCCGCCAGCTGTCGACCGCTCAGGTCCCGCGAAACTCGAAAGAGTCGTCGCCGGCGACGTGTTTTTCGAGTTTCGCGTGACTTGAGGCGCTGGAGGCCCGCTGGAGGCCCGCTGGAGACCCGCTGGCCGCGGCCTAAGCTACTTCGAGTAGTAGCGGCCGACAACCTCGCCTTCGAGCTCGTCGAAGCGGCCGTCGATCATCGCCTGCCGGATCTCATCGACGAGCGAGACGACGAAGTGTTCGTTGTGGATCGTGCACAGGGTGGAGAAGAGCATCTCCTTCGCCTTGTACAGGTGCCGCAGGTACGCCCGCGAGTAGTTCTGGCAGGTGTAGCACGAGCAGTCGGGATCCAAGGGTCCGAAGTCGCGTCGGTACTTCGCGCCGGTGAGGTTGTACCGGCCGTCGCGGGTGTAGATCGCGGCGTTGCGGGCCACGCGGGAGGGCGAGACGCAGTCGAAGGTGTCCGCGCCGGTCTTGATCGATTCGAACAGGTCGTCGGGTTCGGAGATGCCCAGCAGGTGCCGCGGCTTGTTCTCCGGCAGCTCCTCGCACACCCAGCGGATGATGATGCCGAGGTTCTCCTTCTCCAACGCCCCGCCGATGCCGAAGCCGTCGAAGTCCATGGCGCCGAGGTCCCGCGCGGCCTTGCGCCGCAGATCTTCGTACTGCGCACCCTGCAGCACCCCGAAGAGCGCCTGATACGGCCGATGCGAACGCTCCTCGGTGAGCCGGAAGTGCTCCTCGACGCAGCGCATCGCCCACAGCCGGGTCCGCTCAACCGACTCCTCCTGGTAGCCGCGGGTGTTGATGAGTGTGGTCAGCTCGTCGAAGGCGAACATGATGTCGGCGCCGAGTTCGTGCTGCACCCGCATCGAGATCTCCGGAGTGAAGCGGTGCATCGACCCGTCGAGATGCGACTTGAACGTCACCCCGTCGTCATCGACGTTCGACAGCCGCTCCTTGCCCACGGCCACGAGCTCGTCGCTGCGCTCGCCTGCGGCCTCCATCGAGATGACCTTCTTGAAACCCGAGCCGAGGCTCATCACCTGGAATCCGCCGGAGTCGGTGAACGTCGGTCCCGGCCAGTTCATGAACCTGCCCAAGCCGCCGGCCTCGTCGATGAGGTCCGATCCGGGCTGCAGGTACAGGTGGTAGGCGTTGGCGAGCACCGCCTGTCCGCCGAGCTCGGCGACCTCGTCGGGGCGGACGGCCTTGACCGTGGCCTTCGTGCCGACGGGGATGAATGCGGGAGTCTGAATGTCGCCGTGCGGAGTGCGGATGACGCCGGTGCGCCCGCCCGTGTCCATCCGGGTGCCCACCTCGAAGCCGAACTGCGAACGGTCGTTGATGGGCGTGGTCTCGGGTGCCGCCGGGGATTGGTCTGTAGTCACCGGACAAGCTTAACTGGGACCATGACGTTCCCGCAGATGCTCGCCTCCGCCGAGGCGGCCCATCCCATCGTCCTCGACGGCGGCTTGGGCACCGCCGCCGAGGACCGCGGCATCGACCTCGACCATCACCTGTGGTCGGCCGAGCTCATTCGCACCGGCCCAGACACCCTCGCCGAGGTGCACGCCGCCTTCGCCTCCGCCGGTGCCCGCATCCTGACGACAGCGAGCTATCAGGCGACTCCGCTCGGCTTCGCCCGTGCCGGAATCAGTGCCGAGGAAGGCCACAGGATCATCGGTGAGAGCGTGCGGATCGCGCGCAGGGCTGCTGACCGCACTGCCGCTGCGGGCAGAGGCACCCTCGTCGCAGGGTCGGTCGGACCCTATGGTGCCGCGCTCGGCGACGGTGCCGAGTACACCGGGGACTATCGACTGACTCCTGAGGAGTTCACCGACATCCATCGTCCGCGCATCGCGGCCCTCGCCGAGGCGGGAGCGGATCTGCTCGCCGTCGAAACCCAACCGCGCCTCGACGAGATCCGCGCGATCGTAGGGCTGGCCGAGGAGACCGATCTTCCGGTCTGGGTGAGCGTGACCCTGCAGGACGGCACGGACACGGTCGCCCCGGCCCTGCCCGACGGCAGCTCCCTGGCCGACGTCGCGAAGGCGGCGACCGCCTCGGCGTCGGTGCTGGCGATCGGGGTCAACTGCGTCCGGTCCTCCCTGGTGGCCCCCGCACTCGAGGAGCTGTCGGCACACACGGCAATGCCGCTCATCGCCTACCCGAACTCGGGCGAGATCTACGACGCGAGCGCCATGGAATGGCGGGACGACCGCGCGGAAGCCGGGATCGGGTCATGGCCGGTGGCGGAGTGGACCCGCCTCGGCGCGCGGATCGTCGGCGGCTGCTGCCGGGTTCGACCGGACGACATCGCAGTGCTCAGTCACCGGGGCTGAGCGATCTTGGCCTCAGCCGAGCATCTTGCCCGGGTTGAGGATGCCCAACGGATCGACCGCCGCCTTGATCCCCGACTGCAGAGCCTGAGCACCGGCATCGAGCTCCCGCACCAACCAGTCCCTCTTCAGATACCCGACCCCGTGCTCACCGGTGATCGTCCCACCCAGATCCAGACCCAGCTGCATGATCTCGGCGAACGTCTCCTTCGCCTCGGCCACACTCGCCTCATCCGAGGCATCGAAGAGCACACTCGGATGCATATTCCCATCCCCGGCATGACCGGCCGTGGCCACCTCAACCGCATGCCCGGCCGCGATCTCATCCAAACGGGCGAAGAACTCGCCGAGGCGGGACCTGGGCACGCACACATCATCGATGAGCTCTCCCCCGCCGATGCCGGCCACATACTTCTCCATCGCCGGGGACACGGCCCGACGAGCCGCGACGAACATCTCCGAATCCGCCGGATCCTCGGAGAAGAACACCTCATCGGCCCCCTGCTCGACGGCGATGGTCTCGAACTTCTCGAGCGCGGCGACACCGGCCGGGCCCGGAGCATCGGACTGGACGAGCAGGAGCGCCCCGGCACCATCGGGCAGACCGAAATCCCCATAGGCATTGATCATCGCCACCGTGCCTCCGTCCATGAGTTCGAGCATCGACGGCGCCGCACCCGAGGCCATGAACGCAGAGACCGTGTGACCGGCCGACTCCATATCCGGAAAGATCCCGACGCCTGTCACCGGTGGCGCCAGCAGCGGTCTGAGCCCGAGGGTGATCTCGACGATGACGCCCAGAGTCCCCTCGGATCCCACGAACAGTCCCGCCAGGTCGAGACCGGCCACTCCCTTCGCGGTCTGCCGGCCGAGCTTCGACACGGTCCCATCGGCGAGCACCACGGTCAGTGCCCGCACATAGTCCTTCGTCACCCCGTACTTCACACAGCACATCCCGCCGGCGTTCGTGGCGACATTCCCGCCGATCGTCGAGATCGCCACCGATCCCGGATCCGGCGGATACGACAGACCATGCCCGGCCAGCGCCTGCTTGAGATCCTGGTTGATGACACCGGGTTGGACGCGGCAGGTCTGATCGACCTCGTCGATGTCGACGATCGCATTCAGCTTCGCCACATTGAGCAGGATCGCCCCGTCCGTGGCATTCGCCGCACCCGACAGGCCCGTCCTCGCCCCCTGCGTGACGACCGGGATCCGATGCTCGGTGGCGAACCGCATCACCGCGACCACATCATCGACGCAAGCGGCACGCACCACAGCCGACGCCTCACCGGCCGGACAGAACAGCGCCTTGTCCGACGAATAGGCATCGATGACGTCGCGGTCGGTGACCAGCGCCCCCGAACTCAGCTCGGCGGCGAGTCCGCCCAGATCCGCGCTCACTGTGGCATCCGCACTCATCGTCACAGCGACGCGGCGACCTTGAGCACGCGTTCGAGCGCCTCATCAGGTCCGATGCTCACGCGCACGCCGCCCTGCAGACGACGCACGGCCACGGCCTGCTTCGCGCACTCGCCTTCGAAGGCGACAGCCGCCTCGGGGTCGAGAGCGATCCACACATAGTTGCCCTGAGCGTCGGGCACGGACAGACCCAGCTCTCGCAGATCGTGGGCGAACCGGTCACGCACCGCGGCGATCTCCTTGGCACGCACAGCCACCTCGTCGACTCGGGACAGGGATTCCCGGGCCGCGGCCTGGGCGCCGGCGGTCACGGAGAACGGGGCGATGACCTGTCGCATCGCCGAAGCGATCTCGACGTCGGCGATGCCGAATCCCACTCGCAGACCGGCCAGACCGTGTGCCTTGGAGAAGGTCCTGGCGAGAACGAGATTCGGGTGCTTGCGCCTGGCCGTCAGGCCATCGACGGCCTCGGTCGCGAACTCCAGGTACGCCTCGTCGAGGACGACGATGACGTCGTCCGGCACCTCGGCGAGGAAGCCGTCGAGCTCGGCATCGGAGATCGTCGGGCCGGTCGGATTGTTCGGCGAGCACAGCAGCACGAGTCGGGTCGTGTCATCGATCGCCGCCGCCAGCCCGGCGAAATCGTGGCGACCGTCGTCGAGGAGGTCGACGGGGCGCTTCTGGGCACCCCGGGCCGAGGCGAGGATCGGGTACATCTCGAACGACGGCCACGGATAGACCACCGATGTGCCCGCCTCGAGGGTGATGTTCGTCAGCGCCGTGAGGACTTCGGAGGCACCGGCGCCGGGGACCACCTCGGCGGGTTCGACGTCGAGGTGGGAGGCGATATCGGCCACGAGCGCGGCCGCGGTGGGATCGGGGTAGTTCCCCGGGATCGCCGAGGCGGCTGCCATCGTTTCGATGACACCCGGCAGCGGCGGCAGGTGGTTCTCGTTCGAGGACAGTTTGTACGGGGTCAGGCCCGGTGATTCGACGGGAGGCTTGCCGGGAACATAGGGAGGGAATTCGGCGAGCGCGTCACGGAGCAGGAAACGTTTGGACATGTGCCCATAGTTGCACACCTTGTGGCGGGCGACACAGACCGTCTTGCCAAACCGTCCGAATGGTCGGATTCAGGTGGTCGGGACGGACGTCCATCCGCTGTGAGAATGCTCTCGCGACTGTCCGTTCCCTCCTCCCGGGTTACAGGTGGGCCGACGCCGGAGAGTACCCTGAGAGACGAATACATAAAGCCAGTGACGAGGAATGAGAGTCCAAATGCCCTCACCGCAGGAAAAGGTCGACGTCGTCTTGATCGGCGGCGGCATCATGAGCGCCACACTCGGTGCCATGTTGACCGAACTTCAGCCCGACTGGGACATCCGTGTCTACGAGAAGCTCGACTATGTGGCCACCGAGAGCTCGGACCCGTGGAACAACGCGGGCACCGGCCACGCCGCACTCTGCGAACTCAACTACACCCCCGAGGACTCCAACGGCGACATCGACCTGGAGAAGGCCTCGACGATCAATCAGCAGTTCCACCATTCGCGACAGTACTGGTCGCACCTCGTCGACACCGGTGTGCTGACCGATCCGAAGTCCTTCATCAACCCGATCGCCCACGTCAGCTACGGCCGCGGCGACAAGGGCCGTGACTACATCAAGCGCCGCTACGAGACGATGGTGCGCAACCCGCTGTTCGCCGATATAGAGTACACCGACGACCCGGCGACTCAGGCCGAGTGGCTGCCGCTGATGTTCGAGGGCCGCGGACCGGGCCAGGTCAACGGCATCTCGCGGATCAAGCAGGGCACCGACGTGGACTTCGGTTCGCTGTCGGGCCAGCTGCTCAGCTATGTCGCAGACAAGGGTGCGACCGTACGCACCAGCCACCAGGTCACCGATCTCGAGCGCGCCTCCGACGGTTGGACTCTCACCGTCAAGGATCTGCTCTCGCACGAGTCTCACCGGATCGGCGCGAAGTTCGTCTTCGTCGGCGCCGGCGGCGGCGCCCTGCCGCTGCTGCAGAAGTCGGGCATCCCCGAGGGCCGCGGCTACGGCGGCTTCCCGGTCTCCGGAATCTTCCTGCGCACAGGCAACGAGGACCTCGTCGCCCGTCACCAGGCGAAGGTCTACGGTCAGGCGGCTCAGGGTGCTCCCCCGATGTCCGTTCCGCACCTCGACACCCGCGTCGTCGACGGCAAGGACTACCTCATGTTCGGCCCGTACGCCGGGTTCTCGCCGAAGTTCCTCAAGAAGGGTCGCTTCACCGACCTGCCGTTCTCCGTGCGCGGGAACAACCTCGCCACGATGCTCAACGTCGCCAAGGACAACACGGATCTCGTCACCTACCTGCTCGGTGAGCTGGCTGCGACGAAGAAGGCCCGCTTCGAGGCGATGCACCAGTTCATCCCGAATATCGACCCGTCCGACTGGGAGTTCATCCAGGCCGGTCAGCGCGTGCAGGTGATGAAGAAGGACCCGAAGAAGGGCGGTGTCCTCCAGTTCGGCACCGAGCTCATCTCCTCGGCCGACGGGTCGATCGCGGCTCTTCTCGGCGCTTCCCCGGGCGCGTCGACGGCCGTGCCGATCATGGTCAACCTGCTCAAGACCTGCTTCCCGCGTGAGTACGCAGGCTGGGAGAAGCACTTCAAGGACATGATCCCCTCGCTGGGCCGCGACCTCGTCGACGACGAGACCCTGCTCAAGGAGGTCTCCGAGTACACCTCGCGGACCCTCCAGCTGATCTGACGAATCAGCAAGACCTGAGCCTCGCTGCGAGCGAGGAGACAGCACGAAGCGGCTTGCCGGAATCACTTCCGGCAAGCCGCTTCTCTTCGTATGCCCGGCCCGAGCTCAGAGGCTCAGAGGCTCAGAGCTCAGGGGCTCAGAGCTCGACTTGGCGATTGACGTCCTTGTACAGCAGGTAGCGGAAGCGTCCCGGCCCGCCCGCGTAGCAGGCCTGCGGGCAGAAGGCGCGCATGGAGATGAAGTCACCCTCCTGCACCTCGACCCAGTCGCCGTTGAGGCGGTAGACGGCCTTGCCCTCGAGCACGTAGAGCCCGTGCTCCATCTCGTGGGTCTCCGCGAACGGGATGACCGCTCCGGCTTCGAAGGTGACGATGTTGACGTGCATGTCGTAGGCGAGGTCATCCGGGTCGAGCGGACGGGTCGTGCGCCAGCGCCCGTCGGTGCCCGGCATCGGCGAGGGCTCGACATCGGCGTCGTTGCCGAACTTCGCCTCAGGGGTCAGTCCCGCCACGGGCTGATAGCGTTTGCGCACCCAATGGAAGCGGGCCGCCTCGGTGCCGGTGGACCTCGCCGACCACGACGAACCGGCGGGGAGGAACGCGAACCCACCGGGGGTCAGCGTGTGCGCGGTGCCTTCATGGGTGACCTCGAGCCGGCCGGCCATGACGAAGAGGAATCCCTCGACCTCGGACTGTGGTTCCGGCGCTTGCGCGCCGCCGCCGGGGGCGACTTCGAGGATCGTCTGCGAGAACGTCACCGCTCCCCCGGCCACGGGCTTGCTCAGCACCCACGACCGGGTCCCGGTCCACTCGGGCAGGTTCGAGGTGACGATATCGCGCAGCACTCCGCGCGGGATGACCGTATAGGCCTCGGTAACGAGGGCGCGGTCGGTGAGCAGATCGGACTGGGGCGGGTGCCCGCCGGTCGGGGCCCAGTAGGTGTACGGATCGGTCGTCGTCATGGATCGAGTCTCCTTCGGTCGGTGGTCAGTCTGCTCAGTCGAGCGAGCCGGTGCGGGCCAGCTGCCCGAGCTGGGTGAGGCTGAGGTTCGTCCGCGAGGTCACGAACTCCTCGGTGTGGGCTCCGCAGACGAGGCCCCGGTCGAGGTAGCGGGCGAGCGCCTTCGCTGTGGCGGGTTCGTCGAGAACGGTCGAATCCGCCTTGAACACGTAGTCGTGAAGGCGCTGAGCCGCCCGTGCCCCGCCTTCGCGGTAGAAGGCGAAGGTCGCTAAGAACCGGGTCGGAAGCTGGTGCGGGTGCAGATCCCAGCCCTGGTAGATCCCCCGCTTGAGGTGGCGGCGGACGAGGCCGGCGTGCAGTGCCCACGCGTGGTGGACCTCTGCGGGTTCGCCGAGCGGGAGGATGTTCGTCGACCCGTCGGAGAGGTGGACTCCGGTGCCGGCGACGGCGAGCATCATCTGGTTCTTCGCGAAATCGGCGACCGGATGGTCCATCGCCTGGTAGGCCGCGGCCACGCCCATCGATGCGGAATAGTCGTAGGTGCCGTAGTGCAGCGAGGTCACGCGCCCGGCTCCGGCCTGCAGCGCCGTCGCCAGCGGAATGGTGCCGTCGGCGGCAAGGACGAGCTGCGGGGTCTCGACCTGGATCTCGAAGGTGATCGTCCCCTCGCCGAGGTTGTGCTCGGCTTCCAGCGCACGGGAGGCGAGCACCATCGCCCGCACTTGGTCGACGGTGCTGACCTTCGGCAGGGTGAGCACGAGGTTGTCCGGCAGCTGACCGCCGGCCTCGATGAGTTCGGACAGGAACAGATCGAGAGTGCGCAGACCGCGTTCCCGGGTCGCTGACTCCATGCATTTGAAGCGGATGCCGACGAAGCCGGGGGCTCCCTTCTCGGTGCGGCCGGCCACCGCATCCCGGGCGGCCTGGGCGACCCAGCGGTCCTCGGTGTCATCGCCCTGGTCGCCGAATCCGTCCTCGAAGTCCAGGCGCAGGTCCTCGATCGGTTCGCGCTCGAGCTTCGCGGTGACCGCCTCGGCGAGGAGTTCGGCCTCCCTGGCCACCTGGTGGATGCTGGGCCCCTGGCCCGGGATCGCGGGACCGGTCTCCTTACGGGCGGCGGTGATGACGCGTTCGGCCAGCTGGAGCATTCCGCCATGGGCCTCGACGCATTCGAGCGCCTGCTGCCCCCACCGATACGGCAGGTCCGCACTCGTGCGGTCGCCGGGCACATACACGGTGTGCACGGGTTGACGGACGTCGCGGTCACCGGGATACGCGGTCGTCAGGAGCTCGTCCGTGTCCCCCAGCAGTGAGTCGATATCGGTCAGTGTTGATCGTTCCACTTTCACATCCTCTTTCTGTGCACGGGGTTCGACGGCGAGGCGGCGGCGCCCGGCCTGGCCTCATTGTCTCTCATTGTCCGCCGCCGGGCACGGAGACTCTCTGGGGTTTCAGGACGAGACCGCCGCGACCGCCTCGGCGACCTTCTTCGCGACCTCCGGATCGAACACGGAGGGGATGACATAGCCGGGGTGGAGTTCGTCCTCGGGGATGCACGAGGCGATCGCGTCGGCCGCGGCGACCATGATGTTCTCGTCGACATCGCGGGCTTCGGCGTCGAGGAGTCCGCGGAAGATCCCGGGAAAGGCGAGCACGTTGTTGATCTGGTTCGGGAAGTCGCTGCGGCCGGTGGCCACCACGGCCGCGTGCTCGGCCGCCTCGGCGGGGTCCACCTCGGGATCGGGATTGGCCATGGCGAAGACCAGCGCACCGTCGTTCATCGCCGCGATATCGTCACCGCTCAGCACATTCGGGGCGGAGACGCCGATGAACGCGTCAGCGCCGACCACGGCTTCCTTGAGCGTGCCGGTGAAGCCCTCGGGATTCGTGTTCGCCTGCAGCCATCTCTTGTGCTCGGTGTCCACGCGCGAGTCCGGGCCGATCGCGCCGTCGCGGCCGCAGGCGATGATGTTCGTGGCGCCGGCGACCTGGAGGAGGCGGATGATGGCGTTGCCGGCCGCACCGACTCCGGAGACGACGATGCGCAGGTCCTCGATCTTCTTGTCCACGACCTTGAGCGCGTTCTTCAAGGCGGCGAGGGTGACGACGCCGGTGCCGTGCTGGTCGTCGTGGAAGACGGGGATATCGAGTTCGGCACGCAGGCGGGCCTCGATCTCGAAGCAGCGCGGGGCGGCGATGTCCTCGAGGTTGATTCCGCCGTAGGCCGGGGCGATGGCCTTGCAGATCGAGATGATCTCCTCGGTGTCCTTCGTATCGAGAGCCACCGGCCAGGCGTCGACATCGGCGAACTGCTTGAACAGCACTGCCTTGCCCTCCATCACCGGCATGGCCGCCTCGGGGCCGATATCGCCGAGGCCGAGCACCGCGGTGCCGTCGGTGACCACGGCGACGGTGTTGCGTTTGATCGTCAGCCGGCGGGCATCCTCCTTGTTCTCCGCGATCGCCTTGCACACGCGTGCCACGCCGGGCGTGTAGGCGCGGGAGAGGTCGTCGCGGTTGCGCAGGGGAACCTTCGGGACGGATTCGAGCTTCCCGCCGAGGTGGAGGAGGAAGGTCCGGTCCGAGACCTTGCGGACATCGACTCCGGGCAGGGCGTCGAGAGCGTCGGAGACCTCGTCGGCATGAGCAACGTCGCGGGTATCGGCGCTGACGTCGATGATGACCGCGTGCGGAGTGGACTCGACGACGTCGAGGGCGGTGACTGACGCACCGGCGGCGGCGGCCGCGGCCACGAGGTCGGAGGTCGTGGCCTTCCCGACCTCAGTGCCGACGCGCAGAGTGATGGAATATCCGGGGCTGGTGGCGACCATGAGCAATATCCTCCTTGATATCAAGTTTCCGTATTATGGATAGTAACTTTTGCCTAGTGGAAATTCTAGCCGGTGTCCGTGGATTCGGAAAGTTTCTTCCATTTCAGGACTAGACTGAACGGAGTTTCACTGCCGAGACTCCCCACAGATTAAGGAACATCGATGAGCAGCAGCGACACCCCGGCGATCCGCCAGTCCAAGGGCGGCGTGCAGTCCGTCGAACGTGCGTTCGGACTGCTTGAGTGCATTGCGAACTCCGCGGGCTCGGCGACGCTGAGCCATATCGCTGCGGACGTCAACCTGCCCCTGCCGACGATCCACCGTCTGCTCAACACCCTGGTCAATCTCGGCGTGGTCCGACAGCTGCCCGATCGCGGATATGCGCTCGGGCCCGGACTGGTCCGCCTCGGCGATATCGCCGGCTCGCAGCTCGGCGCGATCGCCCGTCCCTATCTGCGGGACCTCGTCGCCGAGCTCGGAGAGTCGGCGAATGTGGCCACGATGGACGGAGACATGGTCGTCTACGTCGATCAGGTCGCCTCGGAGCGGCAGATGCGGATGTTCACCGAGGTGGGACGCCGCGCGCACATGCACGCCACCGGGGTCGGCAAAGCCATCCTCGCGGGCCTGGAGCCCGAGCAGGTCCGGCATATCGCCACCACGGCCGGCATGCCCACTCCCACGGAGTTCAGCATCGGAACGATCGGCGATCTCGAGGCCGAGCTGAGCCGCATCCGTGCGCGCGGCTATGCCATCGACGAGCAGGAGCAGGAGCTCGGGGTCCGCTGCTTCGCCATGGCCATCCCCGACGCCCCCGCCCCCTTGGCGATCTCCGTCTCCGGTCCGATCAGCCGCGTCGATCAGTCCTTCGCCGACCGCGCCGTTCCGCTGCTGCGGGACGCGGCCGCCCGCATCTCCGCAGAGATGCAGAGCGGCCGCTGAACCTGTTCCCGTTGCTTCGAACCGGCTCAGGAATCTCCGCCGGCCATCCCCGAGGTCCCGGCATTGGCATCGCCCAGACGATAGCGTCGAGCCGCCTCGGCGGGAACGGATCGGTCGATCTCACCGCGCTTGGCGAGCAGCTGCAGGGTGCGCACGACCATCGAATGGGCGTCGATCTTGAAGTGCCGGCGAGCGGCGGCCCGAGTGTCGGAGAAGCCGAACCCGTCGGCGCCGAGGGTCGCGAAGTCGTGGTCCAGGTACGGCCGGATGAGGTCCGGCTGGGTGGAGTCGAAATCGCTCGTGGCCACGATCGGCCCCGGCTGTCCGTCCAGCTTCCGGCGCACATAGGGCACGCGTTCCGCGGTCTCGGCCCCACCGTCTGCAACGGTCAGCTCCGCCGCTTCGCATTCGAGTCCGTCACGGCGCAGCTGCGCCCATGAGGTCACCGACCACACGGCGGCGTCGACGCCCCAATCGGCGGCGAGCAGGTCCCGGGCCTCGAGCGCCCAGGGCACGGCCACACCGGAAGCGAGCAGCTGCGCGTGCGGACGATCGCCCGGAGCCGCCTCGGCGACGCGGTGGATGCCCTTGAGGATGCCCTCGACGTCGACGTCCTCGGGTTCGGCCGGCTGGAGCATCGGCTCGTTGTACACGGTCAGGTAGTACATGACATTGCGCTCGTCCTCGCCGAGGTCGTGCTCACCGTACATGCGGTGCAGACCGTCGCGGACGATGTGTCCGATCTCGTAGCCGTAGGCCGGATCATAGACGCGCACGGCCGGGTTCGTGGCCGCGAGCACCGGGGAATGCCCGTCGGCATGCTGCAGCCCCTCGCCGGTCAGAGTCGTCCGTCCGGCGGTGGCGCCGATGATGAACCCGCGCGTCATCTGGTCGCCGGCGGCCCAGAAGGCGTCTCCGGTGCGCTGGAACCCGAACATCGAGTAGAACACGTAGATCGGGATCATCGGTTCGCCGTGGGTGGAGTACGCGGTGCCCGCGGCGGTGAACCCGGCGGCGGCACCGGCCTCGTTGATGCCCACGTGGAGGAGCTGACCGGAAGTCGCCTCCTTGTACGAGAGGAACATCTCGCGGTCGACGGCGAGGTAGTTCTGCCCGTTCGGATTGTAGATCTTCGCGGTCGGGAAGAAGGCGTCGATTCCGAAGGTGCGGGCCTCATCAGGGATGATGGGCACGATCCGCTCCCCCAGACCCTTCTCTCGCATGAGGTCCTTGAGCAGCCGGACGAAGGCCATGGTCGAGGCGGCCATCTGCTGGCCCGAGCCCTTCTTCGTCTGCGCGAACGCCTTGTCGCTGGGAGCGGGCAGGGCGATCCGATTGTTCTCCGGCTTCCTCTCCGGCACGAATCCGCCGAGCTGGCGCCGCCGGTCGAGCATGTACCGGATCTCCTCGGAGTCCTGTCCCGGGTGATAGTAGGGCACCGCATACGGGTCCTCGTCGATGACCTTGTCGCTGATCGGGATGTCCATCCGGTCGCGGAAGGCCTTGACGTCGTCCGCAGTGAACTTCTTCATCTGGTGGGTAGCGTTGCGGGACTCGAACGTCGTGCCCAGACCATAGCCCTTGACGGTCTGGACGAGGATGACGGTGGGCTTGCCCTTGGTGTTCACGGCCTTCTGGTAGGCGGCGAAGACCTTGTGATAGTCGTGGCCGCCGCGCTTGAGGTTCCAGATGTCGTCATCGCTCAGGTTCTCGACGAGACCCTTCGTCGCGGGGGTCCGGCCGAAGAAGTTGTCGCGGATGAAACCGCCGGATTCGGCCTTGAAGGTCTGATAGTCCCCGTCGAGGGTCTCGTTCATGATCTTCACAAGGTCGCCGGTGCGGTCGGCGGCGAGCAGGTCGTCCCATTCGCGGCCCCACAGCACCTTGATGACGTCCCAGCCGGCGCCGGTGAAGGTCGCCTCGAGCTCCTGGACGATCTTGCCGTTTCCGCGCACGGGTCCATCGAGGCGCTGGAGGTTGCAGTTGATAACGAAGGTGAGATTGTCCAGTCCCTCGTTCGCGGCCAGCTGCAGGGCACCGCGCGATTCGGGTTCGTCCATCTCCCCGTCGCCGAGGAACGCCCACACCCGCTGATCCGAGGTGTCGGAGATGCCCCGGTGGTGGAGATAGCGGTTCATCTGCGCCTGATAGATCGCGTTGATCGGGCCCAGCCCCATCGACACGGTCGGGAACTGCCAGAACTCCGGCATCAGCCGCGGGTGCGGATAGGAGCTCAGCCCGTGCGGGGCACGTGAGATCTCCTGCCGGAATCCGTCCAGGTCGGCCTCGGTCAGGCGGCCCTCGAGGAACGCACGCGCGTACATCCCCGGTGAGGCATGGCCCTGGAAGAAGACCTGATCGCCGCCGCCGGGATGATCCTGGCCGCGGAAGAAGTTGTTGAATCCGATTTCGTAGAGTGTGGCGGCGCCGGCGTAGGTGGAGATGTGGCCGCCCACGGAGATCTCGGGCCTCTGCGCCCGGTGGACGAGCATGGCCGCGTTCCACCGCATCCACTTGCGGAAGCGGCGTTCGACCTTCTCCTCACCGGGGTAGAACGGTTCCTGATCGACGGGAATCGTGTTGACGTAGTCGGTGGTGGTGACCTTGGGCTGGGCGACGGAGTTCGTGGCCGCGCGAGCGCGCAGCGCCTCCATGATCTCGCCCGCGCGCTGGGTTCCGCGCGCGTCGACGAGGCCCTCCCAGGACTCGAGCCATTCATCGACCTCTTCGTCGGTGATTCCCCTCGGACTCGCCGAGGATGTGTCCTGTGTCATAACGGGGGTTTCCTTCTCGCAGGGTCCGGGCTCCCGGAACAGTACCCCGGGAGCCCGGAGATGGAAAGTCCTGTCTCAGCAGGTGATGTTCAGATCTCAGCAGAAGCCGGCGACCTGCGCCCACGCGTCCTTGTTCTCGTCGACGCCTTCGCGGGTGAAGGTGGCTTCGATGAGGCCGTAGGGGCGGTCGGCGACGATGAAGACCTCGTTCGGGTTCTCGAGGCCGAAGCGTTCGATGTCATAGAGGAAGTGGTGCTTGTTCGGGCAGGAGAAGCGGATCTCGTCGATCTCCGGCACGGCCTCGATGACCTTCTCGCCCATCTGGTAGAGCGTGTGCTGCAGGGCGTGGGAGAAGTGGTCGGTGAAGGAGTCGAGGATGATCTCCTTGACCTTGGTGTACACGGCTTCGAAGTCGAGGTCGGTGGTGTTGTAGATCCACCGCGTGGCGATATCCGTGGCCAGGATCCGGTCGTCGGTCTCCGGCAGCGTCGTGTACTTGTCCTTCGGATAGCCGACGAAGCCCGATTCCGTGGTCTTGAGCACGGTGAGTCCGTTGAAGCCGGAGATCAGCGTGTCCTTGTCGCCGTCGCGGGTGAACACGACGGTGCGGACCTCGGGGGCGGACTTGAAGAACGAATGCTGATGGTCGTTGATCCGATCCCAGCCGTATTCTTCGGCCTCCCAGCGTCCGCCGGTGACCCAGTCGAAACTCGACGTGAAATGGTCGGCCAGGCCCATGAGGAACTGTTCGGGCGAGCTCACGCCCAGCTCCTTGGCCTTCGCGAAGACCGTGTTCTTCTGAGTGTCGGTGGCGACGACGTGTTCGTTGTTGCCTTCGGTGTGGGCGGTCTCGAAGTCGCCCCACAGCTGCGAGGTGACGTTGAGATCGCGGATCTCGTGGCGGTCGCTGTCGCGGTAGACCCGCATGAGTCGGTTCTCCGCCTTGCCGTACTGGTTCGATGTCAGTCGGACCTTGCTCATTTTCTTCCTCCAGTTCGTCGGCGTGCGCACCTGCACACGCCGTGACCATTCGATTGGCGAGGCCAGCCGGGACGAACCGGGCGGCTTCGGCGGTTTGTTGAGGATGGAGATCCTGCAGGGGGCCTGCTTCCCCTGTGAGCGACTGCGGGTGCGGCTCAGCTGCCGCGGTAGGTGCTGTAGGCGAAGGGGCTGAGCAGCAGCGGAATGTGATAGTGCTCCTGCCCGGCCTGGACGGTGAAGTCGATGGTGACCACCGGGTGGAAGTGATCGATCTCCCGGGCCGCGAAGTACTCGCCGGTGCCGAAGACGATCCGGTAGTCCCCCGGCTCGAGGTGGTCGGGGCCGAAGTCGGAGACTCTCCCGTTGTCGTCGGTGCGGGCCGAGACGATGACCTCGTCCCCGGAGCAGAGAGTGACCTCGAGGTCGGCGGCCGGGCTGCCGACCATAGAGTCGAGTGCGTGAGCGGTGATGAAGCTCATGAGAGGATCCCTTCGAGTCTGAGTTCGGCGATCTGGATGAGCTGCTGCCCGACCTCGGCGGTCTCATCCTCTTCGGTGTTGTCCATGCGGCGCTGCAGTTCGGAGAGGATCTCCTCGGGGGTGCGACCGGCGGCGCGGATGAGGAACACGCGGTCGAAGCGGGCTTCGTAGGCGGCGTTCCCGGCGGCGAGCTGGGTCTGCACGTCTGCTTCGAGGGCGCCGAGGCCGGCCTGCTCGCGGCTCGAGTGGGCCGCCTCGGCGCTCTCACCCTTCGCCTTCTCACCGATGCGCGGATGATGGGACATGGCCGCGTCGATCTCGGCGGTGGTCAGCGGTGCGGCGGCACGCGACGCGGCCGTGGCGGCGTCGAGGTCGGTCAGAGGGCGGGCGTCGACGACCGCGTCGATCCACCGGTCGACGTCGATGCAGGGACGCAGAATTCCGCGGGCATCATCGGCTGGGAGTCGATTGAACTCGGCCAGGTCCACGGTGACCTCCTTGGCAGGCGCTGAATGACTTTCACGGTTCGGAATACCATTTCCGAACGACTGCTCCGAGTCTGCTGGGCGCCATCGGCAATGTCAAATTGCTCACACATTAATGTGGAAACTTTCTTCCGTATGGTGGATAATGGTCTTGTGGCAACCGCCGCACACCCGGCCATCGACGATGAGGTTGAATGAGTGCATGAGCCCGAATACGACAGATCAGACCCCGTCAATCGTCTGCGCCCCTGACTCCTTCAAGGGCTCAGCCTCCGCCCCTGCCGCCGCGGCCGCCATGGCCCGCGGCGCTCGGGCGGTCTTCCCCGGCGCACGGGTCACCGAGCTGCCCTTCGCCGACGGCGGGGAGGGCACGCTCGACGCCCTGCTGGCCGTATGGGGAACTCGGCCGCGCACCGTGGACACGGTCGATGCCCTGGGCAGGGCCGCCTCGGCGGCCTTCGGTCTGTCCCCCGACGGAACCACCGCGGTCATCGAGGCGGCCCAGGCCAACGGCCTGCCGCAGGTCTCGGACGTGGAGCTGCAGCCCGAACGCGCCGACACCTACGGCGTCGGGCTGCTCGCGGCCGCAGCTCTCGACCTCGGAGTCGAGGAGATCCTGCTGTGCATCGGCGGCTCGGCGAGCACGGACGGCGGGACCGGAATACTGGCCGCCCTCGGTGCGCGCTTCGTCGACGCCGACGGCGATCCCGTCGCGCCCGGCGGCGGCGGGCTGGCCGCGATCTCCGCGATCGACACCTCGGCGCTGGACCGACGGGCCGCTGCGGTGCGGTGGCGCATCGCCGTCGATGTCGACAATCCGCTCACCGGTCCCCGCGGGGCCGCTGCGGTCTTCGGCCCGCAGAAGGGAGCGGACGCTGACTCGGTAGCCGTCCTCGATTCCGGCCTCGAGCACCTGGCCGAGGTCCTCGCCGACACTTCTGCCGAGGCCGAGGCCCTGGCGGCGACGCCGGGATTCGGGGCCGCCGGCGGGATCCCGCTGGCACTGACGAGCCTGCTGGGCGCCGAGGTGGTGCCCGGATCGACGATGGTCGCCGAGGCCGTGGGACTGACCGCGGCTCTGGCCGACGCCGATTTCGTGTTCACCGGGGAGGGATCCTTCGATTCCCAATCCTTGGGCGGCAAGGTCGTCGCGGCCGTGCGGGATCATGCCCCCGCCTCGGCGAGGGTGATCGTCATCGCCGGTCGGGTCGGTCTGACCGCCGCGGAGTGCCGGGAGGCCGGGATCACGGCGGCGCTGTCGATCGCACCGGGGCCGGCCGACCTTGCCGCCCTGTCCGAGCGCGCCGAAGCGCTCATCGAGGACACGGCCGCGCAGGCGTGCGCACTCAGCTCGCCGTCGGATCACACCATTTCAACGACGAAAGGACGCACCATGACCACGACCACTCAGACTCAGCTCGCCGTCGGAGACATCGCTCCCGACTTCACGCTCACCGACGCGGAGGGACGGGCCGTGTCGAAGGCCGACTATGCCGGCCGCAGCGTCATCCTCTACTTCTACCCGAAGGCCGCATCGCCGGGGTGCACGACGGAGGCCTGCGATTTCCGGGACAACCTCTCGGCACTGTCGGCCGCCGGCTTCGAGGTCCTCGGGGTCTCCCCCGATGACACCGAATCGCTCAAGGAATTCGCCGCCGAGGAGGGGCTGACGTTCTCGCTGCTCTCCGATCCCGGTGCGGCGGTCGCGAAGGCCTACGGCAGCTATGGGCAGAAGACGATCGGCGAGCACACATTCCTGGGCACTCAGCGCTCGACCTTCGTCATCGGCGCCGACGGCACCCTGATCCACGCCGAGTACGACGTCGACGCTCGCGGCCACGTAGCCCGCCTCCGCACCCACCTCCTCCCCTAATTGCTACTGTGAGTATTGATA
>NZ_VIGO01000012.1:0-86771 GCF_009299785.1 Brevibacterium sp. CFH 10365 | reverse complement strand
ACACCCACCACACGACCCACCGGGCCGTTTTCGCTTCCGGGACTGCGCCCGGTGTTAGCGTCCTTCTATGAACACGAAGCCCGATGATCAGTCATCTGCGTCTGTCTGTCCGTCCGGCTCCCGGACCACACCAGTCAGCGCAACAGCCAGGGCCAGAGCGACTGCAGCCGCCCCACAATCCGGGAGTCCGATCGCGGTCATTGCCGGGGCTTCGGGATTCATCGGCGGAGAGGTTCTCGCTGCGTTGCGGTCCTGGGGGTACGAGACTCGGACGATCGGCCGCTCCCCTGCTCGTTCCACCGTCACATGGGATGACCCCGACGGCATCACTGGGCTCGTCGATCGCTGCGATCTGCTCATCAACCTCGCCGGCCGCAGCGTCGGGTGTCGGTACAACGATGCGAATCGGCAGGAGATCTGGGACTCCCGCGTCCAGACGACTCGCACCCTCCATGCGGCGGTGGCAGCCGCCTCGGCCCCGCCCCGTCTGTGGATCAACTCGAGCACGGCCACCATCTACCGCCACGCGATGGACCGGCCCCAGACTGAGGACGATGGCGACATCGGCGAGGGATTCTCGGTCGACATCGCGAAAGCCTGGGAGAAGGAGTTCTTCGCCGGGTCTTTGCCGGCGACCAGACGAGTCGCGCTGCGGATGGCGATCGTGCTCGGTGACGGAGCGGCGTTGAACATGTTGGCCACCGCAGCCAGGTTCGGAGCCGGCGGAGCCCAGCATGAAGGGCGTTGGTTCCCGCACCGGCGCTATCGCGGGATCGGCCCGGAAGCTTCAGGGCCGACGGTCTGGCGTGGGCATCCCCCGACTCACGGGCGGCAGCGATTCAGCTGGGTTCATATCGAGGACGTGCTCCGCGCCATCCGTTTCATCGACGACCATGAGGAGCTCAGCGGCCCGATCAACATCTCGAACCCACAGGTCTCGGACAACCGCTCGCTCATGACAGCGCTGCGCAAAGCGGTGCGTATGCCTGTAGGGGTCCCCGCCCCGCGGTGGCTGCTCGAGACCGGAATGATCGTCCTGCGTCAGGAGTCGGAACTCGTGCTCAAGAGCCGGTGGGTGCTGCCCGCACGGCTCGAGGATGCCGGGTTCGACTTCAAATGGACCGATGTCGAGGCCGCCGCCAAGCACCTGCTGCGCTGAGCTCGACGTCCGCTTCTCATCACCCACTTGGTGAACCTGCAGCAGCTCGGCGCAGGAACCGAGCTGTTGGAGGTTCACCAAGCTGAAACGATATTGCGAACCGGCCGACTCCTCGGGTGAACGATCAGCCGGCGGCTGCCTCGGCGGGGATTCCCTGTTCGACGCAGTCTGCACAGTAGGGCTGTCGGCCCTTGCCCGTGCATTCGGTGCACCTCAGGTACTGCTTGCGGCAGTCGAGGTTCGCACAATTGACGAACTCCGGTGTCTTCTTCTCGCAGGACACACAGTGGCCGATCGATTCGACGTTGTCGCCGAACTCGACGTGCATGCGTTTGTCGAAGACGTAGAGAGAGCCGTCCCAGTAACCGGAGTTGCCGAAGGTCTCGCCGTAGCGGACGATTCCGCCGTCGAGCTGGTAGACCTCTTCGAACCCGCGGTTCTTCATGAGCACGGACAGGACCTCGCAGCGGATCCCGCCGGTGCAGTAGGTGACGACGGGTTTGTCCTTGAGGTCGTCGTACTTGCCGGATTCGATCTCGGCGATGAAGTCACGCGTGGTGTCCGTGTCGGGGACGATCGCGTCCCGGAACTTTCCGATCTGCGCTTCCATCGCATTGCGGCCGTCGAAGAAGACGACATCCTCGCCGCGTTCGTCGAGGAGTCTGTGCAGGGCTCCCGGTTTGAGGTGCTGGCCGCCGCCTCGGACTCCGTCTTCTGTCACGGTGATCTCGTCCGGGGTGCCGAAGGTGACCAGCTCGTTGCGCACCTTCACGCTCAGGCGCGGGAAGTCATCGCCCTGACCGTTCGACCATTTGATGTCCGCGCCCTTGAACGGCGCATAGGATTTCGTCGCCCGGACGTACTGCTTCACGTCGAAGATGTCCCCGCCGACCGTGGCGTTGATGCCGTCCTCGGACACGATGATCCGCCCCTTGAGCCCGAGGCTCTCGGCCAGGGTGTGCTGCCACAGCTTGACCGCTTCGGGGTCGGGCAGCGGGGTGAAGACATAGAACAGGACGATCTTGGGAGTTGCCATGATCCACATTCTAATTGGGACCGCCCAGTGCTCACCTCGCCGAGGTGGTCGACCGTGGCCGTGTCCGTTCCCTGTCAGTCCGCCCCGACCCGTTCCCTGCCGGGCCGGGCCGCCCCGACCCGCACCCGGGTGTCCGCGGGCCAGCCGTGGACGCACTTCGCCCGCGCGGTGGGGACACGGCTAAGATTGGGCGTGAGTGCCGTGTCGTATGAAAGGGCCCCTTAGAGGACATGTCGTCAAACCTCAGTTCTGCGGATTCCACGCAGGTCGATTCCGTGCAGGACAATGCGAAGCAGGTCAAGGAGACGGTCGAGTTCGCTGCGGCGAATCCCGATGTCGATCAGCCTTACGCCGATCTCGGCCTCAAGGCCGACGAATACGAGCAGATCAAGGAGATCCTCGGACGTCGCCCCACCTCGGCGGAGTTGGCGATGTACTCGGTCATGTGGTCCGAGCACTGCTCGTACAAGTCCTCGAAGGTCCACCTCTCGAAGTTCGGTGACAAAGTCACCGAGGACATGAAGAAGCACCTGCTCGTCGGCATCGGCGAGAACGCCGGCGTCGTCGACATCGGCGACGGCTGGGCCGTGACGTTCAAGGTCGAGAGCCACAACAGCCCCAGCTTCGTCGAACCCCACCAGGGTGCGGCCACGGGTGTCGGCGGAATCGTGCGCGACATCATCTCTATGGGCGCCCGCCCGGTGGCCGTGATGGATCAGCTGCGCTTCGGACGCATCGACCACCCGGACACTGCCCGCGTCCTCCACGGCGTCGTGGCAGGCATCAGCAACTACGGCAACTCCCTGGGCCTTCCCAACATCGGCGGCGAGACCGTCTTCGATCCCAGTTACCAAGGAAACCCCCTGGTCAACGCCCTGGCTGTCGGTGTCCTGCGGCATGAGGACATCCGCCTGGCCAATGCTTCGGGCAAGGGCAACAAGGTCGTCCTCTTCGGGGCCCGCACCGGTGGCGACGGCATCGGCGGAGCCTCGATCCTCGCATCCGAATCCTTCGACGACACGAAGCCCTCGAAGCGTCCTGCGGTGCAGGTCGGCGACCCCTTCGCCGAGAAGGTGCTCATCGAATGCTGCCTCGAGCTCTTCCACGCCGGAGTCGTCGAAGGCATCCAGGACCTCGGCGCTGCGGGAATCTCCTGCGCCACCTCGGAGCTGGCCTCCAACGGCGACGGCGGAATGCACATCGCCCTCGACGACGTGCTGCTGCGCGATGAGACGCTGACCCCTGAGGAGATCCTCATGTCGGAGTCGCAGGAGCGCATGATGGCCGTCGTCCGCCCCGACCGACTCGAGGAGTTCCTCGCGATCGTCGGCAAGTGGGAGGTCGAGACCTCCGTGCTCGGCGAGGTCACCGACACCGGCCGGCTCATCATCGAATGGCGCGGCGATGTCATCGTCGACGTGCCCCCGCGCTCGGTCGCCCACGATGGCCCCGTCTACAACCGCCCCATGAACGCACCTGCTTGGACCGCCGAGGTGGCTGCCCACACCGTCGAGGCCGCGGGCCTGGCAAAGCCTGAGTCCGATGACGAGCTGCGCTCGACGATGCTGCAACTCGCCGCATCCCCGAACCTGGCCTCGAAGTCGTGGATCACCGCCCAGTACGACAAGTACGTTCAGGGCAATACCGCGCAGGCGTTCCCCGACGATGCCGGAGTCGTCCGCGTCGACGAGGAGACTGGACTGGGCGTGGCCATCGCCACCGACGCCAACGGTCGCTACACGTTCCTCGACCCGGCCCGCGGAGCCCAGCTGGCACTGGCCGAGGCCTACCGCAACGTCTCCACCTCCGGTGCCGTTCCGCGTGCTGTCACAGACTGCCTGAACTTCGGATCGCCCGAGGATCCGGCGATCATGTGGCAGTTCGCGCAGGCAGTCGAAGGCCTCGCTGACGCCTGCAAGGACATGGGCATTCCCGTCACCGGCGGCAACGTGTCCCTGTACAACCAGACCGGCGGAGTCGCCATCCACCCGACTCCGGTCGTCGGTGTGCTCGGCGTCTTCGACGACGTCAACCGCGCCACCCCGAGCGGGTGGCAGGAGCCGGGCCAGACCATCTACCTGCTCGGCAACACCGAGGCCGAGCTCGACGGTTCGGCGTGGGCCGACGTCACAGCCGACCACCTCGGCGGGGTTCCTCCGCAGTACAAGCCGGCGGCGGAGAGGGAACTCAGCGAGATCCTTATCAACGCCTCGCGTGACGGCATGATCGATGCCGCGCACGACCTGTCCGAGGGCGGCCTGTCGCAGGCGCTCGTCGAGTCCTGCCTGCGCTTCGGCACGGGTGCGCGCATCTGGCTCGACGAGGTGTGCGAGCGTGACGGCGTCGACGTGTTCACCGCACTGTTCTCCGAATCGACGGCACGTGCGATCGTGGCTGTGCCGCGGTCGGAAGAGGTCCGGTTCAAGGACATGTGCACGGCCCGCCGGTTCCCGTTCGTGCGCATCGGCATGACCGATGCGGGCGATCCGGAGCCGAGTCTCGACATCGTCGATCACTTCACGATCGGCCTCGACGAACTGCGTGAGACCCACGAGGGCACCCTGCCGAACCACTTCGGCGGAAGCGTTGCGGCGGTGACCGAAACCGCGGTCTGAGCGACTACCGCCGACCACTGATGCCGAGACGGCCCCTCAGCCTCGACATGACCACCTGCAATTGGTCTTCTCGAGGCTGAGGGGTCTTTTCGTTGTCGCCCTGTGCCAGGACGACCCGGTCGATGCGGTCGATGCGGAAGCTAGGAGGATGAGTCTGCAGGCGACTCATCTCGGCGCTTTCTGCGGCGCCATCGATCGCGCAGCGGTCCGACTATGCCCCAGGCGAGCGCAGTGAAGAGGGCGACGATCGTCCAATAGATCAGCCAGAACGAGTCCGACCAGCCCGCGATCGCCATTCCGACTGCCAGCAGGACGATGGTGATCGCCGAGGCGGTCAGACACCGCAGCCAGTACGCGAGACTGGACCGGTCCGGCACCGGCGCGTCCTCGACAGCGGTGGAGTGCTTCTTCGCGAAGCGCCGGTCGACGCGAGCGATGACCTCAGGTCCGAACACGATGGAGAAGCCGACGTAGAACGCGGCCATTCCGTGGCTGAAGTCCGACGCAGCTCCCCGGTGCAGATCGATGTACGTCAGGACGATGATGACGATGTCGATGATGGGAGTGGCAACGAGGAGAACCGTCGAGGCCGTGCGCCATCGCAGCAGGTACCTGGCGCACACTCCGGCAAGCAGGAAGAGCCAGAACAGCGCTTCACCGGCGACTATGAACAACAGCATCGGGTTCCTCGCTCAATTACGTGGGTATCTCGTAGCTCGCTCGTCCGAATCCGGTGGTGAGGGCTCCGAATCTAGTGATGAGGGTTCGACCACTGTTCCGGCCCCGGCCGCCGCTGATTCGGATCGGGCTGGACTGTCTGACCCGATTGCGGATACGGCTGCGGCGCGTAGCCCTGCTGAGGGACCGGAGCCGGCCGGCTCGGCGGTGGTGCCGTTCGCCCGCGCACTCGACCGAGCAGATGACAGAGCCCGAGAACCCCGAAAGTGACGGCCAGCCACACAGCTTGCACGACTACCGTGACCATGACTCCCCCGGCCAATTGAGCAGCCAGCATCTGATCGAACAGCGAGTTGACGACGTTCAGCACCACTGCGATGGCGACGGCGATGACGAGGATCCACCACCGGCGGTTGCGGGCGATGTTCCAGCCACAGAAGACTGCGGACAGATAGACCCCGCTCACGACACCCTGGATGACCGTCATGGTCAGCATCGAATCAGCTGGTCCGGTTCCGCTCATACCCACGATCACCGACATCAGCGGACCGAGGACCAGCAGGGCGAGGCAGCCGAGCACGAAGATCGCAGCCCCGACTGACCTGCGCACCCACGTCGTGTTCTTCACCAGCAGGATGGCGATCGTGCCGAGGACCAGCCGCAGGCATCCGGCCACGATCGTTCCGACGCTGAATAGAACGAGGGTGTCCTGTCCTCCGGTGAAGCTCATCGGGGCCAGCACCAGCGCCGGGAGCACTCCGACGATGAGCGCTGCCCAGAAGAGCGAGCGCGCGAGCCATCCGGGATGCCGGGGCCCTGGCGTATGCGACATGACTGACGTACCTGGTGCGGTCTGCGTGCTGGATGGTGCCTGCAGTCTCGATGGCACCGGAGGATGTGGTGGCGCCGGAGGGTAAGCGTACGGATCTGATCCGGACGAATCTGCTGCGTGTGATGGCGGCTGATGCGGATTCGACCAGCGTTGTGCATCGTGGCCGTGCTGCCCATTGCTCATAGCCCCACCCTACGGTCCATCCGCGCAGAACACTCGAGGTCACGTGACCGTAGATGACACCGACCGCACATGCACATCTGCGAATGTGATTGCCTGAAGAAGAACGATGCGGCTTGCGCCGTTCCACGGCAACGGTCTCAGAAGCGCAGACGAACGAAACGACGATCAAGGAAGAGGAGTCAGTCATGGCGACGATTCGCACATCCCATGCGGGATCCTTACCCCGCACACCCGAACTCATCGAGGCCAACAAGGTCAAGCAGGCGCAGAACACCGCCCGTCTGGCCGGTGAGTCCGTTTCGCAGGAACAGGAGCAGGAATTCGACGAACTGCTGACCGCCAGCGTCACCGACCTCGTCAAGCGTCAGAAGGATCTGGGCATCTCGCTGCCCAACGACGGCGAGTACGGTCACGCCATGGCCGCTGACTTCGACTACGGGGCGTGGTGGCACTACTCGTTCGCCCGCACAGGTGGGCTCGAACTCCACGACATCGACCTGTGGGAGATCCCTGCGAACCGCTCGACGCCGGGCAATATCGTGCTCACGAGCATGCCCGACCGCCGCGACCGCAACCTCTTCCCGAACGTCTACACGGACCCGAAAGCCGGCACCGACACCGGGACCCAGCCCCAGTTCCCGAAGGCGACGGGTCCGATCAGCTACATCGGTCAGGACCAGGTCAACCGCGATATTGCGAACCTCAAGGCCGGTCTGGCCGCCGCGGGTTACGACGAGCGCGCCGGCTACATCAATGCGCTCTCCCCCGGATCGGCATCGCGCATCGCCAACGAGCACTACTCGAGCGATGAGGAGTTCATCTGGGCATGGGCCGATGTGCTGCGGGAGGAATACCTCGCCATCACCGAGGCGGGGCTGACCGTGCAGATCGACGATCCCTCCCTGGCCGAGAACTTCGACCAGATCAACCCGGAACCGTCTTTCGATGACTACCGGGCGTTCATCCAGGTCCGCATCGATGCACTCAACCATGCGCTGCGCGGTATCGACCCGACTCAGGTGCGTGTGCACACCTGTTGGGGTTCGTGGCACGGACCGCACGTCACCGACCTGCCGTTCATCGAGATCGTCGACCAGGTGCTGTCGATCAACGCCGCCGGCATCACCTTCGAAGCCGCGAACGTCAGGCACGAGCACGAACGGCGGATCTGGGAAGAGAAGAAACTGCCCGAGGACAAGTACATCATTCCCGGAATCGTCTCCCACTCGACCAATGTCGTCGAGCATCCCGAGCTCGTCGCCGAACGCATCGGTCGGTTCGCTGGTCTCGTCGGCCCGGAGAACGTCGTGGCCTCCACCGACTGCGGCCTGGGCGGACGCGTCCACCCGGACATCGCCGTCGCGAAGCTGCAGTCTCTGACCGAAGGTGCCGAGATCGCCTCGAAGCGCTTCTGACCAACACCGTCAGAAACACCGGTCCCCTCCGCTCGGCATTCGCGCCGAACGGAGGGGATCTCTGTATTACGCCCCTCCGCCGAGCTCCTCGTCGAAGCAATCTGCCAACGTCGGGTGGGCGAACTGGTAGCCGGTCTCTTCGAGCTTCTCCGGCACCACTCTCTGGTCCGCCAGCGCAAGCTCCTTCGCCCCGTCACGCCCGAGCATGAGCTCGGTGATGAAACCGGGCGTCGGGATCCAGGCGGGCCGACGCAGGTGGGCGGCGAGCGCCTCGGCGAATTCCGCCTGCGAAACGAGATCAGGGGCGACAGCGTTCACCGGTCCTCGCACATAGTCGTAGAGGACTGCGTGCACATACGCGCGCGCCACGTCGTCGAGGGAGATCCAAGCCAGGGCCTGCTCTCCGCTGCCCAGTCGACCGCCGGCGCCGGCGAGGAACAGCGGCGCCTGCAGTTTGAGCAGACCGCCCAGGGAGCTGAGGACGACTCCGGTACGGATCGACACCCGCCGGATCCCGGCGTCCTCGACACCGGCCGCCGTCTCTTCCCACTTCTGGCACACCTCGGCGAGGAATCCCTCGCCGGCCGGTCCGGTCTCGTCGACAGGTTCGTCGGCCTTCGCCCCGTAATAGCCGACCGCAGAGGCGCAGACGAAGACCGAGGGGCGCTTCGCCTCGGGCAGACCGCGCATCGTTTCGACGAGCAGCCTCGTCGAGTCGATGCGGGAGGACCAGATCTCGTCCTTCGCATGCTTGGTGAACCGAGTGGCGATGGAACGCCCGCCGAGGTGGACCACCGCATCTGCCCACGCGAGGTCCCGTGGATTGAGGATTCCCAGATCCGGATTCCAGTGCACCTCGTACGGGAACTTCGGGGTCTCGCGCACGAGGAGCCGGACGAAATGTCCGGCGGTGGAGAACAGGGCGGCCACTTGGCGTCCGATCATTCCGCTGCCGCCGGCGATGAGGATGTGTTTGCCCTTCTTCCGCGTCAGCAGGGGCGCGTTCGTGGATTCGAGGAAGTCGATGTCCATGAGCATCCGCTTGCGACGGGCGTCGAAGGTGGCCTCAAGGTAGCGGGTGAGGCCCCGGTCGATGACGTCGAAGCCCTGGGGAGCCATGGAGAATTCGATGTGGTCGTCGATCTTCGTCCCGCCGGCGACCGACGTGAACTCGTGCGTGTGCTTCCACTGGCTCAGCGGCCCCTTCTTCAGCTCGTCGACGAAGGAGAACCGCGACGGGCCTTCCGAGTGCACGGAGCTGAATGGCCGTCGCACGAGCCCGTAGGTGCCGGGCACGCTCGTCTTCACCTGCGCCACCGAGCCCGGAGCGATCGGAGGATAGCTCTCTTCGACGATCTCCTGCGCCCAATGCGGTGAGAGACGGGTCAGCGCTCCTGGCTGAGCATGCCAGTCGTAGGTGGTCTCCGCGCCGAGCGGAACTTCAGATGTCGACTCAAAGATGGTCATGGCATCCCTCCTACCTCGAATGATGCCACCCGTTTCTGAGAATGTGACCCGCAACTCACCTAAGACCAGGTGAATTGTTCTCGCCGAGGCGGCTCACCCTCACAGCCGACCTGCTGCAGCCGTCCGGCGGGCCCCGAAACCTGCTTCCGCGTGTTCGAAGTGTGGGCGCAGTGATCTGGATCACCACGCACGCCCACACTTCGAACACGCGGTTGCAGCACGGTCAGCTGCAGTCAGCCGACGGGGCCGGCGCAGCCGGCTGCCGGAACCGATGTACCGGCGGCCAGCCGCTGCAGCTGCCGAGGGTCAGTCAGCGGCGGGAATCTTGCCGAAGCGGAACGCCGACCAGAAGTCTCCGCGCACGTAGCCGTGCTTCGGCTCAGGGTCGAAGTCCCAGTGACGGACCCGACCGACCTTGAGCGCATCGGCGACGAGCTGACGGCTGCGCTGCGAACCGAGCACATGCTCCTCGAGGTGCTCGAGATCGTAGCGGGATTCGAGCTCCCCGCGCATCTCCGTCAGCGTCTGGGCATAGGCCGGATCCTCGGCACGGTTGACCAGCTCATCGGGATCCGCCGCCAGGTCGAAGAGCAGCACCGGATCGCCCGGGCACACCGTGAGCTTGTGATCCCCGCGCACCAGTGTGACCTGCGGACGGTAGGTGCCCTCGGCGAAGTATTCGATGACGACATCGCGATCCTCGGGTCCGAGCTCGCCGGCGGCTTCCCGCCGGGCGGATTCGAGCATCGAGATTCCGGTCAGACCCTCATCCGTCGCCGAGGCGGCCCCGGAGCCGGGTTCCTCCGTGCCCTCGGCACCCCCGCGGGCGATCTCGAGCAGAGTCGGTGCGAGGTCGACGAGGCTGACGGGGTTCGCATACCGGCCCGGGGCGATCACCTCGGCAGGTGCGTTGATGATCAGCGGAACCCGGGAAGACTGCTCGTACGGTGACATCTTGAACCACAGCCCCTTCTCCCCCAGCATGTCCCCGTGGTCGCTGGTGACGACGATGACCGTGTTGTCTGCCAGGTCGAGTTCCTCGAGCCTGCGCCTGATCGCCCCGACGTGGTCGTCGATGTAGTTCACCGCCGCATAGTAGGCCCGGCGGGCCCGCCGCACGTCGTCGATGCCCGGTTCGCGTTCGTCGAGGCCGCACATGGTGCGCAGCCGGTGGCTGTGCGGGTCCACGGCCGGATCGGGAACCTCGGGGTGCGCCGGATTCGGGATGGCCACCTCGGCGAACCGGTCCCAGTTGGCCTTCGGCGGCTCGTACGGGTCGTGGGGGTGGATGAACGAGGTGACCATGAGGAACGGCTGATCGGTCCCGGCGGCCTGGTTCGCGCGCTTGCGATCGTTGAGATGACGCAGGGTCCTGAAGATCACCTCGTCATCGAAGTCCTGCTGGACGTTCGCGGTCGCGGCACCGGCGGTGAACACCGGCTCGGCCTCGTGGTACCACTGCAGCTTCTGCTCCAGGGGACGGTCCCAGTCGGGCACCATATCGAGGTCGGCCGGGTACACGTCCGTGGTCAGGCGCTCTTCGAAACCGTGGTGCTGATCAGGTCCGATGAAGTGCATCCGCCCGATCAGCGCGGTGTGATAGCCGAGCTTGCGCAGACGGTGGGCGAAGGTCGGCACCGAGGCCGCGAAGTCATCGCCGTTGTCCAGGCAGTCGATCTCCGAGGGCATCCGCCCGGTCATCATCGACGCCCGCGACGGCGAGCACAGCGGAGTGTTGCAGTACGCGCGGTCGAAGACGGCTCCGTCGGCGGCCAGGGCATCCATGTTCGGGGTCAGCGCGGCCGCATCACCGTAGGCGCCCAGGGCTTGGGCGGCCATCTGGTCGGCTTGGATGACGACGATGTTCGGGGTGGTCATGAGCGGTCCTCTCTGCGGTCGGATTCGGAGTCTGCTGCCGGGTCGGATTCGGTCGCCGAGGCGGCCCCGGAGTCCGCGTCGGTCGTCGAGGCGGCGGCCGCCTCGGTGTCGGTGGATTCCTCGGTGTCCGCAGATTCCTCGGTGTCGGTGGATTCCTCGGACGTCGCGGAATCCTCGATGTCGGAGGATTCGTCCTCGGGCATCCAGCCGTCGGCCCATTCGCCGGTTTCATAGTCGAAGCCGACGGGTTCGCCGTTCTCGTCCGTGCGCTGGTACCAGTCGGTGTAGTCCTCATGCTCGGAATCGATTCCGCCGTTCGCGCCGTCACCGGGTTCGGTGGGCACGACCTGAAGGGCGAAGTCGTCACCGTACGCATCGGCACCGGCGACCACGGCGTTGTCCACCGCGTTGAGCGCGTACTGACGACGCAGGGCGAGCGGGTCGGTGCGCAGCTCCTTGAACCAGGCGACGATGATGAAGAGCATGACGAGCGCGAACGGCACCGCTGTGACGATGACGAGCTGTTGGAGTCCCTCGAGTGCGCTGGCGTCGCCGAGGAGGAGCATCACCACGGCGATGCCCGACATCACCAGGCCCCAGAACACGACGACCCACTTCTTCGGCTCCTGATCACCACGACTGGCGAGCATGCCCATGACCACCGAGGCGGAATCCGCGGAAGTGATGAAGAAGATCGCCAGGACGATGATGGCGACGAACGGCAGCCATTCGACATAGGGCAGGTTGTCGATGAGGGTGAAGAACACCTCGGGGGCCGCCATGCTGTCGGTGAAGCCCGAGGCTCCGGAACGGTACATCCAGATGGAGGTTCCGCCCATGATCCCGTAGGCGACGAAGAGCAGCGTCGAGGGGATGAAGATCGTGCCGAGGATGAACTGGCGGATCGAGCGACCGCGGGAGATGCGGGCGATGAAGGTGCCGACGAACGGCGACCAGGAGATCCACCAGGCCCAGTAGTAGACGGTCCACAGGGACTGGAATTCCTGCGTCTCGGCACCCCAGGACAGGGACCGGCCCATCATGTCGAACATCGACCCGAGGTATTCCATGAACGCCGAGGGCAGCAGATTGAGCAGGTAGAGCGTGGGCCCGAGGAACAGCACGAGCGCGACGATGCCCACGGTCAGCACGATGTTGATCGAGGACAGGTAGCGGATTCCTCGGGAGACGCCGGAGACGGCTGAGATGATGAAGCCGACGGTGAGGACGAGGATGATGATGACGAGCATGTTGTTCGTCATCGGTCCCGCATCGGCGACGATGCTGACACCGGTGCCGATCTGCATGGCCGCAATCCCCAGGGCCGCGGCCGTACCGAAGAGAGTGGCGACGATCGCGAAGATGTCGACGAGCTTTCCGGCGAAGCCCTCGGTCTGACGTTTGCCGAACAGGGTCTGGAAGATCGAGGACAGCAGCAGGGAGCGACCGCGACGGTAGGCGGCGTAGGCGATGGCACCGCCGACGAGGGCATACATCGCCCAGGCGTGGAAGCCCCAATGGAAGTAGGTCTGGGCCATCGCCCCGTGGAGCGCCTCGGTCGTCTCCGGGTCATTCGTCAGCGGCGGCGGTGAGATGAAGTAGGTCAGGGGCTCGGAGGGCCCGAAGAAGAGGACCCCGATGCCGATGCCCGCCGCGAAGAGCATGGCGACCCAGGAGAAGGTGGAGAACTCAGAGGTCTCCCCGTCCTTTCCCAAGGGGATCTTGCCGTAGGGAGAGAACGCGAGGATGAGCAGGGAGACGAGGATGATGATCGCGACGAGGTTGAACAGCCACCCGACGTTGAGGGTGGCCCAGTCATAGGCTGTCTGAGCGACAGTGGCGACGCTGGCGGGGCTGGAGATGCCCCAGATGACGAAGGCGACGGTGAGGCCGCCGGCGATGGCAAAGATGATCTTGTCCAGCGAGTACTTGCGCCGCTGTTCGTCGATGGCGATTCCGGGCACGAGGATCGGGTGGGTGTCGTGCGGGTAGTGCCCGTGTGTCTCTTCGAGGTCGGCCTTCACGGGGCCGCGCGGGCGGCGGTAGTCGAAATTGCCGAGCTTGCGGCCGGTCTCGCGGCTCACGCGCCCGGCTTCGGCACTCACACGCTTCGCGTCGGCCTTGATTCTCTCTCGTGGGGCCGAGCGGGACTGCATCCCCCGGGCCTCCTGCTGTGCCGAGTCAGGACTGGGATCTGATTCGGTATCGGACTTCTTCTGACGGTCATCGGTCATACGCCAACTCTTTCCGGTAGGGGGTCAGTGATGAATAGCAGTGCGCAGCCACCGGCCGCCGCGGCATACGCGACGTCGCCCGCTGACAATCGTCGGTCAGCGGTCAGGTGTTCGTTGAAAGGAAGTGAAAGGCGGCCGGGCTGGCAGTCTGCGTCAGCGGCTCAGGGCTCTCCGCCCCACCAGCCGACGGCTACGGGCTCCCATGAGTCATTGGCGAAACCGCAGCTCGGACGCTCCGCATTCGGGGTCGCAGTTCCGCGGTCGCGCGGAAGGACATCACCGAAAGGAGGCACAGTTCTGGACGATAACAGCTTCCTCGCGGCTTCTCAATAAATTCTCAGCAACGAGCAGGCACGCCCGGTGCCAGATCTGCGACCCGCCGACTCGCCACAGCCAGGTCAGCCGGGCCAGGTCAGTCGACTCGCCACAGCCGGACCAACCGGACCGGGTCAGCCGCTTCGCCTCAGCCAGGCCCGGCCAGCCGGTCCGGGTCAGCCGAGTTCGACGAACATGACGCCGACGGTGATGAAGCCGATGCCGATGAGCGCCTTGCGCGTCAGCGGATCGTTCCAGATCACGCGGGAGAGCAGACACACCAGCGCGACCCCGCAGGCCGCCCAGAGCCCGTAGGCGACGCCGAGCGGCATTCCCTCTGCGAGGGTGCGGCCGAGGAAGACGAAGGCCGCAGTGTAGCTGACGGCCACGGGGATGAACCAGATCTTGCGCTGCAGTCCGGCGCTCGCGCGCAGGCACAGAGTGCCCGCGACCTCGCTGAAGATCGACAGGGCCAACCACATCCAGCTCATTCGGGCACCTCCGCATCGACGGTCTCGGATTCCTCGGGAGTGCCGGATTCGACGAGGATGACGCCGATGATGATGAGGGCGATGCCGATCACGGCACCGACACTTAAGAGCTCACCGAAGAACACGACACCGAGCATGGCGACGAGGGCGACCCCGCTGGCCGACCACGTGGCGTAGACCGCACCGAGCGACATGCCGAGTCGTTGAGTCAGCCCGAGGATGAAGAAGGCTGTGGCGTAGAGGACGACGACCCCCGGGATCCACACGGGATCGGTGACCGAGGCACGCAGCATCAGGGTGGCGGCCACCTCGGCGAGGATGGCTGCGACGAGAAGCAGAAGACGTTTCGAATTCATGCGGTCACCTCCGTTTCGGCGGCGTCGGACGTTCTTTCAGCGGCATCGATGAGGGCAAGGGCATGCTTGCTGACGGCCGCGAGATCATCGGAGGGAAACACTCCGGTGGCTTCGGACATCCATGCGCCATCGGCGCAGAACCGAGCCGCGGTCAGCAGCGATACCGCACGATCGTCAAGTCCTGTGGTGTCGAACCACGGGCCGAGGTGCTCACTCCATGCCCGAGAGAGCGTCGGGTGGTAGAGGGCATCGGAGAAGATCCAGTAGTCGGCTCGCGAGACCTCGGCAGTGGTGGCCACGGTGACATAGGCGCGGTGCCGCTCGAAGCTCGACAGTTCCCGACTCGAGCGCCCCGTGTGCGTGCGCAGTCGCTGCGCCCAGTCCTCGGCGGCATGGCCGACGAGCCCGAGCATGAGCGCTTCCTTGGACGGGAAGTGATACAGCAGACCCGGCTTCGTCAGTCCCGCCTGCTGTGCGACCGACTCGAGCGAGATCGTCACGCCCTGCACCGAGTCATGCGACTCCGCCAGGGCCTTCGCCGCCCGGAGGATCCGCATCCGTCCATTATTTGTCATGCCTCTACTTTACCAACCGGTTGGTAAAGTCCGCCAGTTCGGAAGAGAGGGCGGTCCGCACCACCTGGGTGCGAACCGCCCTCTCGTCCACGCGCCTCGACCGCGCGCCACGCTCGGTTTAGTTGAGCAGTGCCCGGTCGCCCAGTGTCGCTCCCTTGAGTTTCGAGAATTCGCCGAGCAGGGTCTCGACAGTCAGGTCCTTCTTCTCCTCGGCCGAAGCCTGATAGATGATCCGCCCCTCGTGCATCATGATCAGCCGGTTGCCCAGCGCAATCGCCTGCTCCATGTTGTGGGTGACCATGAGCGTGGTCAGCCCGTCGGCCTCGACGATCTTCTTCGTCAGCGCCGACACCAGGGCCGCACGCTGCGGGTCGAGTGCCGCTGTGTGCTCATCGAGCAGCAGGATCCGCGGCTGGGTGAATCCGGCCATGAGCAGGCTCAGCGCCTGGCGCTGACCGCCGGAGAGCAGCCCGACCTTCGTCTTCAGCCGGTTCTCCAGGCCGAGTTCGAGTGTGGCCAGTTCGTCCTTGAAGTGTTCGCGTCGCTCCGAGGTCGTCCCCCGACCCAGCCCGCGCGGTTGTCCGCGTTTGAGCGCAAGCGAGAGGTTCTGCTCGATCGTCAGATCCGGAGCCGTGCCGGCCATCGGATCCTGGAAGACTCGGCCCAGATATCTCGCCCGCTTGTACTCGGGCATCCGGGACACCTCGGCGTCGTCGATCGTGATCGACCCCGAATCGATGGGCAGACGACCGGAGATGGTGTTGAGCAGCGTCGACTTTCCCGCGCCGTTGGAGCCGATGACGGTGACGAAGTCGGATTCGTCGAGTTCGAGCGAGAGCCCCTGCAGCGCCTTGCGTTCGTTGACGGTGCCGGCGAAGAAGGTCTTGGAGATGTTGTCGATCTTGAGCATGGTCTCAGATCTCCTTCCCGGCTCGTGCACCGGTCGCGCCGGCGGGGACATCGGCGACCTCGGCCGGGTCCTTCATATCGGTCGTCCCCTGCGGCACCGAGGCGGCCGCGCGGTTTCCGCGCCCGCGCAGGGAGGGGATCCGTTTGAGGAAGCCCCACCTGGGCAGCAGCAGTGCGATGACGACGAGCAGCGCAGTGGTCAGCTTCATATCGTTCGTGTCGAGGCCCGCACGCAGAGCGAGGAAGATGATGAGTCGGTAGACGACCGACCCGAGGAGCGCACCGAGGCTGGCCATGAAGATATTGCGGCTGCCGAAGACGGCCTGGCCGAGGATGACCGAGGCGAGTCCGACGAGGATGAGGCCGATGCCCATGCTGATATCGGAGAATCCCTGGTACTGGGCGACGAGTGCACCGCAGAGGGCGACGAATCCGTTCGACAGCGCCAGGGTGAGCATCGTCGAGTTGTCGGTGTTGACGCCGAGGCTGCGGATCATCTCTTTGTTGTTGCCGGTGGCCTGGATGGCCAGCCCGAGATCGGTGGTGAGGAACCAGTCGATGGCGAATTTGAGGATGAGGGCGAACGCGAGCAGGATCGCGATCGACACCCAGCTGCCCAGCAGCATGTTCTCGCGCAGCGGGGTGAACACGGTGTCTTCTCGCAGGAGCGGCAGGTTCGCCTTCCCCATGATCCGCAGGTTGATCGACCACAGGCCGATCATGGTGAGGATTCCTGCGAGCAGCCCGTCGATGCCGCCCTTCGTGTGGAGCAGACCGGTGATATAGCCGGCGATGAGTCCGGCACCGATCGCGGCGGCGGTGGCCAGGAAGGGGTTGACCCCGGCGATGATGAGGGAGGCTGCGGTGGCGCCGCCCGTGGTGAAGCTTCCGTCGACGGTGAGGTCGGGGAAGTTGAGGACCTTGAAGGTCAGATAGACCCCGAGCGCCATCGCGCCGTAGATGAGCCCGAGCTCCAATGCTCCGAACATGTGTTTCCGTTCATTTCTGGTGTGTGGTTCGAGGTGGACCCGAGGCTGTCGGCAGGACTGCCGGCTGCCTCGGGGCCGGCGGCATCGGTGCGGTTGAGGAGTTCAGGACTCCGCGCACCGGATCACCGGGTGTGACGTGCGCCGATCACTCGATGACGTTGTCGGCTTCGTCGACGAGACTCTTCGGAATCTCGACGCCCTGCGCCTTCGCGGCCTTCGGGTTGACAACGAGCTCGAGGTTCGAGCTGGTCTCGACGGGCATGTCGGCGGGCTTGCTTCCGTCCTGGAGGATCTTCAGCGCCATTTCGCCCGTCTGTTCGCCGAGCTTCGTGTAGTCGATGCCGCGAGTGATCGCCGCACCGGATTCGACCTGGCCGGCTTCGGATCCGACGAGCAGAGCCTTGTTCTTCTCTGCCGCCTGGACCATGGTCGACACGGCCGAGACGACGTTGTTGTCGGTGGGCACATAGTAGGCGTCGACCTTGCCGAGCGAGTCCACGGCCTGTGCGAGTTCGCCCGAATTCGCGATCGTCGCTTCCTTGATCGTCACGTCGAGGTCCTTCGCGGCCTTCTTCGCGAGATCGACCTGCACCTGCGAGTTGACCTCACCTGAGCTGTAGACGATGCCGACGGTCTTCGCATCCGGCTTGACGTCCTTGACCAGCTTGAGCTGCTCCTCGACCGGGTTGAGGTCGGAGGTGCCGGTCACGTTGCCGCCGGGCGCATCGTCGGAGTCGACGAGTCCGGCTTCTTGGGCGTCGGTGACGGCGGTGAAGAGCACGGGCTTGTCGGTGATCGCCTGGGCTGCGGCCTGAGCGGCCGGGGTGGCGACGGCGAGCACGAGGTCGAGGTCGTCGTTGGCGAACTGCTGGGCGATCGAGGTCGCATTGGCCTGTTCGCCCTGTGCGTTCTGCACATCCCACTCCACCTCGACACCGGCGTCCTCGAAGGACTTCTTGAAGCCTTCGGTGGCGGCATCGAGCGCCGGGTGCTGCACGAGCTGTGAGACACCGATGGCGAACGAGTCCTCCTGACCGCCGCCGCCACCGCCCTCGCCGCCGGAGCAGGCCGAAACCGCAAGAATCGAACCGACCGCCACAATCGCTGTGGCCAATTTCCTGAGACGCATTCTTCTCCCTTTCGGAATTTCGGTCCGCCGGTGCGGATCCGTCACGAATTCTGCATTCGACACCGACGCTCCCCGCGCGCAAGGAGATGACGGCAATGCAGATGAATGATGCGCCGCCTGGTCACAGACCTTTCTGCGACCATGACGCGCATCACGTCGAATGTGATGATATCCACTCTATGGCCCGGCACTGACGCCGGGTGCCGATTCCGGGTTTTGGAGACAATCGTCCCAGTATCGTTATCTGCGGCGACAGTCGTCCCCTCAGGCCTCTATTTCGACATCCGATCGTCCCAGCACATCGAGGATCCACGCGTACTCGAAGGCGATCTCCTTCCATGCGTCGTAGCGTCCGGACGCCCCGCCGTGGCCGGCGACCATTTCGGTCCTGAGCAGGGCGTCGGCACCGACTTCGCGGAGTCGGGCGACCCATTTCGCGGGTTCGACGTAGAGGACTCGGGTGTCGTTGAGCGAGGTCACGGCCAAGATCCGCGGGTAGGCCGCCTCGGTGACGTTTTCGTACGGAGAGTACGAGCGCATGTACTCATAAACCTCCGGATCGTGCAGCGGGTCGCCCCACTCCTCCCATTCGATGACCGTCAGCGGCAGCTCGGGCATGAGGATCGAGGTCAGCGCGTCGACGAAGGGCACTTCGGCGCTGATTCCGGCGAAGAGCTCGGGGGCCGTGTTCGCGATGGCGCCCATGAGCAGCCCGCCGGCCGAGCCGCCGCTGGCCACGAGCCGGTCCGGGCTCGTCCAGCCGGTGTCGATGAGGTGGCGGGCGACGTCGATGAAGTCGGTGAACGTGTTCTTCTTCGCCGTGGTCTTGCCCTGGTCGTACCAGTGTCGGCCCATTTCGCCGCCGCCGCGCACATGGGCGATGGCGAAGACGACGCCGCGGTCGAGCAGAGACAGCCGTGAGACCGAGAAGTACGGATCCATGCTCGCTTCGTAGGAGCCGTACCCGTAGAGGAGCAGCGGTGCCGGCTCCCCTTTCGCCGAGGCGGCCGTGCCGTTCATCGCGTCACCGCCGTTGCCCGTTCCCTCCATCACCGAGGCGGGGGTGTCGTCATCGCCGAACCGGCGGAGATCCTTGCGGCAGACGATCGAGATCGGGATATCCGTGCCGTCCTCGGCCTTCGCCCACAGCAGGGTTTCGGTGTAGTCGTCCAGGTCGACCGATCCGAGAACGGGCTGACGTTTGAGAACCGTGTCAGTGCCGCCTGCGACCCTGTGGGAATAGATCACGGCGGGTGTGGACATGGAGGTGAAGTGCAGTCGGATGCTCGCCTGTGCGAATTCGGGGTTGTTGCCCAGGTAAAGTGACCCGGTCTCTCGGCCGAAGGGCAGTTCCTGCAGCGGACCGAACGGAGAGGAGGCCTCGCACAGGCGGACGATGCCGACGCGCGCGAAGCCGCCGCGGCGGTAGCTGAGCACGATGAAGTCGGCGAAGGCGTCGACGTCTTCGATGCGCAGGTCGTCGATGCTCAGCTCATGACTTACGCCTGAATGCGCACCGGCGGCGATGACGTCGCGGCCGGCTGCGGTCGGTTCGGCGGCCGGGACGTCGACGAGTTCGAAATCGGCGCGGTTGCGGTTGTGGGTGATGAGGAACCGGTCCTCACCGCCGATGATCGCGTGCTCGACGTTGTACTCGACCCCGTCGACTCGGGGCCAGATCTCCTGCGGCTCGGACTCGAGGTCGTCGGCGCTGAGGCGCCAATAGCCGGTCGTCGTCTTCGACCCGGTGACGACGAACATCATCCGGCCCGAACGAGAGAAGCCCGATCCGACGAAGAAGCGCTCATCGGGTTCATGGAAGATGCACACGTCGTCGCTGCTGTCGGTGCCGACGACGTGGCGCCACACCTTCTCCGGTCGCCAGGCGTCGTCGACGGTGGTGTAGAAGACGAACCGGCCGCTCGGGTCGAGGGAGGCTCCGGCGAAGGTGCCCTCGATCGTGTCGGTGAGGTCGTCTCCGGTGCCCAGGTCGCGCACGCGCAGTGTGTAGCGCTCGTCGCCTGTGGTGTCGACGCCGTAGAGGAGTCGGCTGCCGTCATCCGAGAGTGAGAAGGAGCCGAGGGAGAAGAATTCCTGGCCTGCGGCCGCGATGTTCGAGTCGAAGACGACCTCTTCGCCGGGCAGAGGCTCTTCGCCGACCTCCGGCGGTGTCCAGTCGTCTGGGTCCGAGATGGGGAGCCGGACGCTGATGCCGTAGTCGAGTCCGGCCTTGGTCCGGGAGAAATACCAATACCGTCCACGCCGGTTGGGCACGGACATATCGGTCTCTTTGATGCGCGTTCTGATCTCGGTGAATATCGATTCCTGCAGCCCTTCGAGGTGAGCGGTCTGCGCGTTCGTCCAGGCGTTCTCCGCCTCGAGGTGGGCGATCACCTCGGGTGACTCCTTCTCACGCATCCACTCGTAGTCGTCGACGAAGGTATGACCGTGGTGCGTGCGCTCGAACGGAACCTTCTTCGCCACCGGCGCGGAAGCGGGGGCGGTCGCTGTCGAGGTCGCGGTCCCGGACGGAGTCCGTGCGGAAGGAGCGGTGGCCGGAGAATCGGAATCAGTCATGGCCCCACCCTAGTCACTCCGCCCGCCCCTCGTTTGTGGTCGCGAAGGCCGGGCACCATCGCGCAACGACAACAGGTGGTGCGCAGAATGCACTCAACGCGCTCAATGAGCAGAACGCGCAGAGTGAGCACAATCTCGCACTCGACACTCAGCAACCTCTAAGGTGAGTCTCACATCACACCTGCCTTCAAAGGAGAAGTCCGTGCCACAGGCGCCACCTCCCGAGGATTCCGTGACGGAATCCTCCCATCCCTCGCGACGAACCTTCGGTCGCATCGCCTACGGGGCGATCGCCTTGGCGGCGATCGGAACGGCGACGACATACTCGGTCAGGGCCGCCTCGGCGAAGGGTGACCTATCATCGAATCTCACGCTCATCGCTCCGGCCGGCGCCGGCGGCGGATGGGACGGATTCGCCCGCGAGACGCAGCAGGCCATGCGCGTCGACCGGCTCGCCAACAACGCCCAGGTCGTCAACATCCCGGGTGCCGGCGGCACCATCGGCCTCGGCAAATTCTCGACCATGCACGGTCAGGCGGACACGATCCTGGCCACCGGCACCGCCATGGTCGGCGGAATCGCGCTGAACAAGTCGCCGGTCGGTTTCGACAACACGACCCTGCTCGCCCGGGTGGCCGAAGACTACGACGTGCTCATCGCCGCCGCGGATTCCCCGCACAACACGATCGACGATGTCGTAGGTGCGTGGAAGAAGGACCCGAAAGGGTTCGTGTGGACGGGCGGTTCGGCCGGGTCGGTCGACCATCTGACCATCGCTCAGCTGGCGCTGCTCGGCGGGATCCCCGCCTCCGACATCACCTATATCCCGAAGTCCGGTGGCGGCGAGGCGATCCAGACTCTGCTCTCGGGGACCACCGACTTCGCCTCCTGCGGCTTCAACGAGGTCTCCGACCAGATCGAGGCCGGACGCGTCAAGGCCATCGGGGTCGCCGCACCGAAGCGGATCAAGGGCTTCGACGATGTGCCCACCATGTCCGAACAGGGCTATGAGGTCACGCTGACGAACTGGCGCGGCTGGCTCGGTGCGCCGGACATCACCGGAGACGAATCCGCTCAGCTGCTCGAGGTGCTGACCAAGACCCGCGACAGTGCGGCGTGGAAAGACGCTCTCGATCGGAACAAGTGGACCGATGTATGGCTGACCGGCGACGAATTCGCCGAGTTCGTCAAGGAGGACTCGTCACGGGTGGAGAAGCTGCTGAAGGAGTTGGGACTGTGAGCGCACAGACGACGGAACGGACGGGTCACCTTGGTGCGGGCACCTGGTGGCAGGGGCGGTCGGGTCTCATCGTCCCCCTCATCATGGGGGCGTTCTCGACCTATCTGCTCGTGGGCATCCTCACCATGGAGGTGCCCGCGGATGCGGACAAACCGGGTCCGCAGTTCTTCCCGACGATCATCATGCTCGTCGGCTACGCGCTGACGATCCTGCTCGTCATCGCCTATATCCGCAATCCCGAACCCGTCGATGCCGACGACGAGCTGCCGGCCGCGGCCGAGGAGGACAAGGCGTTCTCGACTCCGGTGACCTCAGCTGTCGCGGCCTCGCGCCTGTCCCCTCATGAGGAGGACGAGCCGGAAGAAGACCGTCAGGCTCTCGCAGCGGCTCGCAAGGCCGATGCGAAGCACCGCACGCACAGCGACTTCGTGTCTCTGGCCTGGGGTGCGGGCGGTTTCGCTGCCTTCGCACTCATCCTCGAATTCGCCGGGTGGATCATCGCCGCAGCCCTTCTGTTCTGGTGCGTGGCCCGGTCGATGGGCTCGAAGAAGCCGCTGTTCGATCTCACTCTGGCACTGACGTTCTCATCCCTGGTCTACATCGCCTTCGCGGTGCTGCTGGGACTCAACCTTCCTTCGGGAATTCTGGGAGGTGGCTTCTGATATGGATGCCCTCATGTCCCTCTTCGAAGGGTTCACACACGCTCTGACGCCGATGAACTTGCTGTGGGTCCTCGTCGGCTGCTTCCTCGGCACCGCCGTCGGCGTGCTGCCGGGCCTGGGTTCGTCGATGGCCGTGGCTCTGCTGCTGCCGATGACCTTCGCCCTCGATCCCACGGGTGCGTTCATCATGTTCGCCGGCGTCTACTTCGGTGGGCTCTTCGGCGACTCGACGATGGCCATCCTCATGAACACCCCGGGCCAGGCCTCTGCGATCGCCTCGACGTTCGAAGGCCACAAGATGGCCAAGGCCGGGCGGGCCCCGCAGGCTCTGGCCACGGCTGCGATCGGCGCGTTCATCGGCGGCTTCATCTCCTGCTTCCTCGTCGTCTTCGTCGCCCCGGCGCTGGCGGATCTGTCGACGAGCTTCGGCCCGGCAGAGTTCTTCGCCCTCGCGCTCTTCGCCTTCGTCGCAACCTCCTCGGTGGTCGCCGATTCGGTGCTCAAGGGGCTCACGGCTCTGGTGCTGGGCATCGGCTTCACCGTCATCGGCATCGACTCGGTCTCTGGTACGGAGCGTTTCACGCTCGGTGTGCCCGAGCTCTTCGATGGAGTCTCGCTGGTCACGGTGACCGTCGGTGTGCTGGCCCTCGGTGAGGTGTTCTTCATCGCCTCCCGCATCCGCCGTCAGACCAAGGACAACACGATTAACTCCTCGGGTCGGCCCTTCCTCTCCCGCAAGGAGGTCGGCGAGGCTGTGCCGGCATGGCTGCGCGGAACCGCGATCGGCCTGCCCTTCGGCGTCATCCCCGTCGGCGGTGCCGACGTGCCGACGTTCATGGCCTATGGCCTGGAGCGCAAGCTCGATTCCCGCCGGAAGGATCCGCAGTTCGGCAAGGGTGCGATCCGTGGTCTTGCCGCCCCCGAGGCGGCCGGATCGGCGACGACGGGCATCGCCATGGGTGCGCTGCTGGCTCTGGGTCTGCCGATCTCGGCGACTGCGGCGATCATGCTTGCCGCCTTCCGTCAGTACGGCATCCAGCCCGGACCGCTGCTCTTCGACCGCTCCCCCGAACTCGTCTGGGGTCTGCTGGCGAGCTTCTTCATCGCGATGATCGTGCTCCTCATCATCAACCTGCCCTTCGCTCCCCTGTGGGCGAAGCTGCTGAAGATCCCGGACCCGTACCTCTACGGCGGCATCGCGGTGTTCTGCGGTCTGGGCATCTACGCGACGAGCGCCTCGACGTTCGAGCTGCTCATCCTCTTGGGCATCGGTGTCCTCAGCTTCGTGCTCAAGCGCTACGGTGTGCCGCTGGCTCCGCTGATGATCGGCATGGTGCTCGGTCCTCTGGCCGAGTCGAACCTGCGCGACGCTCTGCTGGCCTCCGGCGGTGACGCCTCAACGCTCGTGTCCTCGCCGATCACGATCGTCATCTACCTCGTGCTCATCGCCGCTCTCGTCTACACCGGCATCGGCCGCGTGCTGGCACGCAAGCGCCAGAAGCAGACGACTCAGGAGACCCTCGCTCCGACGCGCTGATCTCCGGGGTTCGTTCAAGGCGAAGCGCGGTGCCGGCCGTCGTGCAAGGCCAAGCGCTGTACCCGGCCGTCGTGCAAGGCCAAGCGCGGATATCGAGTCGTCTACAATTCGATATCCGCGCTTCGGCTTGAACGACGGCGTTTGGCGCGTTCGCCCGGCCTCCGGGCACCACGCCGGGACGCTTGTTGGGGCGCTCAGCCGAACCTCGGTACTGGGTCGCCTCCGGACTCGATGCGGTAGGTGAAGGTGCCGGTGTATTCGTAGACGCGTCCGATGATCGGCGCATCGACGACGAGGTCGACTCGCTGTCGGTCAGTACTGTCGTCGAAGCGCTCGCTCAAGGCGATGACCGGGCACATCGCTTTCGGCACAACGACTCTCAGCCGACCGAGCCGGAGTCCGACCCGGCGGCTCTGCAGTCGCAGTCCCCCGTCGACCACCTCGACGTCGAATTCGGCTTCGACGATGGTCGGCTTCCCGAGCACATCGACGACACCCCGAGATCCGCAGGCTCCTTCGTCGTTCGTCTCCGCTGAACTCTGGCCGGGGACGAACGACACCGCATCAACCATCGACCATGTGCCCTTGTCGAAGTACAGCGTCCGCGTCGCGGTCTGTCTGCCGTCGTCCGTCCGATTCTCGATACGGAACGGCACCTCACGGTGTAGGCCGGGCACGATCACTCGACACCATCGGGTCACGGCGAGGATCGGCGACAGCCACCGTCGTTCGGTGCCGAAGCGGTCGAAGACTCCCTCGCCGATGCCTACCGATCCCGCAGGGATCGCTGCGAAGTAGCGGCGGAGCACCGGGTGCAGCTCATCGAGACGGGACCCGAGCGCCCGCTCGTACGGGGATCGGATCTCTCGGCTCATGCCTGTGAGTGTAGGGCATCCTCTTCGGTCGCCTCGGTGTTCGCATCGGACATGAGCCGGCCAGCACCCTTGAGTCCGATGCTCGTGAGCACGGCGGCGATGAGGACGAGGACGACGGCCGCACCGGCTGCCCACTGCACGCCGAAGTCGAAGGCTGTCACAGCCGCCTCGGTGATCCGCTCCCCGGCCGATGCGCTCAGCCCGGACGCGTATTCGAGGGCGGAGCCGAGCGTATCGAACTGGGCTCTGTCCGCTTTGTCCCCGATCGCGGACTGCAGCGCGGATCCGTACATGAAGGTCGAGAGCCCACCGAGGACGGTCGTACCCATGACGGATCCGAATTCGTAGGCGGTTTCCGAGATCGCCGAGGCGGCTCCGGCCTTGTGAGCTGGGACCGCAGCGAGAATGAGGTCGTTCGTGATGACTTCGGCGGCGCCGAGTCCGATGCCGAGGATGAGGAAGGCCAGCAGCATTCCCACCACGGAGTGCTCGGGCGTGAAGGCGATGATGCCCATGCCGATCGCATTGAGCACGAGTGCGCAGGGAACGACGACGCGCGGTTCGAAGCGAGAGATGAGCGGCACCGCGAGGTAGCCGGCCGCGACCGAGGTGATCAGCCCCGGAATGAGCACGAGGGCGGCATCGATCGGAGAGAGTCCGAGCACGAGCTGGAGCAGCTGCGTGCCGAAATAGAGGAATCCGGCCAGTCCCATGATGCTCAGCAGGTTCGACACCACCGCCGAGGTGAACACGGAGTTCGCGAACAGGCGGACGTCGAGCATCGGGTTCGATGTGGCGAGCTGACGGAGGACGAAGCTGGTTCCGGCGACGATCGCCACTGACAGACTCAGCCAGAAGAGGATGTCGGCGCCCGATGCCAGGCTGTGTTTGATAGCGAAGACGAGCGGTGCCAGGGCAAGCATCGACAGGATGATGGAGAACGGGTCGAAACGCCCGGGGTTCGGGTCGCGCGATTCGGGCAGCAGGATCGCGGCCGCGGGGATGAAGAGCGCGATGAGCGGCAGGTTGATGAAGAAGATCGAGCTCCAGTGGAAGTGTTCGAGCAGAAAGCCGCCGAGGATCGGACCCAGCGCCGCACCGCCGGAGAACATCGCGGCCCAGGTGGCGATCGCGATGCGGCGGTCCTTGTCGTGGTCGAAGATGTTGCGGATGAGCGACAGCGTCGAGGGCATGAGGGTGGCGCCGAAGATGCCCAGCAGGGCGCGGGCGAGGATGAGCATCTCGGCGGTGGTGGAGAAGGCCGCGAGCAGTGAGGCCGCACCGAATCCGGCGGATCCGATGATGAGCAGCTTGCGTCGCCCGACCCGATCGCCGAGGCTGCCCATGGCCACCAGCAGACCGGCGAGCATGAGCGCGTAGATGTCGACGATCCACAGCAGCTGCGTGCCCGTCGGGTGCAGACCGGTGCTGATGGCCGGGATCGCGAAGCCGAGGACCGTGTTGTCGATCGAGATCAGCAGCACGGGGACCATGAGCACCGCCAGTCCGGCCCATTCGCGCCGTCCGGCCCGCAGCTGTGGAGTCAGTGTCGTCGTCATAACCTCTACTGTACCGTCTAGACGGTACAGTTATAAAGGCGAATAGCGGTCTGGGTCCAAATGCTCAGCAATTGCGCAGGCTGCACCGCCGGTCAGACCTGCGTCCCCCTGATCGACTAGGCTCGTGAGCATGGCACGCAATCCGACCGCAACCAAGGAGAAGCTGCTCGACGCTTTCGATACGCTCCTCGACGAGCACGGCACAGCGGGAGCGACTCTGGACGCAGTGGCTGCGAAAGCGGGCGTCTCCAAGGGCGGCCTGCTCTACCACTTCGGCTCGAAGGCGGCACTCATTGAGGGAAGCCTGGAGCGCCTGAGCCGTCTCGTGGCCGAGGACGTCGACGAGATGAAGGCCGCCGGCGAGCGCCTCCACTACTACTACCTCGAGACCTCGGCCGAGGTCGGCACTCCCCTGGACCGCAGCCTCATCGCCGCCGGCTGCCTCGCGCTGGAGAACGAGGAGGCCAAGGCCGCTCTGCGCAGTACTCGGGAAGCCTGGTTCAACTTACTCAACGACCACCTCGGCGATGCGGATCTGGCGATGACGATTCAGCTCATCGGCGACGGCATGTACTTCAACCAGAACTTCGGTCTCTCGCAGGACGAAGCCCTCGACCACGTCAAACGGGTCTTGGAGCGCCTGGGTCTCTAGAGCACCACTCCGCGCATCTCTCCTGGCGGACGCCTGGCAGACGCACTAGGTGGGAGAAATGGCCACGTTCTTCTGCGCAGAACGTGACCATTTCTCCCACCTATGAGCGGCAATTCACCGGCCAGCGTGGACTCACCCGGAAGATCAGGCCCACGCCGCGCCGACTCGTGAATCAGCTCAGATGATGCACCTCCTGCAGCCCGTACACCGGAGTGTCGATCCCCTCGTGGCGGGCCTTGAGCTGAAGGGCCAGGTACAGCGAGTAATGGCGTGCCTGGTGGAGGTTGCCGCCCATGAACCACAGGTTCTCCTGCTGCGTGGGTTTCCACATATTGCGCTGCTCGCCCTCCCACGGGCCCGGGTCCTTCGTCGTCTCTGATCCCAGGCCCCAGCACTTGCCGACCTTGTCCGCGGTCTCCTGATCGACGAGGTCGGCGACCCAGCCGTTCATCGAACCGTAGCCGGTGGCGTAGACGACGAGGTCGGCCGGCAGCTCGGTGCCGTCATCAAGGACGACGGCATCCTCGGTGAGGTGGTCGACCTGCCCCTTGGCCAGCTTCACTTTGCCGTCGGCGACGAGCTCGGCGGATCCGACGTCGATGTAGTAGCCCGAGCCCCGACGCAGATATTTGAGGAACAGACCGGACTCGTCATCGCCGAAGTCGAGGTCGAATCCGGCCGCCTCCATGCGCTGGTAGAAGTCCTTATCCTCTTCCTTGATCTGGTCGTAGAGCGGGATCTGGAACTCGTGCATGATCCGGTACGGCAGTGACGCGAAGATGAGATCCGCCTTCTCCGTCGTCACGCCGTTGGCCAGCGCGCGTTCGGAGTACAGGTCCCCCATCGCGATCTCCACGAGCGAATCGCTCTTGACGATGTGCGTGCTCGAGCGCTGCACCATGGTGACGTCGGCACCGTTCTCGTACAGGGCTCCGCAGATGTCGAACGCCGAGTTGTTGCTGCCGATGACGACGACCTTCTTGTCCGCATAGGCGTCAGGGCCCGGATGCTGCGAGGAGTGCTGCTGCTCGCCCTTGAAGATGTCCGAGCCCGGAAACGTGGGGATGCTCGGCTTGCCCGACATTCCCGTGGCCATCACCAGATGGGTCGGGCGGAGCGTGACCTTCTCCCCGTCCCGTTCGACCTCGACCGTCCACCGGCCCGCCGCTTCGTCATATTTCGCCGAGGTGGCTGTGGTCGATGACCAGTACGGAATCTCCATCACCTTCGTGTAGAACTCCAACCAGTCCGCGATCTTGTCCTTCGGCGCGAACACCGGCCAGTTGTCCGGGAACTTCAGATACGGCAGGTGGTCGTACCAGACCGGATCGTGCAGGCACAGCGACTTGTATCGCGACCGCCACTGATCGCCCGGCTTCTCCCACCGGTCGATGACCAGGGAGGGCACCCCGAGTTGGCGGAGGCGAGCCCCGAGGGCGATCCCTCCCTGCCCGCCACCGACGACGAGGATGTAGGGGTCGGCGGTCTTGCCCCAGGCGGCGTCTTCCTCGGCGAGCTTCTCCGACCAGCTCTTCCGCTCGGGATCGACGCCGTGTGCGGCACCTTTGACCCGGCGGGTGCCGCGCGGTTCCTCATGTCCGGTGATCTCCTGCAGCGAGGTGAGCACGGTCCAGGCCTTGATGCCGTCTTCGTCGATGAGGCGGACGAGCCCCTTTCCCAGCCCCACCGAGGTGGTGAAGGTGAACCATGCTTCGGTCACTCCGTCCGCCGTCGACGCCGGATCGGTGAGTTCGAATTCGGCCGGTGAGACCCGGTCGAGATTGTGGGTGAGCAGGTCGGTGACCCCATCGGGGTTCTCCACCGTCTTGAGGTTCCAGGTGAAGGACACGAGGTCCCTCCAGTAGCTGTCCGTGGCGAACAGTCCGGCAGCGGCCGGGATGTCCCGGCGGCTCAGTACCGATTCGAAGTCCTGGAGCCACCTCATTGCGATGTCGTCGGCAGTCAGCTGGGGACGGTCGATCGTCGTTGTCATTTCACTCCTCCTCATTGAGTTCAGTGATCCCAACCTAGGCCGGGCGCACGCGGCTCGGAAGAGTTGCATCGGATTGCATGGCCTCACACCGAGGCGGGAATCTCATGAACGCTTCGACCCCATGGTCAGGGGTTCGTTCCCGTCTTATACTCAAGGCATGCTTCAGCCGGATCTGGCGCATCTCGCCAGGGATCTGACACGCATTCACGATGCCGTGCTCACCGGGGCTTCGCCGCCGGTGCAACCGCGCGCGCTGGTCAAGCGCTCGTGGGATCGGATGCTGCGTTTGGGGCTGGACCCTGACGGGGCGAATGCTCGTTTCGTCGCCGATGAGGCCGAGCTGGAGACGCGTCGGAGGACGTCGAGGCTGCGGCTGGTCGTCGAGGAGATGCGATCGGTGCTGCTGCGTGCCCCGGACGCGGCACCGTTCATCCTCGTCGTCACCGACGCCGATGGGGTCATTCTGTGGCGAGATGGTGCGGCTTCCGCCAGGCGCCAGGCCGATGAGCTCGGATTCGTCGAAGGAGCACATTGGTCCGAAACCACGGTCGGCACGAACGCCATCGGCACAGCCCTGACCGAGGAGGCACCCGTCCAGCTCTTCTCCGCTGAGCACTTCGAAGCCTCTCAGCATCCTTGGTACTGCAGTGCCGTTCCGGTGCACGACCCGCATGACGGGACCCTCTTAGGTGTTGTCGACATCAGCGGCCCGGCCCTGACTCTTCACCCCGCGGTGCAGTCTCTGGTGACGACGGCGGTGCGCTTGGCCGAGGCCCGGCTGATGATCGCGCAGCAGGAAGCCTTGAACACTCTGCGCGACCGGATGTCGGCGATGCTCGCCGGCACTTCCGGTCCGGCACTCGTCGTCGACGATGCCGGGTGGGTGGCGTACCAGCAGGGAGTGCGCAGCCGGGACCGCATCGAGGTGCCCGCCGCCGACCGTTCGATCCTCATCCCCGGTGCTGGTCTGTGTCTGCCGGAGAAGATCGCCGGTGGGTGGCTGCTGCGCCCCACCGGCGACCGTCGGGCGTCAGTGACTCTGCGGATAAGGCAGGACCCACCCGTTCTCGACATCAATTCCGGCATCAACCCCCTCGTGGTTCCGCTCACGCCGCGGCGGGCGCAGATCCTCGCGGCGGTCACAACGGCGGGTCCGTCCGGGATCAGTGCCGCCGACCTCAGCCACCGCCTCTACGGGGACGGCGACCATGTGGTCACCGTCCGCGCCGAGGTCTCGCGCCTGCGCCGTTCGGTCGGCGCCCTGCTCGCCAACCGTCCCTACCGGTGGGCAGAAGGCGTCGCCGCTCGGGTGGAGTGAGGCAGTGAGGCTCAGACCTGGTGCGGGACGACTACGGCTCGACCGGAGAGCTCCCCGGCCTGCAGCTTCCGATAGGCCTCGAGACCGTCGTCGAGGCTGTAGCGTTCGATTTCCGGCATGATCTGACCGGCCCGGTACATGTCCACGACCTCATAGAGGTCCTCGATCGTTCCCCAGTAGGTGTTCGTCAGCGTCGCTTCGTAGGGAGTGGTGAAGAACGACCACTCATATGCTCCCCCGGCGATGCCGACGATTGTGCAGCGGCCCATGCGAGCCATTGACTGGGCGGCGACTTTGACGGTCGAAGGAGCGCCGACGAAGTCGAACGCCGCATCGACGCCCTTGCCGCCGGTGATCTCACGGATTCGTTCGAGCTGATCATCTCCTCCGCCCACGGTGACGGCCCCGGCTTCTTCGGCCTTCGCCATCGCTTCGGGTTTCATATCCGTGGCGATGATCGTCGCTCCGGTGAGGGCCTTCAAGATCTGCACGCCGATCTGGCCCAGTCCGCCGAGACCGATGACCAGCGCGTATCGTCCGCCTCCTGCAAGGTTGGGCAGCGAGTTCTTGATTGCGTGGTAGGGGGTCAGGCCGGCGTCGGAGAGCGGTGCTGCGGCGACGGGGTCGGCATCGCCGAGGGGGACGAGATTCCGTGCGGGAACGGTGACGTATTCGGCCATCCCGCCGTCGCGGCCCAGTCCGACGCCGAGGTAGGGGTTGGTCGCGGCGTTCTCACAGTAGGTGTCCTGCCCACGCGAGCACGCTCGGCAGCGACCGCAGCCGATCGGGCCGTAGACGAGGTAGGCATCGCCCTTCTTGAATCCCGATACTCCGGGGCCGAGATCTTCGACCCAGCCCGAATTCTCATGGCCGAGGACGAATGACGGCGGCACTGCTCCGGGACTGCCTTCTTCGAATTCGCTGTAGACGGCAACGTCCGAGTGGCAGGCTCCTGCTCCGGCAACCTTGAGCAGAACTTCACCTGGTCCGGGTGTGGGCTTCTCGACGTCTTTGAGCGTGGGAAAGGTCTTGAAGTCTTCGAAGACGATCGCCTTCATGGTGCGAGCTCCTTTCGAATGGATCGGCGCGGTGATGACCGCTCCAAGGGCAACGTTAGGCTCGCGCAACAGATAATTGACCCCTTATATCACCTGGTGAAACCACGAAGTCCACTGCCGGTTCATACCCTGCCGACACCGTCATCGCACGATGAAGACGTCGACTTCGACACGGTCCGGGTACCGTCGACCCGAACCGACGAAGATCACTTCGTCGACCCAATCCCACTTTCCCGACCCCACCAGGGAAGGCACACATCTGAAATACACCCGCTCCGGTGGGACTGCCTCGCCGTCGGCAAGCGCGGCGGCGTCCTCGGCCGAGGCCGTGCGGATGCCGACGTTCTCGATCTCGATGTGCTCACCGTCGATGAGTTCGAACGCATACTTCGCGACCACCTCGGTGACGGTCTCCGAACGGATGGTCTGAAAGTCCGCACCGCCGGGCAGCACATGCCCCGAGATCTCCGGACCGACGATCGATCCTCCGGAGATGGGGATCACCCGTTTCCGACCGGTCTTCATCTGGCCGATTTCGATCGGCTCCTCGATGAGCGCTGTGATGGTCGCGAAGAACTCGAGTGCCGGTGCGACGGCATCCTCACCGGCACCTGCCGTCTCATCTGTCACGTGTGATCCCCTTTTCATCCCTCAACTGGGCCGTATCGGTAGGCCGCTCAGTCAGACGCTGATTGCCAGGTCCGGCACGGCCCGAGAGCAACCTGCCACCGATGCTAAAACACTCGCTCCGTCGTCTGCTCATCGTTCCAAGGCCCGTAAACCGGCCCGCAAATCGGCCCGTAGAACCGACCCTCTCAGTTCCCCGCCGCATCGAGCCACCAGCGATAGCGCATGCGCAGCGCCCGCTCGGTGCTCGCCAACGCTGTCACGACGCCGATGCCGATCGTGACCCACAGAGGCATCGTGAACAGAGGCTCGACCGGACCGATCCTCTCGGCGATCGGAGGAATCCGCAGGACCGGTACGGCGATCTCCTGCAGCAGCAGCGCAACCCCGACCAGCAGCACCACGGCCGAGACCACTCCCATCGCACGACTGATACGGGGCCGATGCTCATCCAGTCGTGCGCGTCGACCCTCTGCGGATCGGTCGTCGGGCTGCAGCTGCTCCTCGGCCCCGTCACCGGCGACGAAGTGACAGCGCTTCAATCCGAAATTGCTCGCGGCGACCTCGATAGTGCCGCCTTCGACCGGGAAGACGGCGGGCACACGCGAGACCGCGTGCTGCCGGTCATTGCGATAGAGGAAGACCTTGAGGTAACCGTTCTCATCGGTTTTCCATTGGCGAACGTCGATCGCGTAGCTGACGGGTCCGCCTTGGGCATCGACCCGCTCGAGGTGAAACAGAGAACGGCCGAGCAGCTGCCACCACCGGAAAGGAGGCAGAGCCCTCCCGTCCCCGTTCTCGATCCGATTGATCGCTCGACGGTGCCTCCACTGTCGAAACATCTGGGTGCTCCCCCGGCACTCGGCATATTTCCAACACAGCGTATTGGAATGGACACGAGTAGACTAACACGGTGTATTGGTCAATGACAGAGGATCAGTGGAACACGAGAAGAGGAGACGACAGACGCATGAGCGGGACCGAACGCAAGGACACCCGAGAGCGCATCCTCGCCGCTGCGGCGGAGATCATCACCGAGGAGGGGGTGACGGCCAAACTGAGCGTGCGGGCGGTCGCCGCCCGGGTGGGGGTGAGCACCGGCTCCCTGCGGCATCATTTCCCGACCCAGCAGCTGTTGCGGGATGAAGTCATGCGACGTGTCTACGACTGGATTCTGCCGGGCACGGACATCCGGGACACCGCTGTTCCGCCCCGTGACCGCTTGGTCGAATGCCTCCGTCAGGTTCTGGCCATGACTGGAGTAGGCGCCGAATCGCGCGCAGCGATGGCCACTGTCACCGAAAGTTTCATCTCTGCCGAGCAGACCGACGATGTCCGTGAGACGTACTTGGCCATGCAGCGCGACGGGCAGCGCCGAGTCGAAGCCTGGCTCCGGACACTCGCCGAAGAGGGAGCGCTCATCGACACCAGCCGCATCCCCCAATCGGCGCGTTTCCTCAACACCGTCCTCGACGGACTCGCCCTCGAACGTGCTCTGCCGTCCGAGGACTCGCTCGCGCAGCTGGAGACCGAGACGCTCTACATGGCCGCAGACGCCGTTCTCGGGCGCTGGCAGCACCCGGCCCCGTCCTACGCGGACGCCCCACGGTAGCTGCCGATCGACCACAGCACACCTTCGGGATCCTGGATGCTGAAGTCGAGCGAACCGTAGTCCTGTTCGGTCAGGCCCATGACCTCGGTGGCACCGGCGCCGATCGCCCGAGCGTGGAGTTCGCGGACGTTGCCGGCCGCCAGATACACCGACCCCGAGGCGACTCCCGTCTTGGTCATGACACCCCCGTCATCGCGGACGGACCCGAGCATCACTCCCCCGCCTTCGGGCCAGGCCAGTTCGGCGTGGTCGACACGGTCGGGATTGTCGGCGTTCATGTATTCGGCGATGACTTCGAAGCCGAGCGCCTCCTCCAGGAAGGCGATCGCCGCTTTGGCATCGCGGTAGCGGAATGTGGGCCAGACGTTGCATGACTGAGCGTGTGCAGGTTCGGCGGACATGAGGGCTCCTAATCTCTGGGTGTTCTGGAACCTCCATCGTCGCCGAGCACTCCCCACCAGGTCTTGAACAAATGGGAACAGTTCATCCCCTCGCCGAGGCGGCCCCCGCCGAATCTGTTCCCGCCGTCTGCGCTCGAGCCACGTCGTCGGCGGCCAACCACCGACTCGGGCTCAGGCCGACGAACTCCCGGAAGTCCCGGTTGAGGTGCGCTTGATCGGCATAGCCGCAGTCCGAAGCGATCTCCGCCAAGCTGCCCCGGCCCGCCGGAATGAGACGCCGCGCCCGATCGAAGCGGACGATGCGTGCGGCATCCTTCGGACCGATCCCGTACTCCGACCGGAACTGGCTGCCCAGATGGCGCCTACTCCACCCGATGTCATCGGCGACGAGGGAGACTGGCAGACCGCCACGGCTGCCGACGATCCGATGCCAGGCGGCGGCCACCTCGGTGCGGGGACGATTCGTGTCATCGATCGTGCGCATGAGCACCTCGTCGATGGCGGCGAAGCGGGCGGACCATTCGGTCTCGAGATTCACCCGCTCGTGCAGTTCCTCGGCCAGCGGCCGGGAGAGCCGAGCGAGGTCGACACTGTGGTGGGCGAACTCTGCGGCGGGGATTCCGAAGAACGCGCGCGGGGCCGATGGACTGAAGTTGATCTGGATTCCGGACATCGCACCGGGGTGAGCGATGAGCGTCGAGCGCAGGTGGAGTCCGGCGAGCAGCACGTCGAAATTCTCGCGGCTGCCGGTGACCGCATCGACCTGGCACAGCGGTTCGTCGATCGAGACGATGAAGGTCAGCGTTCCCGATGGCAGGCCCAGGTGCGTCCCCGCGGGGACGCCTGCGATGTCGTAGCCGACGTAATCGCCGACAAACGGCCGCAGGCGCGGATGCGGGCGGAAGATCAGCTCATCGTTGCGCGACGCGGACATGGCGCCAGTGTAGACTCGCGGCGGCCACACAAGCAGGCGTGATCGGCCCGGTCGGTCACGATTGTTCGACGACGCCCCAGATCGGGTCCGTGAACGATCGGTCGAGGTCGAGCCCGAATTCCTCACGGAGAACGGCCACGAAGTCGGCGGCATCGGTCAGAGTCCGCTCGACGCGTTCGGGCTCGCCGCCGGGTCGTAGGCTGCGCAGGTTGCGGCCCTCGAGCGACACCTTTCCGCCTTTGTCGAGCGTCTTTGCCACCACCGGTGCACCGGTGAAGCGCGTGTCGGGTTTCGTCGCGGTGAACCAGTTCGACACCTCGAGGTCGGCCTGTTCACGCGGGACGTCCGCGAAGGCATAGACGGTGCGGAACTCCTGATCAGAGCTGGTCCGGGACTGCAGTGCCCATTCGGCTTCCGCTCGCATCGCAGGCTCCAGCACTGTGTCCGCCGGGACCAGCTTGTGCTCTCCGTGCTCGGTCATGCGCGGTCTCGACTCCGCCTCGAGTGCGAGCGCGGCCTCCGGCGTCCCACCGCCGAATCCAGGATCGACGAGAAACCGCCGGGCGCCGAGAACAGCGATCGTCGCCTGATGCGTCAACCCTCCTGGCGCAGTCCTCCCGTCGCCGAGGTGGACGCGAGCGAGGATCGGGTACACGCTCAGCCCGAGCTCACAGAGCACGGCGCGGATGAGGCTCGCGTGTTCGTGGCAGTAGCCGCCGCGGCCGGCGTCGAGGAGCTTCGCCGTCAGAGAGTCGAGGTCGGTGGGTATGCTCCGCGCTTCCCCTGCCGCGCGTGCGGCGATGACGTCGAGATTCTCGAAGCAGATCGACCGGATGTGGGCGGCCAGCAGCTCATCCATGAGGTCGATGACCTCGTCGATCGTCCCATTCGCCCGACGTCGCAGCACATCCTCCGAGCCGTCGAGGCCGAGCCGGTCGGCGTACCGTGTCACAAGCGATGACGATGCCATTGCAGGTCCTTTCCGGTCTGGTCGCGTGCTTACGCCCACGGTTGAGGTCGGAGCCCGTGGGCTCCTCGATAATTCGGCGAGGCTGGTTGCTCCCACTCACCGAGGCGGCTCTGGGCCGTCCGATAGACAGTGACCTGCAGGGGGTGGCAGTTCTCCACCGGATCTGACGAGCCCTCACCGAACATCGGGGCGGAGCGGTCGCCGCCGGGGCAGGTGGACAGTGCCGCGAGCAGGTCCTGCTCGGCGAAGAACTCAAAGTAGTCTCCCGGTCGCGCGGGGCAGGTCTTCATGAAGTATTCGTCGTTGTCGTTCAGTCCTGTGCATTGGAAGATGTTGAGCACATCGTGGACGTCGAACTCGGTGAGCCCATAGGGCAGGATCGCGCGGACGAGGTTCGAATGGCAGTGGTAGTCGAAGTCGACACCGCTGAGCATCTGCGACACATATGGGTCGCATCGGGTGCCCAGTGTGTCATGCAGCCGGCCGCCTTCCGGGTCGGTGCCGTAGTCGGCCAGAGTGTCACCGACGATCGTGGCCATGGGCCGTAGGAACGGCAACGTCGACCACAGACGGTCGAAGGTCGAGACGTGGGCGGCCTGCAGCTGTCGGGTCCGTGCCGCCCAGAATCGTTCCCGGGGATCGTGGCGGTTCCATAGGTTGAGGTCGCCGACCTGTGGGCCGTCGACGGTGGAGATGCGGCAGACATGGCCGGCGGGGACGTCCCACGCCTGTCCGGAGCGGATGGGAATCGTGAGCTCGTCGATGACTTCCCGGGAGTGGATGTCGTCACCGATCTGTGAGTAGAAGTCTCTGTCGACGTCGAGCGCGGCACCTTGGTAGGCGGCTTCCTGCAGACGATTCTGTGTCATGTGGTGCGTCCTCCTGCCTGGCTGTGTTGCCTGCAACGATGCCAGCTTCTGCCCTGCATCCCAAGGGGTTGATCGCCGGGTCTATGCTGAAAAGAGCGAACCGACGCACCTGAATGGGCCGCGCCGTGGCGTTTGCCGAACCGCGTGTACCGAGTATTGGGAGGTCGGAATGGCTGAAGAGAAGATCGACGTCGAGATGCAGGACACGGGAGAGTTCCTGGCCAGCATCCACTCGACAAGAGGGACCGACGAGATCGTTCTGATGTTCGCAGATGCCGAAGAGGCCTCCGACGGCGTCTTGGGCAATGACGAGGCCACTGCTCGAGCAACCGTGGAGTTCCTCCTCAGCCATCAGCCCTCAGGCGACCTGCCGGACCGGATCGATCTCGTCGACATCACCGCCGCCTACGATGACGCCATCGAGTCCATCCGCAAGCTGCGCGGATGACACCGCACCTGCTCGGCCGATAGTTCCGAGAACAGGTGACAACCCAAGTGCTGCTCACTCCAATGAGCACCGGAATACATCGTGAAGAAGATGATTTTCATGTCCGAGACCCAACGACTCAGCGTCCTCGCTGCCGACAAGACAGCCTACGAGCCGCTCTACGCTCTCGAGAAGTACATCCACTCCGGCAGCCTCGGTGAGGGTCTGCTCTCCTTGATCAAACTGCGTGCCTCCCAGCTCAACGGATGCGCGTACTGTCTGAACATGCATGCGAGTGAGGCTCGCAAGGCCGAGGTCGACCAAGTCAAGGTCGACGTTCTCGCCGGATGGAAGGAAGCGACTTCGGTCTACAGCAAGCGTGAGCAGGCTGCGCTGCGCATGACCGAAGAAGTCACGCACATCGCCGACGGCGTCTCGGATGAGGCCTGGGCGGCCGCTTCGGCGATGTTCTCCGAACAGGAGATGGTCGAACTGCTCATGGCGATCTCAGCCATCAACGTCTGGAACCGTCTGGCCGTCAGCACCCACCAACCTCTGGACTGAGCACCTCAGGCATCGACTTGGACGTCAGCGTTCTTCTTCCCCAGCATCCGCTTCCAAGGCAGAGCCGACACGAGTGCCAGCAGAGCGATGATGAGGAACACCATGGCTAGTGGATCGGTGATGACCGCCCAGAAATCGCCGCCGGTCAGGCCCAGCGCCTGTTGCAGGTTGCGCTCGAGCATCTCTCCCAGGACGAGTCCGATCACCAGCAGCGCCGGTGACATTCCGACCAGACGCATCACATAGCCGAGCACTCCGAAGGCCAGTGCGATGTACACATCGGTCACCGAATTGTGGATACTGTAACAGGAGATGAGCGCGAGGATGAGAATGACCGGGGCCATGAACGGCATCGGAATGGCCAGGATCTTCGCAAGCAGCGGGGACGCGCCGATGTTGATGGCGACACCGAGAATCGCACTGAAGAGCAGCGCCCCGATGATCGTCCACCCGAGTTCCGGATTCGCGTCGAAGAAACCGGGACCGGGATTGAGGCCGTACATCATCAGGTAGGCGAGCAGAACCGCCGTCGTGCCCGACCCCGGAATTCCCAAGGTCAGCAGAGGCACCATCGAGCCCGACACCGCAGCATTGTTCGCAGACTCCGGTGCGACCAGTCCGCGAACAGCACCCTTGCCCATCCCTGCTGATACCGGTGCAAGTCGCTTCTCCAGTCCATAGGAGAAGAAGGCAGCGATCGTCGTTCCCGCGCCTGGAAGGACACCGGCGACGAACCCGATGACCGATCCTCGCAAGCTCGGAAGCGTTCCCTGCTTCAGGTCGGACTTCGTCGGGAGGAAGCGTCCCGACAGCTTCGACACCACCTGGGAGTCCTTGCCCATCGTGGTGCTGGCCAGAATCTCACCGACGCCGAAGACGCCGATGATGGCGACGATCGAATCGATCCCCTCCACCAGCGTGAAGCTGCCGAAGGTGAAGCGCGGCAGTCCGGACTGGAGCTCGATGCCGACAGTCGACACGGCCACTCCGATGGCGACTGCTGTCAGTCCCAGCATCGGTGCCGAACCGACGAGGGTGGCGCTGAGTACGAGCGCCATCACGACGACGGCGAAATAGGCGCCGGAGCCGAACGCCAGGCCGAGTTCCGACATCGGTCCCGCGATGAAGGCGAGCCCCAGGAATGCGAGCACACTGCCGACGAATGATGCGATGGCGGAGATCGACAGGGCGGTGGCCGCCTTGCCTTTCAGCGCCATCGGGTGACCGTCGAGGGTGGTCATGATGGCACCGGGATCGCCGGGGATGTTCAGCAGGATCGCCGAGATCCTGCCGCCGTACTCCGCACCGAGATACAGAGACACCATTAGTGGGAGAGAGATCTCTGCCGGAACTGTGATCGCCACAGGAAGGAGCAGCGCAATAGCGGTCGACGGACCGATGCCGGGCAGCAGACCGGCGATGGTTCCGAGGACGACGCCGCCCAGGATGACCAACAGCAGAGTCGGTGATGCGGCGATACCGCCCAGAGCGGAGAGGAGATCGTTGATTGTGCTCACAGCTCCAGACCTCCGAATACCCAGTACTCCAACCAGCCGACAGGCAGCAGCACGTTGAGCCAGACATCGAACACGAGGAACAGAACCATCGCGATCACAAGGTTGATGACGAAGAGCCCAACGGCTCGTGCGGCACTGAGACGAACTCCGAACACCGTCATCGAGACCAGCATCGAGAAGATGACTGAGGCTTCGACGAATCCGATGAGGAAGATCGAGGCCGCATACAGACCGAAGAGGACGATGCAGCAGGCGACACGCAGAATCTCCTGTCCCCCGACCGGCCTGACGTCGACGCTTCCGCGCAGAATCGCGATGATCCCGAGAGCGGTCGTGCAGAAGAGGACGACGCCGACGACCAGTGGAAACGTCTTCGGACCGATTCCGTCCTCTCCTGCTGCGTCCGGCAGGAGAAAGGCATTGATGAGGTAGAAGATCGCGAGGAAGCCGAGCACAATGCTCGAAACCATCGCCGAGGTGGTCCGACTTCCTGGTTCATGGTGCGGTTCGCCGACCGGTCGAGATGCGGTCGGATCCGTATTCGCGCTCATTTCACCAACCCCACTTTCTGCAGCACTTCGGTCGATTCCTCCTGCTCGGGTCGAATCACCGTGTCGAGCCATTCCTCACCGGCGACGTATTCGGGGTTGATCCCCAAGGACTCTGACTGCTTAGCGAATTCGTCAGTCTCCACGGCCCTCTTCAATGACTCTCGCCACCAGTCGACTGCGTCCTGAGGCATGTCCTTCGGGCCGAAGACTCCTCTCCAGTGGTTGATCGTGATGTCCAACCCGAGGTCGTGCCACGTCGGAGCCCCTGGTGCCGAATCGACCGGTTCCGGAGAAGAGACTGCGATGATTTCGACGTGTCCGCTGTCGACGAGTTCCATCGCCTCCGACATCCCCGTCGACGCCACATCGATTCGCCCACCGAGCAACTCGTTGTTGAGGTCGCCGCCATCGGAGAACGCGACGAGATTGAGCTCGGACAGGTCTTCGACTCCGTACTCGCTGGCCGGGCGGAGGACGTTGAGCTGATCGTCGCTGGGAACGGTGCCGATTCCGAAGTTGACCGAGCCTGCGTCCTCCTTGATGTCATCGAGGACCTTCTCTGCGGAGTCGTATTCCGACCCGGATTTCACGATCCACACTTCATAGTCGGTCGTCAGCTGAGCCAGTGGCGTGAAGTCGTCCAGAGACATATCTGTCGTTCCCGTGATGTTCGAGAGGAAGATCCGGTTGGACTCGAATACGACCGACGTTCCATCGTTTTCCCGCTGGAGGACGGCGGCACGAGCCGGATTGCCTCCTCCGCCTCCCATGTTCTCGATCGACATCAAGGTGTCGATGCCCGCGGCTTCGAAGCCGTCGTTCGTGATGCGTGTCGTCAGATCGAGGCCACCGCCCGGGGATCCCGCAGCGATCGCGGTGACCCGGGGCGGAGGGAAGCCATCGTTTCTGTGGACGTCAGGCATACACGCAGTCGTGGACGCGACGAGCGCAAGTCCCGCAGACACAGCGGCGACGCGCAGAAGAGTTCGTTTCAGGGAGGATATTCTCGCCGTTGGGAATCCGAAGTGGAGCATGACCGGCACGTTACACTTGAACGGCTTCAAGCCTCAATGAATCCTGCGAGAATGAGACAAGCAGCCTGAGTGCCTCGTCAGGTGTTCCCACCAAGCGGGCAGATGCCGAAGGGCGGAACCGACTCACTGTCGATTCCGCCCTTCGGCATGTGACGAGGCCCGGAGGTTCCCCGGGGTCCGCTCAGTCCAACAGGTCGTGACGCACGATGGACTGTTCACGGTCGGGGCCGACGCCGATGACGGACATCCGGCAGCCGGAGAGCTCCTCGAGGGCGAGCACGTACTTCTGCGCGTTCTCCGGCAGGTCGTCGAACGTCCGGGCCGTGGTGATGTCCTCGGTCCAGCCGTCGAAGTACTCGAAGATCGGCTTCGCGTGGTGGAACTCAGTCTGGGACACCGGCATCTCGTCCTGGCGCACTCCGTCGACGTCGTAGGCCACGCAGACGGGGATCCGGTCGATGCCGGTGAGCACATCGAGCTTCGTGAGCACGTAGTCGGTGAAGCCGTTGGTGCGCGCGGCGTAGCGGGCGATGACCGCGTCGTACCAGCCGCAGCGGCGCGGACGACCGGTGTTGACACCGAATTCTCCGCCGGCCTTCTGCAGGTATTCGCCCATCTCATCGAAGAGTTCGGTCGGGAACGGACCTGCACCCACACGGGTCGTGTAGGCCTTGACGATGCCGACGACACGGTTGATCCGGGTCGGCCCGATGCCCGTGCCGACGCAGGATCCGCCGGCCGTCGGGTTCGACGAGGTGACGAACGGGTAGGTGCCGTGGTCGACGTCGAGCATGGTCGCCTGACCGCCCTCCATGACGACGACCTCACCGCGGTCGAGAGCCTCGTTGAGCATGAGCTCGGTCTCGGCGACATAGGGACGCAGACGTTCGATGAAGGGCTCGAAGTATTCGACGATCTCCTCGACGGACACGGCCCGACGGTTGTAGACCTTGACGAGCAGTTCGTTCTTCTGCCGCAGCGATCCCTCGATCTTCTGCCGCAGGATGGACTCGTCGAAGATGTCCTGGACGCGGATGCCCAGACGCCCGATCTTGTCCATGTAGGCCGGGCCGATGCCGCGGCCGGTGGTGCCGATGGCGCGTTTGCCGAGGAAGCGTTCGGTCACCTTGTCCAAGGTCTGGTGGTACGGGGCTACGAGGTGGGCGTTCGCCGAGATCCGCAGCTTCGAGGTGTCCGCGCCGCGGGATTCGAGTGCGTCGATCTCCTCGAAGAGCGCCTCGAGGTTGACGACGACGCCGTTGCCGATGACCGGGGTGACGTTCGGTGAGAGGATGCCCGCCGGCAGAAGCTTGAGTTCGTACTTCTCTCCTCCGACGACAACCGTGTGGCCGGCGTTGTTCCCACCATTGGGCTTGACCACGTAGTCGACGCTGGTGCCGAGGATGTCGGTGGTCTTACCTTTACCTTCGTCGCCCCACTGAGCGCCGACGACAACGATTGCTGGCATGAGAGTACTTCACCTCGAAGTGAAAAGGGGATGTCATTACTCCCTAAGTCTACTGGGTCACACTGACACGAAGGTCAGTGGGAGCTTCTGTCGGCGATAATGGACCGATGCGCACCAGATCGATCACCGCAGCTGCCTTTGCCGGCCTCCTCGCTCTCGGCGGGTGTTCCGGCTCAGCCTCGGACGAGTCCCCAGACGCTTCCGCGGACACGGGGCTCACTCTCGACACTGGAGGGAAGACCGTCACGATCGAACCCACCGATGTCTACTGCTCCGGGAAGCCGGGCAGTCTCCGGCACATCATCGGCAAGACGGACAATGAGCTGCCGTTGGTCAAGGCCGAGGGCACCGATTTCGTCATGGTCAAGGTCGGCGAGGGACGCCCCTATGAGACGAACAGCCCGAAGGGCGTCAATGTCGGCGATGAGAGCGTGACCTTCGACGGGACCGAGCTCGGCTCGGCCACGCTCGACGGAACCATGACCTGCACCGATTGGGAAGACTGAGTCAGCTCCCGCACACATGCACACCGCGCGCCGCGGTCCCGAAGAAGCCGGGGCCGCGGCGCGCAGTGCATCCGACGCTCACTCCATGCTCATGCCCTTGGCCGGGGCGATCCGCGACATGGACCGGGCCGGTATCGCCGAGGCGAGGACGGCCGCGAGCACTGCGGCGACGCCGATCAGTCCGATCTGCGTCCACGGCACGGACAGCACCGGATTCGCTGAGGCAGGCATCATCGACGCCGTTCCGACCCAACCGAAGAACGTGCCGACCCCGGCTCCGACGATCAGCGCGATGAGCGTCATGAGCAGCGATTCGATCGTGATCATCCGCGACATCGCCGCTCGGGTGAATCCCAGCGCCCGCAGCAGCGCGCCTTCCCGACGTCGTTCGATGACCGAGAGCGTGAGCGTGTTGCTCACTCCGATCACGGCGATGACCACCGCAGCCGCCAGAAGCCCGAGCACCACGCTCAGCGCGACCTGGAACATCGAGGCGAACTCCGCCCGATACTGTGCGGCAGCCGCATCGCCTGAGGCGCCCACGGCATCGAGTTCTGAGGTCAGGGCCTCGATCTGCGAACTCGAAGCGTCATCGGCGATCTTCGCCCAGGTCTGTTCGGCCACATCGTCGCCGGCCGCCGCCTCGAGGGTCTTCGCATCGGCACCGCTGACCAGGGCCGTCCCTGCGGGGACGTCGAAGGAAGTCTCGATCGTCAGATCGAGATCCTGATCGCCGAGGCGGACGGTCGCGGTCTGGCCGTCGACATCGGAATCCGCGTCGTCGAGTCCCACCGATCTCGGGTCGATGAGGATCGTGCCCGCATCGACGTCGTAGCCGTCGCTGCGCAGAACCGGGGAGTCCGCGGCCGCCTCGGCGCTGGTGATCGCCACATCGCCGGACCCATCGGTCCCACCGACGCTCACCGAGGCGGTGGGAGCCGGAACGTTCTCGCGCTCCTCGACGATCGGCGAATCATCGAGCACGGAGCCGATCTTCGCATCGTCGGCACCGCTCTGACCTGCTGTGGAGACCACGAGGTCGACCGGGGTGTCCTCGGCGGTGGCGAGCTCGAGGGTCCGCTGCAGGCTCGACGAACCGACGACCACGGCCGTGACGAGGGTGATGCCGATGAGCAGAGCACCCGTCGTCGAGGCGGTGCGTCCTCCCGCGGTGCTCGCCGACCGTCCGGCCAGCTTCACCGCCGGCGAGCGCCGAGTGATGAGACCGACCGCGCCGGCGAACAGCGCCACCAAGGGCGGGACGAAGACCTTCGCACCGACGAGGAGGGCGACGAAGAGCGCGAAGCAGCCGACGATGCCGAACAGCACGGACTGGCTGGTGGTGCCGAGCAGACACAGTCCGATTCCGGCGATGCCGAGCACAAGCGTCAGGCTCAGACGCACCCACCGGATGCGCGGGGCGGCGGCAGGCACATCGACCGGGCGGAGCGCTTCGATCGGGGAGACCCGAGAGGCCCGGATCGCGGGGATCAGACCCGCGGCGAGGGTGACGAGGATGCCGACGATCGGCCCGACGACAAACGCCGAGACGGACGGCGACATCTGAGCGAATTCCGGCATCCACAGCGCACGGACCACGGCCGAGAGTCCCCATCCGATGAGGAGCCCGAGTCCGACGCCGAGCACGGATCCGACGATTCCGAGGCTCAGGCTCTCCACCACCGCGGCTCCGCGCACCTGACTGCGTGAGGCTCCGATCGCGCGGAAGAGCGCGAGCACGCGGGTGCGGGAGGCGACGAGGACGTTGAAGGTGTTCGAGATGACGAGTGCCGCGACTCCCGCGGCCAGCAGTCCGAAGGCGATGCCGACGGTCGAGAGCATGTCGGAGGTGTTCGACAGCGACTCGATCTGCTCCTCGACGACCTGGTCGACGGTCCGGACCGAAACGTCGGCATCGGCATCGGCGAGCGCGGATTCGACCGCCTCGGCGAGGGCCGTGCGATCAGTCCCGTCGTCGGCGACGACCCGGATGGAGTCGGGCACGAGCTCACCTGGAGCGGTTTTGAGTCCGCCGTCGGTGAGGTAGAGGTTCATCCCCGCGGCCGAGGAACCGGGCATGATGCCCGAGACGGTGAAGCTCGGCCCGTCGGCGGCGGACCGCCGCGCCCCGTCGAACTCGCCGAGGGTGATGGTGTCACCGACGCCGACCCCGAGGGTCTTCGCATCGGCTTCGCGGAGCATGAGTTCGTCATCCGAGTCCGGGGCGGAGCCGTCGACGGTCTCCGCCTGTCCCTGTGGGAGGTTCGTCGCCGACCCCGTCACGGAGGTAGATCCCGCCGACACCGAGACGAAGGCGGATTCGGTGAGCTGGGCGGACTCGACCCCATCGACGTCGGCCACCGTCTGACGCATGGAATCGGTCAGCGGTGAGGCCTCATCGGCCGCGGCGGCCGGGTCGTCGGATGCGGCCGCGGTGACGGCGACGTCGGCACCGGCCCATTCGGCGCGGACCTGATTGCGCAGGGTGTCGCCGAAGGCCTGAGAGAACAGGAGGGCCGCGACGATGAAGGCCACGGACACGGCGATCGCGATCATCGCCGCACTCAGACGCCCGGAGGCGCTGCGGAGGTTGGACCAGGCGATGCGGATCATCGAGCACCTCCGCCTGTCGATGCGGCTCCGTCTGCAGACCCGGTGCCGGCTTGGGGCCCGGCCGGCTGCCCAGCAGGTGCGGCTCCCGAAGCTGCCGAGCCTGCCGTGACATTCATCAGCGCTGCGGCCACGGACTCCGAATCCGGTTGGGCGAGCTCACCGGCCAGGCGGCCGTCGGCGAGCAGGACGACACGGTCGGCGCGGGCTGCGGCCCGGGGATCGTGGGTGACCATGACGACGGTCTGGCCCAGCTCATCGACCGAGGCGCGCAGGATGTTGAGCACCTCTTCACCGGAGCACGAGTCGAGGTTGCCGGTGGGCTCGTCGGCGACGAGCACATCGGGCTGGGCGACGAGGGCACGGGCGACGGCGACTCTCTGCTGCTGTCCGCCGGAGAGCTCGTGCGGCCGGTGGCCCAGACGCTCGCGCAGACCGAGCAGGTCGACCATGCGGTCGAAGATGCGACGATCGGTCTTCTGTCCCGACAGCTGAGAGGGCAGCAGGATGTTCTCCTCGGCACTCATCGCGGGCACGAGGTTGAATGACTGGAAGACGAAGCCGATGCGGTCGCGGCGCAGCGCTGTGAGCTTGCGGTCGCTGAGCCGTGAGATCGCCGTGCGCCCGATGAAGACCTCACCCGAATCCGGGGTGTCGAGTCCGGCGAGCATGTTGAGCAGAGTCGATTTGCCCGAGCCGGAAGGTCCCATGATGGCGGTGAAGCGTTCGGCTTCGATGTCGAGGCTGAGGTCGTCGAGCGGTCGGACCTGCGCGTCCCCTCTTCCGTAGGTCTTGCGCAGTCCGATGGCTTGGATGGCCAGCCTCGGCGCGGGATTCGGCCCCTGGGCCCGAGTCGAACCCTGCGCGGGGGCCGGGGGCGGAGTCTGGGAGGGATGGGCATCGGTGTGTGTCGCTGATGTGTTCATGCCTCCAGCTTCGTCGCCGGACCCACCCGCCCACATCGGACCTGAGGATGGTCTTCGCCGCAGAGCACCGAGGCGGCCGTGCCCCACCCGTCATACCTGAGGATGATCCCGGACTCCCGGGATCATCGTCGGGTCACCGAGGATGGCCCAGGTCTCGTGTGGATGGCCCCTGGCTCAGTGACGGGGTCCGACGAGGCCGGCTTCGTAGGCGAACACGACGGCCTGCACACGGTCACGAGCCGCGAGCTTCATGAGGATCCGACCGACGTGGGTCTTCACAGTCGGCTGCGCGAGAAAGAGCCGCTCGCCGATCTCGGTGTTGCTCAGACCGGTGGCGATGAGGACGAGGACCTCGGTCTCGCGCTGGGTCAGTGACTCCAACCGGCGCATATCGGCCGCATCGAGACGGCTCGCACCGGCCAGCCCGGACGCATCCGCGCCAGCGGTGCTCAACGTCCCCCGACCGCTCAGCGCAGAGGTGCCCACCTCGGATGATGCAGGCTCACCGTCCCCGGGCGGGATGGGCGCAACGGCCTCGGCCGATCTCGCATCGGTTCCCGCGGCCGCCGAATTCAGATCCGAATGTGGTGGATCTCCCGCGCCGAGGTGGGGCAGGAGTCGTGTCTCGAGCAGTCGTTTGGTGGTGGTGGGGGCGATGACGGCACCACCGTCGACGACGGTGCGGATCGACTCGAGGAGCACCTCGGGCAGGGTGTCTTTGAGAAGGAAGCCTGACGCACCGGCGCGCAGCGCGCGCAGGGCATAGTCGTCATCGTCAAACGTGGTCAGCACGATGATCTTCGGGGGACGGATCGTCCCCTCGTCGGCGAGAGCGAGGATCCGCTGGGTCGCTTCGATGCCGTCGATACGGGGCATCCGGACGTCCATGAGCACGACATCGGGTTCGTCCTGCCTGACGATGTCGAGACCTGCCTCACCGTCGCCGGCCTGCCCGACGACGGTGAGGTCCGGCTGGGAGCCGATGACCATGGCGAAGCCCGCCCTCACGAGGGCCTGATCATCGACGAGCACGATGCGAAGCGGCCCGCTCCCCCGAGCATCAGTCCGACCGTACACGGTCGCCTCGCCATCGGCGCTCATCGGCTGCTCTCCTCGACTTCGACGGACTGACTCTCTCCGGTCTCGGCAGCCTCGGCAGCCTCGGCGGTCTGCCCGGTTTCGGCGGGCTGTCCCGTCTCAGCCTCCTGTCCTGTTCCGGCGGTCTGCCCGGTTCGGGCGGTCTGCCCTGTTTCGGCAGACCCATTCTCTCCATGATCGGACGAATCTTGAGTGCCGGTGCCCGGGGTGAGTCCGGAATCGGGTCCGGAATCGGGCCCGGGTTCGGGTCCGGGTTCGGGTTCGTAAGTGGGCGCGGGAGCGGTCAGCGGCAGTCGGGCCTCGACGAGGAATCCCGTCGTCGTTCCGAAAGCGCTTCCCATGACCGCACCGGAAGAGAAGCCGGGCTTCGCGTCGGTGCGCCCTTCGGGACGGTCCTTCACTCCGGTCGAACGGATCGGTCGAGCCGTGAGCGTACCGCCGTAGAGCGCGGCGCGTTCCTGCATGCCGACGATGCCGTAGCCACGGCCGTGGGCAGCCGTCCCTGTCGGGTCGTCCGCTCCGTGGCCGTCCGTTTCTCCGCTCACGCGGGCGCTCGTCTGTCCGGTTCCGTTGTCGCTGATCCGGGCGACGAGCTCCGCGTCCTCGGCCAGCAGCTCGACATGTGCCCGAGCACCGTCCCCGGCATGTTTGAGCACATTCGTCAGCGCTTCCTGAACGATGCGGTAGACGGCGAGCGACGCTCCTTCGGCCAAGCGACCGCGGTCGACGTCATCCAGTTCGGTCACCGAGACCGGAAGCCCCGCCGATCGCACATCGGCGATGAGGGAGCCGATGTCGGCGACGCCGGGCAGCGGCGACGAAGAGCGTTCGTCGTCCTCCTCGGCGCGGAGGAAGCCGAGCAGCGACCGCGTCTGTGCCAAGGCTTCCCGTCCGGTCTGCGCGATGGTCTCGAGGGCTCCGACGGCGACGGCCGGATCGGTCTTCGCCGCATAGCGACCGCCGTCGGCCTGGGCGATGACGACGGACAGGGAATGGGCGATGACATCGTGCATCTCGCGGGCGATGCGCATGCGTTCGGCATCGGCGGCCAGCCGGGTCTCGGATTCGCGTTCGCGTTCCAGCAGGCGGTTGCGCTCCCGGATGCCCTCGATCTCGCGGCGGCGACGGAATCCGACTCCGCCCAGGAGCCAGGCGATGAGCACGATCGAAGCACACAGCGCCACGACGACGACCAGCAGCACGTATTCGCCGAATGCCAAGGGACGCGGGTTCACCCCGATCGTCGCCTGCAGGGACACGAGGTAGAGCCACCCGCCCAGGAAGAGCGCGCCGAGGAGGCCCAGGGCGAGCACGATGCGACCGTGGTTCCGTGTCCCCCACGCCGTCGTCGAATACACGGTGATCGGCACGGCGACGATTCCGAACGTCGGTCCCATCATCGTGAGCACGGTCAGCAGGCAGCCGACGGCGATGAGCGAGGAGCTCAGCAGCGGGGCAGTGCGCCGCAGTCCCAGCGGCAGCGTCTGGAGCAGAACGATGCCGACCTGCACAGCCACGGGCACCAGGGCGATCTCGCTCCGCTCGGCCTGAGAGGAGGTGAAGACGACGGTCAGATAGGTGATCGGCAGAGCCCAGAGCAGCGAGTCGACGATCCACGGATGAGCGGTGAGGGTGCGACGGATGCGGTCGACGCGGTCGGGGGTGCGCTGCTGCGGCTCCGGGCGGTGGCCCTCGGTCCGGATCGATCGATTGCTCATGCCGGCCATGTTAGTTCCGCGCCGCCGGAGCTCACATCATACTCAGGGCTGATCCGAGCAGACCATGCCGGCCGCGGCGCTCACCCGCGGCCGCGGCGCTCACCCGCGGCAGCTCGCTCACCCCGGAGGGCGGCCCGCCCCCACTCACCGAGGCGGCCCTCCCCTATGGCGCAGCCCCGGACCAGCCGCTGCGTCTCCCCCGCTCGGCGAGGATCTGCTCACGGAGGATGTCCGCGTGTCCGCAGTGCTGGGCGAGTTCGCGGAGAACGTGCAGGAGCACCCATTTGAGCGGCATCGGTCCGGCCCGATGGCCGGTGAGCACGGTGTCGAGGCCCATCCCTTCGATCGCGGCGTGCGAGCGTTCCACGGCGGCCCGGAAGTCGGCTGAGACGCTGGCGATCGTGTCCGAGGAGTCGAGGAGGAAGGAGTCCTTCGAGTCCTGCGGCAGCCCGTAGTCGACTCGACTCCGGCCGGTGACCGCCTCACCGAACCAGACGGTTTCGACGAACACCGCATGCTTGAGCAGAGACAGCGGGCGCGTTCTGCTCGGCACCAGGGACCGCCTCGCTTCGTCTTCGCTCAGGTCGTCGAGGCTCCCGAGCAGATGCTGTCGGTGTTCGTCGATGAACGCTGTGAACTGCACGCCGAGGTCGGACTCGCGCACATCGAAAGGTCTGATAGTCGGACTGCCGCCGTCGGCGCCTACACCTGTCATGTCCCTACTGTAGAGCCGCCTCGGCGGGGGAGGACGGACCCGAGCGCCGACTCGCCCGGAATCGCAGGCGATCAGCATCCTTGTCCGGCAGGTCACCCGGACCTATGCTGAAGTGACCCACGTAACCCGTCGTTCGGGCAGGAGCCTTCTGAACGTCGCCGGAGCAGTCGACTTCAGGGCATCACCGCTCAGAGGAGGTCGCTCATGTCCACCACTTCAATGCATCCGGCCACGAGTGCTTCGCAGAACCAGCCGCAGACTCCCGCGCTGCCCTACGCTCGCCGCCACGACCAACTCGTCGGGTCCGTCATCGATGCCTCCACCACGGTGCTGGCCCAATACGACCACGACATCGTCAAGTTCGGCATGGGGGCACCGGCCCGGGACATGCTCCCGGCCGCGGACTTCGCCCGCATCGCCTCCGACGTCTTCTCCCCAGAGAACTTCACGTACGGGGAGACGAAGGGCGAGCCGGTCCTCATCGACGCCGTCCACGACTACCTCACAGCGACCGAACAGATCCCGCCCGAACAGCAGGGAAACCGCGACCGTCTCCTCATCACCTCCGGGGGCATGCAGGGACTTGACCTCGGGTTCAAACTCTTCGTCACTCCAGGTGATCTCGTCGCCTGCGAGTCGCCGACCTACACGAACGGTTCGGCCACGGCCATGAGCTATGAGGCGGAGATCCTCGAGGTTCCCGTCGACGACGAAGGCATGCAGATCGAGGCTCTCGAGGAGCACACGAAGCGCACCGGGCGCGCCCCGAAGGTCATCTACACCGTCCCGACGTTCCAGAATCCGGCCGGGGTGACGATGTCTCTGCCGCGTCGCGAACGCCTCCTCGAGTTCGCCCACAAGCACCGCTCGGTCATCATCGAGGACAACCCGTACGGAATGCTGCGCTTCTCCGGCGAGTCCGTGCCCGCGCTGAGCGACCTCAGCCCGAACGATCCCCTCATCTTCGGGGTGCGCACGTTCTCGAAGTTCGTCGCCCCGGGCCTGCGCGTGGGCTGGATCGACGTCGACCCCGAGGTCCGCGAGCTCGCCGTCAACGCCAAACAGACGATGGACTCCTGCGCCCCCGTTCCCAACCAGCACCTCATCGCCCGCTGGTTGGAAGAAGGCGGTGCCGACGCTCATGTGAAGACCCTGCGCGAGGCCTACCGCGAGCGCAAGATCACCATGTCACAAGGCCTCGAGAGGCTCTTCCCCGGAGAGATCCGAGCCACCGACCCCGACGGCGGCTTCTTCCTGTGGGTGACCTTCGAGGACGAGACGATCAAGACCGAAGATCTGATGACCACCGCGCTCGAGGAGGGTGTGGCCTACATCCCCGGTCCCGCCTTCTCGCCGGCCGGGAACTTCTCGAACGCACTGCGGCTGTGCTTCGCCTCGGCAGCCCCCGACCGCATCGACGACGGACTCGAGCGCCTCCGCCGCGCCCTCGATCGGTACCGCTCAGAGCGCTGAGCTCAGTTCACGATGGCCGGTTCGGCCGCCTCGGCGCTCGGCATCAGACCTCGCCGAGGCGGCCGATCCATTGGATGAGGAGCTGAGTCTCCGTTTCGCCCAGAATTCCCGGGTTCGCCGCAGCACGTTCGATGACAGCATGGCCCAGACGAGCGTCGCCCGGTTCCGTCTGTCCGGTTCCGGTGATGGCGGCGAGCACGCCTTCGCGCACGCCTGCCGAGAGCGCGGGATCGTCCCTGCCTTGGATGATCAGTCGCAGCGTGACGCCGATATTCGTGGCGAGCACATGAGCAGCCGCCTGCTCATGGCCGACGACGAGTCGTCCCTCCCGTTCGGCCTTGAGAGTCAGACTGCGCAGAATCTCGCTCGGCTTCGACTGCGCCTCGGGTGAATAGCCGGGCCTGACCTTGCCGTACATGAGGGTGTAGAAACCCGGGTTCTCCAGACCGAAGGCGACGTGGGCGTCCCAGCCCACACGCAGATCCTGAATCGGGTCGCCGCTGGATTCGGTCGAGGATTTGGCTGACAGATACATGTCGAAACCACGTTCGACGACAGCTTCGATCAGCCCCTGCTTATTGCCGAAGAAGTGATACAGAGTGGGCATCTTGACCCCCGCCGCGTCGCAGACCGCCCGCAGTGAGAAGTCCTCTCCGGGCGCAGCGGCGATGAGGTCGGCGGCCGCCTCGAGCAGGCGGGTTCGTGTATCCGTTGCCTCAACTTCTGTCATATCGCTATATTATAGTGTAACGTCGATATAGTTCGATGTAGCAACGATATGGAGGTTGAAACCATGACCGAACAGACCCTTCAGGGCAAGACCATCCTCATCGCCGGAGGCGGCAAGAACCTCGGCGGACTCATCGCCCGGCAGACCGCCGCGGCGGGAGCCGATATCGCCATCCACTACAACTCGGAAGCAACGCGCCCGGAGGCCGAAGAGACACTCGCAGCCGTCGAGTCCAGCGGCTCGAAGGGTGTCCTGCTCACCGGAGACCTCACCCAGCCCGCCAACGTCGAGAAGCTCTTCGACGATGCCGTCTCGGCGTTGGGGGCCATCGATATCGCGGTGAATACGACAGGCAAGGTTCTGCGCAAACCCATTGCGGAGACCACCGAGGATGAGTACGACGCGATGTTCGACATCAACGCGAAGGCCGCCTACTTCTTCATCAAGGAGGCGGGCAGGCACCTGGCCGACAACGGGAAGATCGTCACCATCGTCACCGCTCTGCTCGCAGCGTTCACCGACGGCTACTCCACGTACGCCGGCGGCAAGAGCCCGGTCGAGCACTTCACCCGAGCCGCGGCGAAGGAATATGCCGAGCGCGGCATCTCCGTCACCGCCGTCGCTCCCGGCCCCATGGACACACCCTTCTTCTACGGCCAGGAGACGCCGGAACGAGTGGAGTTCCACAAGTCGCAGGGCATGGGCAATCGCCTGACCCACATCGAGGACATCGCACCGATCGTGCGCTTCCTCGCCACAGAGGGCCACTGGATCACCGGTCAGACCATCTTCGCCAACGGCGGCTACACCACCCGCTGAGGCGGAGTCGACGCCCAATTCGCATACTGAGCACTCATGAAACTGCCACACCATGAAACCACAGGAACACACATGTCCGATCTGCAGATTCCCGAACCCGTCGAAAGCTTCATCGACACCGTCAACGCTCACGACGACCAGGGCTTCCTGGATGCTTTCACCACCGACGGCATCGTCGATGACTGGGGGCGCGAGTTCCATGGCCGAGAGGCCATCAAGGCGTGGAGCGACAACGAATTCATCGGCGCAGCCGGCGTCTTCACGCCCGAAGAGGTCACCGTCGACGGAGACGACGTCACGGTCGTCGGCGATTGGCGTTCGACGCATGCCAACGGTCGCTCATCGTTCGCCTTCGCCATCGACGGCGACAAACTGAGCAAGATGACGATCCGCGAGGGCTGACACACGGCGACAGCTGATGCCGCAGCGAAAGGGCCGTCGGATGTTGATCATCCGACGGCCCTTTCGCTGCGGCCCTGTGGCACAATGTTGGTGTCGCGCTTGCGCGGCACGGCGGTGGGGCTCGCCGTACCCAACCTCGACGCGGACCGTGATGGTCCGTCTTCGACAACAGTCCCTACCTCGACCGGCGTCAGCATGCCCGAAAGGTAGGAGAGACCATGAGCATCAGCCCCGAACCGAGACATCGCGACCTGAGACATGACGGGCCGCCGCGCGCCCGCGTCATCCTCGGCATCGTCCCCGATCAGCCTGCCGAGGTGATCGCCGCCGCCGCGGACTTCGCCGCCCACTTCGACGCCGAGCTCGTCTGCGCCCACGTCGACGATTCCCGCTATACCGTCGAGACCCGCCCTGACGGAACCGTACGCTCGATGCCAATCGATCCGGACACCACGGCCGAGGCGGCCACCGAATTCGACCCCGATCTCCAGGACCGCATCGCTGCCGCCCTGGCAGGCACGAACGTCGCCTGGTCGACCCGGGCGCTGGCGGGATCTCCGGCGCAGGAACTCGATCGACTCGCCGATGCGCTCGACGCCCGGATGATCGTCCTCGGAGTCCGGCGCGCGGGAATCCGCGGCTCGCTGCACGAATTCTTCAACGGCTCGGTCGCGATCCAGCTCTCGAGGCATCAGCATCGCCCGCTCGTCGTCGTCCCGCTGGCCACAGGCAACGACGGCATGGAAGAACCCCAAGCTCCTGCGACGTCGCCGACCCCAGGTGCCTCCCCCACTGCTGAGCTTCAAACCGGTGAGGGCGAACAGTGACCCGGCCGGTCCACCTCCGTCTGTTCTATCTGGGGCTCGCGTTCGTCGGCGGCACGGTCGGCACGGCCGCGCGAGAGGCGATCAGCTTGGGTCTGCCGGCCGTCGGCGGTGTGCCGTGGGCGATTCTCACGGTGAACATCCTCGGTGCGTTCTTGCTCGGGCTGCTGTTGGATTCCCTGGCGCGCAGCGGTCCCGATGAAGGGTGGCGCCGGAGAGCACGGATCCTCGTCGGCACCGGTTTCATGGGCGGATTCACCACGTACAGCGCGCTGGCCGCGGATACGGTCGGTCTCCTCGGCCAGGGGCACGGCGGTGCGAGCAGTCCCGGTATCGGTCTCGCCTACGGAGTGGGCACGGTGCTCATCGGCGGTCTCGCCACGTTCGCGGGCATCGCCACGGCGACGGCACTCCACAGCCGACGCGAAGCGAGCCCGGCGGACTCGACTCCGTCATCTGTGCAGACGAACTCCGGATCAGCCCGAGTAGGCTCGGATCCGACGAGAGGCGGTGAGGCGAAGTGACTGCACTGCTCTTCATCGCGCTCGCCGTCGCCGGCGGGTTGGGGGCCTCGGCGCGGATGCTGCTCGATGGGCTCATCAAGTCCCGCATGAGCGTCGCCCTGCCGTGGGGGACGATCATCATCAACGTCTCCGGATCGCTGGCGCTGGGATTGCTCACCGGAGCGGCGGGGACCCATGTCCTCCCGGAGTCCTGGCATCTGGTGCTCGGCACCGGGTTCCTCGGCGGGTATACGACGTTCTCGACGGCGAGCTTCGAGACGATCCGGCTCATCCAGGAACGTCGGTGGGCGGCCGGTCTCGTCAACGGGTTCGGCACACTCGCCCTCGCCACGGCGGCCGCGGCGCTCGGGCTGTGGTTGGGCGGCCTGACGTAGCCGCGACCGGCCGTTCTGAGCTCAGCCGCATCTCCACACGCCCGAACTCAGCGAGACATTGTCCGCACAGACGCCGAACAGCCCAGTTGAAGTTGAAGAGCCCATGTTTGAACATGGGCTGTTCAACTTCAACTGGGCCGTCAGCGTGTGATCCCTGGGTCGTTCAGCGAGTCAGACCTGAGTCGCTCCGGCGCGTGAGCGTCAGGTCACTTGTACGCGCGGTGGTACTGAGCCGGCCGGTAGTCGATGTCGAAGCGCAGGGCGTCGGCGGCGCGGAGCGCGAAGTTCGGATCGCGCAGGTACTCACGGCCCACGAGGATCGCATCGGCCTGGCCGGTGGCCAGGATGTGCTCGCCCTGGAACGGTTCGCTGATGAGTCCGACGGCCGCAGTCGGCAGGCCCGATCCCCTACGCACGCCCGCGGCCAGGTTCGTCTGGTAGCCGGGACCGACAGGAATCGTCGCCATCACATTGCCGCCCGAGGAGACGTCGATGAGGTCGACGCCATGCTCCTTGAGCCGAGCGGCGACCTCGACCGTGTCCTCGAGCGTGAGGCCGTCTTCGGTCCAGTCCGTCGCGGACAGGCGCACGAACACGGGAACCTGTTCGCCCACCTCGGCGCGGGTGGCATCGACGATCTCGACCAGCAGACGGGCCCGGTTCTCCACGGTTCCGCCGTAGGAGTCGGTGCGGGTATTGCTCAGCGGGGACAGGAACTCGTGGAGGAGGTATCCGTGTGCGGCGTGGATTTCGACGAAGTCGAACCCGGCCTCGATCGCCCAGCGGGCCGAGGATCGGAAGGCCGCGACCACCTCGGCGATCTCTGCCTCGGTCAGGGCGCGCGGTTCGGCAAGGCCGTCGAAGGCCAGCGCGGACGGGGCCATGGTCTGCCAGCCGCCCTCGTCGACGGGCAGGCTGCCGTCGTGGTCGGTCCCCCACTCCGGATAGGTCGAGGCTTTGCGCCCGGCATGGGCGAGCTGGATGCCCGCGGCAGTGCCCTGCGAATGGAGGAAATCGACGATGGGGACGAAGGCATCGCGCTGCTCGTCGTTCCACAGCCCCAGGTCCTTGGCCGAGATCCGCGCCTCCGGAGTGACCCCGGTGGCCTCGACGATGACGGCACCAGCGCCGCCGCGGGCCATGCCACCGTAATGGACGGTGTGCCAGGGCGCCGGGACCCCGTCGAGAGTCTCGACGGAGTACTGGCACATGGGCGGAACCCAGATGCGGTTACGGAAGGTCAGGCCGCGCAGAGTGAGCGGCTCGAACAGCAGATGAGACATAGCACCTCGTGATCTCGTCGAGATTGGTCGTTCGGAAGTATGAGATTCTTCGTACTTCGCGTTCGCACTTTACTACGAGAAATTTCGTACTACCAAATATCTCGTACAATGGAGGGAGACGACACCATCTGCGACCGGTGGCTGCCTCGACAGCCCACGCCGCCGCAGACCGACACGAAGGCGAGACGGGAGGCTTCAGATGCGCACACTCGACCACCCCAGCCGGGACGAGATGAGACTCGACACCGTACTGGCCGCACTCGCCGACCCGGTTCGCCGCACCGTCGCCTGCAAACTCAACGACGCTTTCGGCGATCACGCGTGCGCGACCTTCGAACTGCCGGTGTCGAAGTCCACGGCGACCTACCACTTCCGCACACTGCGCGAAGCGGGAGTGATCCGCCAGGAATATGAGGGCACGAAGATCATGAACACCCTGCGCAAGGATGACCTCGACGCCCGCTTCCCCGGCCTCCTCGACGCCGTCTTCGCCGCGCAGGACATCGAGCGCGGCGAGGCGTGAGATACCCGTTCGATAACTGGCCCCGACAGGAGGTCAGCCTCAGCTCCTGACCGGCTGGCCATCCTGCCGGTCCTTGGCGCGACCGCGGGCGAGATCGACCAGTCCGATGACTCCGGCGAAGACGATGACGAGCGCGATGAACCCGAAGCCCGCGACGATGGCCGCGCCGTATCCGGCCATCGGCTGGACGACGAAGAACACGGCGGTGACGATCGCGATTCCGATGGCCGTGCCCACTCGCTGCCCGGTCTGCATCACGCCGCCGGAGCTTCCCGCGTAATCGACGGGCACCTCGGCCAGAGTGAGCGTCTGATTCGGGCTGATCGCCATGCCCTGCCCGAGGCCGGTGATCCCGAGTGTGAGGAGCAGCCACCAGATGCTGACTCCCCAGGACTCGTGCGCCAGCACCAGCAGCGCCGAGGCGACGACCCCGGTCAGACCGATCCCGACCCCGAGGACGACCATCTTCCGTCCGAACGTGAGCACGACGCGTCCGGCCGCCTGTGCGGCGATGGCCGAGAGCAGCGCCGAGGGCAGACCGACGAGACCCGCGTGGAGGGCGGGGAACCCGAGGCCATTCTGCAGGTAGAGCGCCACGATGACCCAGATGCCGGGCATGCCGACGAAATACATGGACGTCAGCGATGCCCCGTAGGCGAAGCTGCGTGTCTTGAACAGCTGCATGTCGACCATCGGTGATCCGCCTCGGCGGGAGTACCGGTTCTCCCACCGCACCCACAGCCAGACGACGGCGACGCCGACCGGGACGAGGGCGTAGATCCAGGCCCCTGCGCTGCGTTCGAGGAAGGGCAGCATGACCAGCAGCGTGCCCACGCCGAGCAGAACGAGCCCGACCGGGTCGAAGTCGGCGCGACGCCGGCCGTGCGAATCGGACTCGGTGCCGGTGCCGACCCAGGCGCTCTTCGGCAGCCAGAGCCGGCCGAGGATGATCGCGGCCAGGGCGATCGGCACGTTGATGAGGAACGCCGAACGCCATCCCCATTCCTCGCCGAGCACAGCGATGAGCCCACCGCCGAGGACGGGCCCGATGCCCACGGAGACGCCGACGATCGTGCCGAACATCCCGAAGGCGCGACCGCGCACCTTGCCGTGGAAGTACTGCTGCAGCATCCCCACGCCCTGGGGGCTGAGCAGGCCGGAGCCGAGGCCCATGACGACACGGGCGATGTTGAGCACGAGCGGATCGGGCGACAGTCCCGAGATGAGGGATCCGAGGGCGAAGACGCTGACGCCGATGACGAAGAGCCGACCGCGGCCGAAGAGGTCGCCGGCTCGGCCGGCGGCGACGAGGAGCACGCCGAAGGCGAGCGTATAGCCCGAGAGCACCCATTGGATCGCCGAGTTCGAGGCGCCGATCGAGCGCTGCATGTCGGGGAGGATGACGTTGACGATCGAGACGCTCAGCAGCGACATGAACATCGGGACGAGCATCACCGCAAGGATCTTGCGCTGCTCGGTTGTCATGGTCGTCTCGGAAGTATTACCCATTCATATAGTTCTACGCCGCCCCGCCGACAAGCACAATCGGTCTCCGTGGTGCGTTTGCTCACGCGCCACGGAGACCGATGTGTCCGACGAAGTCGCAGCGGGCCTACTCCCCCTTGCCGATGGCTTCGACCGCGGTCGGGTCGGACGAGTTCAGGAACTCCTCGATGCGCGCGGCTTCCTCACCTTCGCCGATCGCTGCCGCAGCGCGGCCGAGGGCGTAGAGGGCGCGGAGGAATCCACGGTTGACTTCGTGCGAGTACGGGATCGGTCCGGCGCCGCGCCAACCGGCGGCGCGCAGGGCGTCGAGTCCGCGGTGGTAGCCGACGCGGGCGTAGGCATAGGCGTCGACGAGGCGGCCTTCCCTGTGTGCCTCATCGGCCAGTTCCGCCCAGGCCAATGAGGAAGCCGGCAGTGCGGCGGCGACGTCGATGGGCTCTTCACCTGAGTCGATGCGCTTGCGGGCCTCGACGTCCGGGTGGTCATCGGGCAGGTAGGTCGGCTGCGGGCCGAGCTGGCTCGCATCCAGATTGCCGATATGCGATGGGTTGCCGATGGGCTGGGTCATTGCGTCTCCTTCGTTGTCAGGGTCGTAGTCGTCAGATCTCGCCGAGGCGGCTGTCCGCCCCGGCAGCACGGTCAGTCGGTCTTCACTTCGGACGGCAGAACCTTGTACGGGTTCTCACTCAGCGCGCCGGTGACTCCGGCGTCGGCGAGCTGATCGAGCTGCTTCTCGTCCTTGACGTCGGTGGCCCACACATCGAGGTCGGCTCCGGTCCACTTCTCGGCGGCATCGGTCTCGACGGCCACGGCCGTGTACCCGGCCCCGGACAGCGACTCGTTCCCGGACGCTGAGTAGTCACCGGTGAACATGGCGCCGACGCCGGCCTCGGCGGCGGCACGGGCCACCTCGGCGTCGTCGGTGCGCACGATCGTCGACTCCTCGAGCCCCGCCTCGGTGATGGTCTTCAGGGCCGGGGCGGCCACCTCGGCGGAGTCGATGCCGGGCATGAACACGGTGTCCCCGCCGAACTCGTCGACGATCTGGTCCCAGGTGATGGGCTCGCCGGGGCTCGTGTCCTTGCGGGCGGGGGTGATGGTCTGGTCGAGGAATTCGTCGGCGTCGAGCTCGTCGAGGTCCTTCTTCAGGCCCATGTCCTCGGCTGCGGTCTCCGGGTTCGCGGCGACGATCGTGCCGTCGCCCAGCGCCGAGAGGGTGGGCGCGGGAAGGTAGCCGAACTTCACGTTCTCGGTGAAGGCGAGCTTCGAGTTCGCCGGGTACACCGAGGATCCGCCGTCGAGGGCACCCACGGCCGGCGGATTGAGCGAATCGACGGTCAGCTGATCCTTCGACCCGAAGATGTTCATCGCGAGCACGCCCGCGACGAGGAGGACGACGATGACGCCGGCCCACAAGGGTGCGTTGAATTTCTTCGGCGCCGGGCGGTCGGGCACGGGAATGCGTTCGGCCGATTCGGGATCGGGCGTGGGCAGCGGGTCATTGGTGCCGCGGCCGTAGCGGTCTTTGTCGATCCGGTCCGGTCTCTTCTTGCTCATCGGCTGCTGTCTTTCGTCGATCCGGCCCCGGTGACGAGTCCCCGGAGGAACCCGGCGCCCCAGCACAGGTGCATGGTCGGCAGGACGATGCCGAACCAGAATCTCTCCCGTCGTCCGCAGTCCTTCGCCGCCGAGGCGGTCGCCAGGATTCCGGCGATGTAGCCGAAGCTGGGCACATGGACGAGGGAGGTGAAGCGGCGGAGGAACTTCGGCCATGTCTTCGTCGTCCCGGACAGCTGGAGCAGGGTCTCGATCACGGCCGCGCCCATGCCGAGCACGAGCAGCGGCGGGGCGAAGTAGCGGATGGAGTTCTTCGATCCGTAGCGGCGGATGAGTTCGGCTCGCCAGATTCCGGTGGCCCAGAACTGCTGGGCGATCTTCGACCAGGTGCCGCGCGGCCAGTAGGTGACCTCCATGTCGGGGTTGAACCAGATGCGGCCGCCGGCGGTGCGGATGCGCAGGTTGAGTTCCCAGTCCTGTCCGCGTTTGATGCCTTCGTCGAACCCGCCGAGGCGGACGAACACTTCCCGACGGTAGACACCGAGGTAGGCCGATTCGGCTTCCTGTGCCTCGTCACCGGAGTGGTACGCGGGACCGCCGAGGCCGACCGGGGACATATAGGCGCGGGCCACGGCCTTCTGGAAGGGGGTCTTGCCGCGGGCGAGCATGAGGCCGCCGCAGTTCGCCGCCTGGGTCTCACGCAGGGTGTCGATGGCCTGCTGAGTGTAGTCGGGCCCCAGCCCGGAGTGCGCGTCGACGCGGATGATCACCGGATGCCGGGTCTTCGCGAACGCGAGGTTGAGTCCGATCGGGGTCGCGGCCTGCGGATTGTCGACCGTTTGGATCCGAGGGTCGAGGGCTGCCATCGACTCGATGATGGCATTCGTATCGTCGGTCGAGGGGCCGAGAGCGAGGACGATCTCCTTGTCCCCGTCATAGTCCTGCGCGAGGATCGTGGTGATCGCCTGTTCGATGTGCTCGGCCTCGTTGAGGACCGGCATGATGAAGGAGACACCGGGCTTCTCGGCCAGCGGCGGAAGGCCCTCCGGGGTCAGGATCTCAAGTACTTTCGACACGCTGTCAATCTTCCCACACCCGCGCGCACCCGGTCTTGAGGGGGCGTACAGGTGGGGCGCCTGCAACCGCTGGCTCAATGGCGAGGCTTCTGCGTCCATGAGTGAGCCCGTTGCCGAATGGTGGCCTGAAACCTGCGGAGCAAATAAATAAAACAAATATCGTTTGCTTGTACTGCCTAGCCACTCGAGCTACTGAAACGAGCGCGCCGCGACGGCCACCACGAAAGGTCGCGTCGGTTGGTCGATGGTGCTAAAGTAAATAAAATAAATACGATTCAGCCGTATGACATTGGAAGGTCGAATGCCTGACACACGCATGTACGGCCCCAGCCCATTTACGCCGGGCTACAGCAAGCCTCCGCTGGTGTTCGGCGGCCACAGGGCAGAGCTGAACGAAATCACTGAAGTCTTTCGCACGCTCGACTTCGGGGAGAACGATTCGCTGCTGATCTCAGGCCTTCGCGGATCCGGCAAGACATCTATGCTGGCCAGGCTCCAAGACGCAGCACGTGAGGCCGGATGGATCGTCCTTGCAGATGATGCAAGCAAAGGCCTCATGGAACGGATCACTGAGTCTTCCATCCCACGTGAGATCAACCGACTCACAGAGACCACCCGCGCAAGGCTCAGCAGCATAGGAATTTGGAAGTTCTCAGCCGGCTTTGAATATGTCGACCGCAGCCGCAGCGTAAAACCACTGCTGCGCGACGATCTGATTGCTCTCTCCACAGCCCTGAACAGTGAAGCCGGGATCCTCATCACCATTGACGAAGTTTCGTCAGGAAAAGTCCGCTTGCGCGAGCTGTCGCGGTTCGCCCTTGAAGTCGCGCATGCAAAGTCTGAGGGTTCGAACATCATGATCGCCTTTGCCGGGATCAAGGTGGACCTGGATGAACTAGCGAAGAACGACCACACAACCTTCATCCGACGCTCTCGCGATTTGGATTTCCGTCGGCTGAACCCCCAAGAAACCCGACACGTACTCGAAGAGACCATTCGCATCGCAGGCAGGGTAATCGATCCCGAGGCATTGGAACTCCTCATCCGCGTGACCCAGGGCTATCCATATCTGATTCAGCTGGCCGGTGACTATGCATGGAGAAACACCCCCGGCGAGGAGACGATCTCAGTTGAGGACGCACAAATTGCTCACGACAAAGCGATCAGTTCCGTGCAGCGGCGAGTCATCAGCCGAGTTTATGAAGACCTCTCAGAGCGCGACAGAGATTTCGTCAACGCAATGGCTGTCGACGAAGCGGGACGAAGCAAGATGTCAGACATTGCCGATCGCATGGGCACATACGGACAATATGCGCAGATCTACAAAACCAGATTGATCAACAGCGGGTACGTTCAGCCCGATGGTCGGGGATATGTCGCATTCTCGCTCCCCTACCTGGGCGACTATATTCGCTCGATGGCCCCGCAGCACCCTTCAAGCTCTGGAGGGACCGACGGCTGGAGTGCATACCCACCACCGCCGTCTGTATAAAAACGCACTCGAACCTCGCATCATTCGCCTTAGCGCACGCGGCCGCTCCGGCCTGACCTTCCAAAGCCACCACCAAGGCGGTGTTGATGAGGGCACCGCGCTCGACTCCTCGACCGAAGAGCCCGACTGCAAGCCAGTCGAGTACTGTGTCGTAGTCGCGGCAGACCAGGATACTGCCGAGTCAGAGAATACCGACGCCGGGGAAGAATTCCGGACCAACGTCAGCCTCAAAGACCATGAGCACTGATCTCCTTCACAATCACGATCACGCCGCCGTCGATGCGGGGCCGCATCCTGGGCCGATAACTGACCGCGGGTAGGTCTGGGTCCGTCGCCTCGATGAGGGTGCTGTCAGCCGGCCCGGACCGCTTCGATCGGCAGATCGTGCTCGGCGGCGAATTCCACCCAGTGCGCGGTCGGCTCGGCCGCGAAGGTGCGCTCGAGAACGGCCTCCTCGGTGCCGATGTGCACGGCCAGGGCCTTCGCGAAATGGGGCTCGATGCAGGCGACGGCGATGTGCCCATCGGACGTCGGGTAGGTCCGGTAGAACGGTGATCCCCCGCCGAGGTGGCCGCCGGGTGAGCTCAGACCGTGCCGTGCCGGCCCTGCCGCCCATGCGGCCGCCTCGTCGAGGACGACGCGTTTGACGACACCGCCGACGGCGCCCAGCTGCTCCTTCTCCCGCAGTCCGGCGAGCACCTCGAGTGCGGCATGCTCTCCGCCGAGGACGTCGGCGACGGGCACGGTCGGCATCGTGCCGGGTATGAGTGTGGCGTGCGCGGCCTGGTAGGTGAGGTCATGGCCGGGCACGTCGGCGCGGTCACCGGCGAAGCCGACGATCTCCACGTGGACGAGCGCGTGCTGGTCGACGAGCCCGGGCAGGCCGAGTGCGGACGCCGCTCGCGGTCGCATCGCGGTGAGCAGCACCTGAGCCTCGGCGGCGAGGGCGTCGAACTCTGCCTTACCGGCGGGATCCTTGAGGTCGAGCCTGCGGATGTCCTGGCCGACGGTCAGCTCCTGGTAGTACTCGGGCACAGCGGCATCGAGAGGATCGCCCGTGAGCGGCTCGACCTTGATGACCTCGGCCCCAAGGGCGCTCAGCCGGGCGGCCGCCAAGGGCCCGGGCAGGTTCACGGCGAGCGTGATCACCGTGACTCCGGCAAGTGGTTGCTGGTCGGGCACCGTGTCTCCTCGGATTCGCTCGCAGCACGAGTGCTGCACTCCATCGTCTTTCAACGAATGTATTGGAAACTGAAAGAGTGTTCAATAAGCCGCGCCTGCCGCCCTCCGGGTTGTGCCGTGTCGCACATTCCCGTACATTCACAACATAGGACATCATACGTCTTACGTGTCGGTCTTATATGTCAGACGGGACTTCCGCTCGCACTCACGCCCGCGCCGGTCCCCTATCGTTTTCCACGTGAGGAGGGAGCATGGACGCTCCGGGACTCGGCGGCCTCAACTGGGCCGTGATCATCATCTACCTCTTGGCCACCCTCGGCATCGGGGTCTGGTTCACCCGGCGGGCCAGCGGAGGAACAGAGGAGTTCTTCAAGGCCAGCGGACGGATCCCGGCCTGGGCGGCGGGTTTCTCGATCTACGCGACGACGTTGTCGGCCATCACCTACATGTCCACGCCCGAGCAGGCCTTCCTCGCCGACTGGTCCTATGCGGCCGGCAATATCGCGATCTTCGCGATCGTCCCGCTGCTTGTGATCTTCTACATCCCGTTCTTCCGCAAGCTCGACGTCACCACGGCCTATGAGTACCTCGAGGAGCGCTTCGGCCCGAGCATCCGCGTGCTCGGTTCGGTCCTCTTCGTCCTCTTCCACATCGGCCGCGTCGCCATCGTCATCTACCTGCCGACTCTGGCCATCAGCTCGGTCACCGACATCAACCCGGCCCTCGTCGCCGGAGCCGTCGGCGTGCTCTCGATCGTCTACACCTTCCTCGGCGGCATCGAGGGCGTCATCTGGTCCGATGTCGTCCAGGGCATTATCCTCCTCGTCGGCGCGGGGGTCATCCTCGTCTTCGGCATCATGGCCCTCGACGGCGGTCTGGCCACCGTGGTCTCGGACGCCGCGGCCGATGACAAGTTCATCTCCGCGGACAACTGGAAGTTCGGCGGAGCGGCAGCGGCCATCCCGATCGTCTTCCTCGGGTCGGTGTTCAACAACCTGCACCAGTACACGGCCAGCCAGGACGTCGTCCAGCGCTACCAGACCACGGATTCGCCGAAGTCGACGGCGCGGTCGCTCATCGTCAACGGCTTCCTCGCTCTGCTGACGATCCCGCTGTTCTACGGAATCGGCACCGTCCTCTTCAGCTTCTACCAGCACTCGGAGGCTCTGCCCGAGGGGTTCAACACCTCCGCGCTCGTGCCCTACTTCGCTGTCACGGCCCTGCCGGCCGGCGTCTCGGGTCTGCTTATCGCAGCGATCTTCGCCGCCGCGCAGTCGACGATCTCCTCGAGCCTCAACTCGATCTCGGCCTGCGTGACCGTCGACATCCGCGACCGCTTCTTCCCGCCCAAGGACGGAGCGCCGCGCACCGGGGTCGGCTTCTCCCGCGCCGTCATCGTCATCGTCGGCGCTCTGTCCGTCGGGGTCGCGCTCTATCTCTCGGCCACCGATCAGGCGCAGACCTGGGATCTGTTCCTGGCCATCACCGGACTCTTCGGCGTCCCGCTGGCCGGCGTCTTCGCGCTCGGCATCTTCACGAAGCGGGCGAACACCTCGGGAGTGCTTGCAGGGCTGCTGCTCGGTGCCGCACTGGCCTGGGCCGTCCAGGAACAGGCCGGACTGACGCCGTTCATGGTCTCCACCGTCGCGTTCGTCGGCGCCATGGTCTTCGGCTACCTCATCTCTCTGATCACCGGAGCGATGCAGCGCGGCCGCAACGACCACGATGTGCTGCCGCTGACGATCTACGGCAAGCGCTCGGCCTACACTCGCCGAGTCCCCACCGATCCTGCCCGGACGGTCGCCGCATCCGTGGCCTCCGCCCCCGCGGTCTCCGCCGACTCAGCCCCGACGGTCGGATCGGATCCGACCGAGACCGGGGCCGCCTCGGCGAGCAACAACACGAACGACAAGTAAGGACACGACAATGACTGACTTCCACGGAATCATCCCCCCGCTGCTGACCCCGCGCACCTCCGGCGGTGAGATCGACCGCGCCGGGCTGGCCGCCCTCGTCGACCACCTCGTCGCCGGCGGTGTGCACGGAATCTTCGTGCTCGGGTCCTCCGGTGAAGTCCCGTATCTGACGAACGCCGAGCGTGACCTCGTGCTCGAGACCGCAATCGAGGCCGCGGCCGGGCGCGTGCCCGTGCTCGTGGGCATCAGCGAGCAGACGACGACCCGCGTTCTCGAAGAGGCCGACAGGCTGCTGGCCATCGGCGGTGACGCGGCCGTGGTGACCACGCCGTTCTATGCCCTGTCCGACGCCGCCGAGGTGGAGCGCCACCTGCGCGCGGTCGCCGCCCATATCAGCGTCCCCCTCTTCGCCTATGACGTGCCCGTGCGCACGCATATGAAGATGCCGCTCGACGTCCTCGTCCGCCTCGCCGAGGAGGGTGTGCTCGCCGGAGTCAAGGACTCCTCCGGTGACGACGTCGGCTTCCGCCGCCTGCTGCTGGCGACGAAGCACGTGGACGACTTCGCCGTGTTCACCGGCCACGAGGTGGTCACCGACGGTGCGATGCTCGGCGGTGCGGCGGGCATCGTCCCCGGCCTCGGCAACGTCGATCCTGCCGGATACGTGCGCATCTATGACGCGGCGAAGGCCGGCGACTGGCAGGCCGCCGCGGCCGAGCAGGATCGCGTGGCCAGACTGTTCGACATCACCGGGGCTGCCACCCCGGGGCGCGTGTCCGCCGGTGCCGCCGGGCTCGGTGGGTTCAAGACCGCCCTGCAGCTCATGGGCGTCATCGGCTCGAACCGGATGGCCGAGCCGATGGAGGCCCTCGACGCCGCCGAGACCGAGCGCGTCCGCGAGATCGTCGCCGCCGCAGGACTGCTGTGACCCTGCCCGCCACCGTCGCCGTCGATGTCGGAGGCACGAAGATCCGTGCCGGTGCCGTCATCGACGGACGTCTAGCCCACGTGCGCAGCGTGCCGACGCCCGCGACCGCAGGTGCCCGGGCGGTTCTCGACACCATCGCCGAGGTGGCCGCCGCCGTCATTGCGGACGTGCCCGGTTCGGGTGGCGCCGAGTCCGGCGACCTCGCGTGGCGGATCGGCATCGGTGCGGCCGGGGTCATCGATCCCGCCACCGGCGTCGTGGTCTCGGCGACGGATTCGCTGGTCGGTTGGGCCGGGACGGAGCTGACCGCCGAGCTCTCTGCCCGCACGGGACTGCCGGTGCGGGCCGTGAACGATGTGCATGCGCATGCCCTCGGCGAGTCCTTCGCCGGGGCGTCGCGCGGCACGCGAAGTTCCCTGCTCGTCGCTGCCGGGACCGGCATCGGCGGCGGGTTCATCACGGACGGGCACCTGCTCACGGGCCGGAATTCGGCGGCCGGACACCTCGGGCATGTGCCGTCTGCGGCCGCCGCCGGACTGGACTGTCCGTGCGGCGGCACGGGCCACGTCGAGGCCGTCGCCTCGGGCCCAGGCATCCTCGCGGCCTTCCGGCGCTTGGCCCATGAATCCGCCGAGATCGACCCCGGGCCGGTGGAACTTGCGGCGCCAGGGCAGTCCCACGTACCGGCAGCGGCGACACCCTCCGACTCCCCCAGCTCGGCGGCAGTGACGTCATCAAACCCGGCCACGGCGCCGGCGAGCACCCGAGTATTGGGGGCGGCCGCCTCGGCGGGGGATCCTCTGGCCATTCGTGCCTTCGATATCGGGGCACGTGCCCTCGGATCGGCGCTCGGCGGGATCGCGAACGTGCTCGCGCCGGAGGTCATCGTCATCGGCGGCGGGCTCGCCGAGATGGACGAAATCTGGTGGGCGCCTCTGCGTGAGGCCTTCGCCGCGGAACTCATCCCCGCCACCTCCGGAATCGAACTGGTGAAGGCAGAATTGGGGCAGGACGCCGCCCTCATCGGCGCCGCCGGACTGTGGGACGACTCCCCGGTCTCGGAAGACGGCGATCCGGCCCCACGCGCCCGCACGAAGAAGGAGACTCACTGATGCTGTCGAAGACCGAAATCCTCGAGGCGCTGCGCGGGCGGCTCATCGTCTCCGTGCAGGCCTATCCGGGCGAGCCGATGCGGGATCCGAACACGATGGCCCAGATCGCCGCCTCGGCGGTGGCAGGCGGCGCGGCGGCGGTGCGGGTGCAGGGCCTCGGCGATATTCAGGCTTCCCGCTCGGCCGTCGAGGTCCCGGTCATCGGACTGTGGAAGGACGGCAAGAACGGGGTCGTCATCACTCCGACGTTCCAACATGCCTATGCCGTGGCACTGGCAGGCGCCCAGATCGTCGCACTCGACGGGACGCGGCGGGAACGGCCCGACGGGCTGAGCCTGACCGAGACGGTCACTCGCCTCCACGAGCAGACGAACGCCCTGGTGATGGCCGATTGCGGTAGCCTCGACGATGCTCGGGCAGCGGTCGATGCCGGCGCCGACATCATCGGCACGACTCTGGCCGGATACACCGGCGAACGACCGACAACCGACGGCCCGGATCTCGAACTCATCAGTGCCATCCGGGCCGCGAATCTGCCCGCGATGTTCGTCGCCGAGGGCCGCATCCACTCCCCCGCCCAGGCCGCGGCCGCCCGTGAAGCCGGGGCCGAGGCCGTGGTCGTGGGCACCGCGATCACCCACCCGACCACGATCACCTCATGGTTCGCCAAGGCCGTCGAGGGCTGAGCCTGTTCAGGTCGGGGTCTGAGCCTGCTCAGACCGACGGCTGAGCCCGCTCAGGGCTCGATCCGCTCAGAGATCCTGCCAGGCCGGCTTGTTCTCATACGCGTGGCGGTAGTAGTCGGCGAGCTGCAGCCTGGAGGCCGCCGCATCGTCGACCAGCACGGTCACGTGCTGGTGCATCTGCAGCACCGTCGCCGGCCACATCGCCGAGATCGGCCCCTCGACCATCTGGTGCACGGCCTCGGCCTTGTTGCCGCCGGTCGCGACGAGCACGAGGTGACGCGCCTCCATGATGGTGCCCAGCCCCTGGGTCAGGCACAGCTTCGGAACCTGTTCGACATCCCCGTCGAAGAACCGCGCATTGTCGACCCGCGTCTGATGCGTCAGCGACTTCACCCGCGTCCGTGACGCCAGCGACGATCCGGGCTCGTTGAACGCCAGGTGGCCGTCGGTGCCGATTCCGAGGATCTGCAGATCGATTCCGCCCGCCTCGGCGATCTTTCGCTCATAATCCGCCGAGGCGGCCGCCAGATCGTCGGCGGTTCCATCGGGTCCGTGGACGGCCCCCTCGGCGAAATCGACGCGCGTGGCGATCTCGGCGTCGATGACGTTGCGGTAGCGTTCCGGATGGTCGGCGGCGATGCCGACGTATTCGTCGAGCATGAACGCCTGCGCATGGGCGAAAGTGAGCCCTTCGTTCTTGTGGCGGGTCGTCAGCTCATCGTAGATGCGCAGCGGACTCGAACCGGTCGCGAGCCCGAGGACCGGCGCGGTCTGCCTGCGCAGCAGCCGCTCGATCGCATCGGCGGCGAGCTCCGCCAGCGTAAATTCATCGGCGATGACAACTTCCATCAGGTCTCCTTCGGCACTGGTCCGGCAAGTCGTTGAGGCGTATGGGCCTCAGTCAATCATTTCTTCTCGAGGGCACGCATGATCGGCTCGTAATGGGCGGTGATCGCGTCGCGGAACGCCTCGGCATCGCCGGTTTCCGCGGCCTCGAGCATGAGCCCGTGGGCCTTCGCGGTCTGTTCGAGGTCGGAGGCAACGGCGACATTGAGTTTCGGCAGCACCGCGGTGTGGACGTCCCAGAACGCCGCGACGAGCTGGCCGACGAGTGAGTTGCCGAGCTGGGCGAGCAGACCGGTGTGGAAGGCGCGGTCCTGCTGCGGGAAGGTCCTGCCGTCTGCGGCGAGCGCGGTCATCTCATCGACGAGGGAATGCAGGTCCGGGTTCGAGGTCCCCTGCAGAGCGTCGACGATCTGCTCGGACATTCCGTGGTCGAGGGCCTTGCGGACCTCGATGACGTCGCGCAGCGCATCGAGGTCGTCGCCGGGGCTGAGCACTCCGCGGAAGACGAGCGCCTCGACGAGCGCGTCGAGGGTCATCTCGCCGACATAGGTGCCGTGACCGTGGCGGACGTCGACGATGTCGAGGGTGGAGAGCTTGCGGATGGCCTCGCGGACGTTGGATCGGGAGACGCCGAGGCGGGTGCACAGTTCCCCTTCGGTCGGCAGGAGATCGCCGGGGTGCAGTCCGTCTGAGAGGATGAGATCCTTGATCCGGTCGGAAGTCGTCACCTTCCGACCGGCCGCTGTCGCCTCCGTCATGAGCACCTTCCACCGTCGATTCCGTGCCGAGTCTCCAGTATACGTCTGACATCAGATGTATCCGTCTTCGGTTTCCCGTTCGAGACGGGCACCGTCGGCCTTGTCTTATACGCGGGTGGCCTTGTCATATACGCGGGCCGAAATGACTACTAGAGTGATAGGCGTCAGCGGTCGTCGCACGGCCGACAACCACGACCCATTGGAGCAGTCATGAGTGGACTTGCGGTCACCATCGCCGTTGTCATCATCATCCTCGTCGTCGCCGTCCTGTTGTTCGGGAAGCTGCGCACCAGCGTGTTCTTCACGGTGAAGACCCAGGAGAACGTCATCGTCGAACGCTTCGGCAAGTACAAGAAGGTCGCGAAGCCGGGATTGAACACGAAGGTGCCGTTCATCGAGACGACGAGCAGGCCGATCTCGCTGCGAGTCCAGCAGCTCGAGGTCAACATCGAGTCGAAGACGAAGGACAACGTCTTCGTCACTGTGCCGGTCGCGGTGCAGTACGTCGTCGAAGAGGACAATGTCGCCGATGCCTACTACCGTCTGGCGAATTCGGAGGAGCAGATCCGCTCCTACGTCTTCGACACCGTCCGCTCGGCACTGTCGGGGCTGACGCTCGACACCGCATTCGAGTCGAAGGACGACATCGCCGAGAACGTCGAGCGCCGACTGTCCGAGTCGATGAAGCGCTACGGGTTCAAGATCGTGAGCACCCTGGTCACCGACATCACCCCGGATACGAAGGTGCGGGATTCGATGAACTCGATCAACGCCGCACAGCGCGACCGCGTCGCAGCCCAGTCTCTGGCCGAGGCGGACAAGATCAAGCGCGTCACCCAGGCTCAGGCCGAATCCGAGGCGATGCGCCTGCACGGTGAGGGCGTCGCCGCGCAGCGCAAGGCGATCGCGACCGGCATCGCCGAACAGTACGCGAAGCTGCAGGAGGTGGGCATCGACAAGACGGCCGAGCAGCTGCTGATGATGACCCAGTACTTCGACACGATGCAGAACGTCGCTCAGGAGGGGCGGTCGAACGTGCTGTTCATGCCCTCGAATCCGGGCGGGCTCGGCGAGATGGGTCAGGAGATCCGCAATGCCCTCTTCGCCGCCAACGCCGCCGAGGACGGTGCGACCTTCACAGCACCGGAGAGCCGGTACACCTCGAGCCACCGCTCGGAGCGCGGCGATGTCCCGCCCCAGCCGACGACGCCCCCGAACTCCGGCGGATCCGATGAGCCGAACGCACAGTCGCTGAAGTCGAGAGCACAGTCGATCGCCCAGCAGTGGACGAACTCACAGGAGCCTCCGCAGGATCCACGGCAGTGATCGGCCGCTGAGCACCGCACCACCGACGAAAGGACGAATCATGATGGCCCTCTACACCGCAGAAGCACTGGCCACCGGCGAAGGCCGCGACGGCCATGGCCGCACGAGCGACGGACAGGTCGATGTCGACCTCGCCACCCCCACGGAGATGGGCGGCAGCGGCAACGGCACGAATCCCGAGCAGCTCTTCGCGGTCGGCTACGCCGCCTGCTATCACTCGGCGCTGCGTCTCGTGGCCAGTCAGACCAAGGCGAATATCGACGATTCCTCGGTCGGCTCCCGCGTGAGCCTCGGCAAGGACAACGAGGGCGGCTTCCAGCTCGCCGTCGAACTCGAGGTCACCCTCCCGCACCTCGACAAACCCGAGGCTCAGGCATTGGCCGACAAGGCCCACAAGGTATGCCCGTACTCCAACGCCACCCGCGGCAACATCGACGTCACCATCAACGTCACCGACGACTAGCGGCCATTCGCCAGAAGCCTACTGTCCGCGCGCGGCGGCGACCGGCTCGTCTTCCGCAGACAGCACAGCTGAGGGGCGGGTGAAGATCTCTCTTCACCCGCCCCTCGGCTGTGTGCGGACCGATCGAACCCGACGTCAGCGCGTGGTCATCGCCTCCAGCGCGGACTTCTCGACCGCCTCGGCGACGGCCGGCGCCACACGGGAATCGAGCGCACCGGGCACGATATAGCCCGGCGCCAGGTCATCACCGACGAGGTCGGCGATCGCACGCGCGGCGACGAGCTTCATATCATCGGTGATCTCGTCGGCATCGGCGTCGAGCGCGCCGCGGAAGATTCCGGGGAACGCGAGGACGTTGTTGATCTGGTTCGGGAAGTCGCTGCGCCCGGTGGCCACCACGGTGGCGTACTTCGCGGCGACGTCGGGGACCACCTCGGGGTTGGGATTCGACAGGGCGAAGATGATCGCGTCATCGGCCATGTTCTCCAGGTGCGCCTCGTCGATGGTGCCGCCGGAGACGCCGATGAAGGCGTCGGCTCCATCGAGGGCTTCGCCGATCCCGCCGGAGATGCCGCGCGGGTTCGTGTCGGCGGCGAGCGCCTGCTTCGTCTCGGACAGGTCGGACCGGCCGGAGTCGACGACGCCCTTCGAATCGAGGACGACGATGTCGTTGACACCGGCGTCGGCGAGGATCTTCACCACGGCCACGNCGATGTCGTTGACACCGGCGTCGGCGAGGATCTTCACCACGGCCACGCCGGCGGCTCCGGCCCCGGAGACGACGACGCGGACGGACTCGAACGACTTCTTCACCACGCGCAGCGCATTCGTCAGCGCCGCGAGGACGACGACGGCGGTGCCGTGCTGGTCATCGTGCATGACGGGGATGTCGAGGGCTTCCTTGACGCGGTCCTCGATCTCGAAGCAGCGCGGAGCGGAGATGTCCTCGAGGTTGATCGCGCCGAAGGTCGGGGCCATCCGGACGATGGTCTCGACGATCTCGTCGGTGTCATTGGTGTCGAGGACGATCGGGATCGCATTGAGTCCCGAGAAGCTCTTGAACAAGGCGCACTTGCCCTCCATCACCGGCAGCGAGGCCTTCGCTCCGATATCGCCGAGGCCGAGCACGGCCGAGCCGTCGGAGATGACCGCGACGAGGCGGCCCGTCCAGGTATGGGTGCGTGCCAGCTGCGGTTCGTCCTTGATCGCGGTGCACACCTTGGCCACGCCCGGCGTGTAGGCGATCGACAGGTCGCGCTGAGTGGCGAGCGGGCTGGTCAGCTCGGCGGAGAGTTTGCCGCCTTCGTGGGCGGCGAAGATCTCCTGATCGGTGATGGGAGTCGGCGCGTTCTGGCCGGAAGCGGTCGAGTTTTCGGCGGTGGTCGTCATGTTTGATCCTCGTGGTTGATGCGGCGACAGGGCGTATTCGCTGTCGTCGACAGTGATCGTCTGGACGTCGGCCGTCGGAGGCGCGGCTTCGGCGGCATTCGCATGGGTTTCCATGAGCCCGGTTGCACTCGCATGGCCCGTATGGGTTCGCAAGAGCCCGGCTGCACTTGTATGAGCCCGTATGGGTTCGCCGAGGCGGTCCTGACGAAGAACTGGTCACCAGTGAAGGATGATGCGGTGACGTCTGCGCGCCCTGTGGTGCAGACCCTAGGTGAAGGGCGCCGCAGGTGCGCGCTGTGCGGATACGGCTCGCATAAGGGCGAGTGTCGACCTCATGGGTCGCATCCGGCAACCCGATCAGCATAACCGATGACGTGACTCGATTCACTCGAAAATCCACCCCTCGCCGAGGTTGCCCGGCGTTTCGGTGGCATGTTCTCCGGACCTTTGGAACCGCGGAAGGCGGGCGCAGCTCCCTTGGCGTTCTCGTGTCTGACTGGGTTCTCATCTCAGCTTATGCCCTGGCGTCACCTCGGATTCTTGTGCCAGCTCGGGCTCGCGTGTCAGCTCGGGTTCTCGTGCCAGCTCGGTCACCCGTGCCAGCTCGGGCTCTCGTGTCAGCTCGGGCCAGCCCGGATTCTCGTGTCAGTGCCGAATGCGACGATTGTTGCACAACGAAATCAGACACGATCAGCTATCGAGAATTATTCGAACTATTTTTCTGTTTTCTATTGTATATGGCACTTTGATTGATTATCATAGTGTTACAGGCTTTTCAAATCAGCTCCACTTCCCCGACAACGAAGTCCGAGGCAGGTGAAAACGCAATGAAGGGCACGACCGACCGTTCCACCCCGGCGCACGCCGAGGCACCCGAGACGACACCGTCGTCTCCGCGGCTGACCATCCGCTTCGAATCGAGCATGTCTCGCTTCGCTGAGGAGTCCGCCGCCGCAGATCGCGCCTATCTCTCCGCCTTCGAATCGTTGTCTGCAGTGGTGCTCGAACAGGTCTTCATCGGCCTCGATTTCCCCATCCCCGAGGGCTCCGAGCCGTTCCGCTGCGAGACGATCGCCGGAACTTTCGAGCGCCGCGACAAGGAATCCAGACACGCAGCAGCAGCAGCCGATTCGCAGGCCGTCGGCGAGAAGTCTGGTGCCGAGCCCAGTGAATCGGCCGTGGACGCCCCGTCTAGCGCCGAGGCCGCGACGGACCCGGCCGTGTTCTATGACGAAGACTTTGCTCGTGAGCAGAAGAAGGCCTCGGATGCCGCGCGGAACCTGTTGCCGGAGTTCCCCGAGCTCGACTCGGGCATCTGCTTCTCGAAGTGGGTCTATGACAACGTGGACTCCGATGACCTCGTCGAGATCTCGACGGTGCTGGGAACCAATTCGGGACGCACCTACCGCCAGCTGTCGAGCGCGATGACGATCCTCTACGGACTCCCCCGGTTCACCGACCGTGTCCGTGCCGGCGAGTTCACGCGCGCTCATGTCGATGTCGCTGCTCAGCAGTGCCAGAACGTTGCATTCGAGTTCCTGCCGCGGATCGATGCCTTCCTGGCCACCAAGAAGGCCGATGTCACCTGTGACTCCCTGCGCAGGGCTCTGACGAAGATGATCGCCCTGCTCGTGCCTCCGACCGATGCGACAGAGATCGCCACGAAGCGCCGCCGCATCGACGTCGAGGGCTATAAGGACGGCTCCGCGTGCCTCACCGTCAGCGGTCCGTCCGCCGAGATCTTCTCCTGCTACAACCGGATCCAGGCAATGGCCCTGGCGATTAATGGGAAGAACAAGTCTGCGTTCAATCTGCCCGCAGGAGTCGAGCTCAACGACGACCGCTCCATTTCCCAGCTCGAATACGACCTGTTCGTCCGTCCGGTTCCCGAGCTGAGCGTCAAGGTCGTCGCAGTCGATTCGGTCACCGGTATCCAGACCGCCAAAGAGGCACCGATGCTCGGTGCCGACGGAGAGCTCATTCCGGGCCTGGACGCCGAAGACGGCCTCGCTGACTATGCCAAGCGAGTCGCCGCGCAGTCGCCCGACGCCGACAGCGCGATCGCCGGCGACGTGTCGGGCGATCAATCCATCGGGTCCGCTTTCGCCCCGGCCCCCAAGGATGGCGATCAGGCCGACCATGGCCCCGTCGAGTACTCGATCAAACTGCGCATGCCCACCAGCCAGTCGTGGCTGGCGAACCAGGCCGCCACGGTCGTGACGGTTCCGTTCCTCACCCTCACCGGCGACTCGGACCTGCCCGGCACTTTCGCTGACGGCTCGCCGGTCCCCGCCGAGGTAGCTCGCACGATCGCCGGCCGGTCGAAGTCCATCCAGCGGATCCTCACCGATCCCGCCACCGGCACTCCCATCGATGCGAAGGCCACGACTTATACAGTCCCGAGGGACCTCCGCAAGACCCTGATCGAGCAGTGGACGGTGTGCACTGTCCCCGGCTGCTCGCGCAGGGCTGAGAAGTCGGAGATGGACCATGTCAATCCGTTCTTCCACCTCGTGCCGCTCAAGGGCGGACTCACCCGATTCGGGAACATTCACCCACTGTGCCGACTGCACCATGCGCTCAAGACTGCCGGTCGGTATAGGGTCACTATGCCCAAATCCGGCGTAATCGACTACGAATTCAGGCACGGGATCTCGACCACTGTGTCGGCTCCCGAGCAGCCGATCAATGTTGCCCAGGTCCTCGACTTCGCCGCCTTGGCACACTTGGGTCTCGAGCGGTGGACTCTGCCCGTATCGATGATCCCCACTGTTCCGACGGTGCTTGAGCTCATGCCCGGCGAGTCGACAATTCGCGAGCGTGACGAGAAGAAGCGCCTACGCGAGGAGCGCGATGCCAAGCAGCGTCGCTTGTCGGAGGCATTCAATGACCAGCGTGCCGCACGACAGCGGCTGAGGCTCGAGCGGTGCCTCGACTGGGAGAACTCTGTCTTCCAGCCCTGTCTCCCTGCCGGCTCCGACACTGCCGCGGTGAAGCAGCTGACGGGGAACGCGAGGTATGCCCAAGTAGTCAAATGGGCGCGTCTTGCCAAGCTCGACATCGACGATATCGACTTCGACCCGAACGAGCCCGACAAGCCCAGCGCCCGTACCAACGCTGGCTCGAGCATCACCGGCTCCGAGGGCAATACGCAGTCTGAGGACACCGCGATGCGCAAGGATGCGGGAACCGCAGATCCTTGGGACCACCGCTTCGTCTCCAAGACAGTGAACTGGGACCACGACCTCGAGGTCGATCCCCCACCGTTCTGATGACGCGCCACGGAGCCTGCGGCATCGCTCCCAGCTCGGACGCCGACGCCGACAGCGCTGGCGGCAGACCTCTCAGCGCCGAAACCACGGATCGCGTTTCGTCGGTCGGGCCGACGTCTACCGCAGTGGGTTGGTCGTCGTCCACCGCACCGGCCCGTCCGTCGCCAATCGCATTGGGCCGTCCGTCGCCAATCGCAATGGGGCGTCCGTCGACTATCGCAGGGGCCCGGGCCCTCCTCCCCTACTGCAGCGGGCGCCGTTCGTCCACTGCGTCGACTTCAGTCGTGAGGTCGCGACCACGGGTTTCGGGTGCGAAGAGTGCGCCGAGCAGGCCACAGCCGGCGAAGAGGATGAGAACGATCGCGACGGGCCACCACGAGTCGGTGATCACGGCGACGAGCGATGCCGCGATCACCGGTGCCAGGCCGCCGGAGACGACCGACCCGACTTCCTTGATCGTGGTCATGAACGTATACCGGTGCTTCGATCCGAACAGTTCGACCAGCCAGCTCGACTCAACGCCGTAGAGGTTCGGCAGAGGGCCGCCCACGAAGACCGCGAAGACAGCGGCGATGACGATCGGATTGCCGGTCTCGATGAGCAGCATGGCCGGAATCGCGAAGAGGATCTGGAAGAGAGTGAATCCCAGGAACACCGGTCGCCTGCCCACCTTGTCGCTGAGCCTGCCGAAATACGGCACGGTCGCGAAGCCGATGACGGTTCCGATCATGATGCCGGTCGTGACCACCGCGGAATCAAGGCCGGTCGTAGTCACGACCCATCCGACCATGAAGCCTTTGACCAGGTAGACCGCAGAGTTCTCGCCCATGCGGATACCCAGGGCGAGCAGGAACGACTTCGTCGACCGGCGCGCCTCGACGAGGATGCTCGGCTGCTCCACCTTGTGCGCAGCGGCCTCCGCGCGGCGTTCCTTGGCTTCCTCGAACACCGGGGATTCCTTGACCTTCGTGCGAATCGCCAGTGCCACGAATGTGGTGACGATGCTGAGCAGGAAGGGCACCCTCCAGCCCCAGCTGAGGAAGGCTTCGTCCGGCAGCAGGGTGAGCAGGGTCCACAGAACTGTGGCCAGGAAGATTCCGCTGTTGGTCCCCATCGCCACGATCGCTCCGAAGAGCCCACGGCGACGCACAGGCGACGATTCGACCAAGAGCACCGAGGCTCCGGCCAATTCGGCTCCGGCTCCGAACCCCTGCACGAGTCGGAGGACGACAAGCAGCGCAGGTGCCCAGATGCCGATCTGCGCATAAGTCGGCAGAAGCCCGATGCCCATGGTCGCGATGCCCATCATCGACAGGGTGACGATGAGGACGATCCGACGTCCGTGCTTGTCACCGACTCGGCCGAAGACGTACCCGCCGATCGGGCGGACGACGAACCCGGATCCATAGACACCGAGGCTGGAGATCAGCGCGACCGCAGGAGTCTCATTGGGGAAGAAGAGCGGCCCGAAGACCAAGGCTGAGGCAAGCGTGTAGAGGGTGAAGTCCATGTACTCGAGCGAACTGCCGAGCCACGATGACCATGCGGCACGGCGCAGCTCGGGACGAGTCACATTCGGGTCAGGAGGGGATGCAGCCTGGGTGCTTGTCTTCATTGACATGATTTCAACTTTCTTCGGTTCGAATTCTCGCGTGCTCGGTAGGAAGCCTCAGCTGTCGGCTGCTGCCCACAGCTGCCCACGGACATGGATGGGCGAGTGAGGGCTCCGGTTCAGCGCAGGTAGATGCGGGTGGGATCGAGCGTCTCTCGCAGCAGTGCCAGCTCACCCGGAGTCGGCGGCTGCGTCGTCTCGAGGTCGGGCGAGACCTGCAGGTTCCACCCGGTCTGGCGCACCACCTCGGCGGGGTCGACACCCGGGTGAACGGCCGTGAGCGTGAGCTCTTCATCCCGGGCGAAGCGCGTCATGATTCCCAGGTCGGTGATCACATGGGTCACGCCTGCGCCCGTCGGCATAGACCCGACCTCCGCCTCGGCGGCCTTCTTCGGCCCCGGGGAGGTGACGAAGTCCAAGGATTCGACGAAGGTGCGCGGGGTGTGTCGACGCATGACGAGGAAGATCTCGGCTGCGCCCGCCATGGCCTCGATGGCTCCTCCTGAGCCCGGAAGCCGGCTGTCGGGGTGCTCCCAGTCCTCACCGATGAGGGTGGAGTTGAGGTTCCCGTACTTGTCGACCTGCGCGGCGCCGAGGAATCCGACATCGATGCGCTGGCCCTGCAGAACATAGTTGAACAGGTGCGTCATCGGCATCACCGAGGCGGCTCCCGGCACGAGGATCGAGTCCGAGATGCTGCGCGGCATGACCGGCGGTCTGGCTCCGGTGACTCCCGATTCGTAGACGATCTCGACGTCCGGCGCAACGGTGTGCTGGGCCAGGGAGACGGCCAGCGTGGGCAGGCCGTGTCCGGCGAAGACCACGTTGCGTCCGGCCAGCGCCCGCGCCGAATGGACCGTGAGAAGTTCGCTGCTGGTGACCTCGTCGCCGGTGGTCTCGTCATGGGTGACCTCGCTGCTGGTGGCGTCGCTGACCTCGTCGCGGGTCTGAGTCTCAGTCGTGTCGTGAGCACTCAGTGTCATGCTCGGCCTCCGTAGTTCACAGGTGTCGAATAGGCGTCGTGGATGGCCATCCGCTCGAAGTGGTCAGATCCGAGGGTGGCAAGGAACTCGTCGTGGTCGCTCGAGTCGCGGATGTTGGTCTCGAGCCAGTTCTGAACCGCCGCAGCGTCGCGGGCGAGCACCGACCACTGTCTCGAGAACTCGTCGTCGCGGTCGTAATAGCCCTGGACCGAGTGAGGATGCGAGCCCCGGGGGACGGCGACCACGGCATCGACGACGTGCGCGGGAACGATCGTGCGGTTCGGATCGGAGCGGATGACAGCCTCGTCGACGATCTCTTCGACGGTGACGATGAGACGGCGACCGGCGAACGCGGCCTCGGTTTGGATCCCGAGCATCCCCCAGGCCTGCACGTTTCCGTGTAGGTCTGCGCGTTGGGCGTGGATGATCGTGAGGTCGGGATTGAGTGCGGGCACGACGTGGATGTCCGGTCCGCCGTAGGGGTCGGGCACGGATCTGATCCGTGGGTTCTTCGCCGCCAGGTCGCTGCCTCGGTAGGAGGCGATGGGCTGGAACGGGAGCTTCGCGGCACCGGCCTGGTAGCGAGCGACCATTCCGCCGTGACTGTATTCGTCGAACCACAGCGGTTCCGGGTCCGACATCTCGATGCGCCGCCGCAGCTCGTGGAGGGAACCGGCCGAACTGTTGGCGATGAACGAGGAGATGAGGCCCTTCAGGCAGTTCGCTCCGAGCAGCTGGTCGACGATGACATCACAGGACATGCGGGCGAGGACCAGATCTGTGAAGCCCTGCCGGATGATCTCGTGCGCGGCGGCGACCGGCACGATATGACCGAATCCCTCCAGCGCGACTGTGTCTCCATCGCTCAGATAGGTGCTGATCGCTCGGGGAAGACTCATCGTCTTGTCCATCGCGTTCCTCCTCGAACTTCGAATGACTGTGACCTCAGTCATCCTTCCAAAGTCATTGATACCCGTCCAATACTTATAATGGAGCTGATTGATGCACACTCTGCACGAATATCTCCCGGTCCTCTTTGAAGGGACGGCCGCATTTCACGATTGGGACACCGATATGGACACCAAGCACATCCGCGCTTTCCTCGTCCTCGCTGAGGAACTTCACTTCGGCCGGGCCGCCGAACGACTTCACATGACCCAGCCGCCCCTCAGCCGACTCATCCGAGGCCTCGAGTCCGATATGTCGGCTCAGCTGTTCGAACGCAGCACCCGATCGGTCCGCCTGACTCCGGCAGGACAGGCGCTCATCGAACCTGCGCGCGACATCCTCATGAGCCATCGCCTCGCCGACTCCGCAGTGCAGGCGGCGGGGAAGGGCGAAGTCGGACATCTGCGTCTGGGCTTCACCGGTATCGCGACCCACAAACTCATCGGGCGGCTGCTGAAATTGGTCCGCGGCACTCATCCGGGAATCCATCTCAGTCTGCAGAGCGCATCCTTCGCGCTGCCCGCCATCGACAGCGTCGCCGATGGTTCGATGGACCTCGCCTTCGGACTCTGGCCCTTCGTCCCGCAGTCCATCGAGACGCGGGTCGTCGCCCAAGAGTCGCTTGTCGTCGCCATGCACAGAGAGCACGCTCTGGCAGGACGGGAGTCGGTGTCGATGAGCGAACTCGAGGGAGAGCATTTCATCACGCTGCCGCCGAACCCGGGTTCGACGACGATCGAACGGCTCTACGCGCTGTCACAAGCCGCAGGATTCAATCCCACCGTCATCCAGGTCGCCCCGGACACGTGGACGATTCTCTCGCTCGTCGGCGCGGAGATCGGATGCTCGGTCACCGTGTCCTCGGTGCCGCAGAACGCTTCCTTCCCCAACATCGCCTTCGTCCCCCTCGAGGATCCGAAGGGGCCGTTCCCGCTGCTCATGGCCTGGCGCAGAAACGACGTCAGTCCTGCTCTCGCCGAGGTGCTGCGACTGGCCCAGCAGCTGTTCCCCACCGCTGTCCCGTAGACTCGCATCAGTAAACGATCGCTCGAACAGTGCTTCGGGCTTCACGACGAGGATGTGGTGATTCATGAGCGTGCTCTATCTGATCCGACACGGACAGGCCTCCTTCGGCACCGATGACTATGACCGGCTGTCCGATCTCGGCAAGGAGCAGAGCCGCGTCACCGGCCGATTCCTCGCCTCCCAGCGCGTCGAACCCGATCGGGTCATCCACGGTGAGATGCTGCGACAGCGGCAGACGGCCGCCGGCATCCTCGCAGGGCTCAGGCAAGGACCCGATCACAAGCACGGCCGAGAGCACGGGGCCAACCGCGAGCCCACTCACGAGCACAGCCCCGACCGCGAACGCAATCACGAGTTCGGCACCGGCCGCGAACGCGACACGGTAGTCGATGCCGGCTGGAACGAGTACAACGCCTGGGAGCTCACGGGCGCCTTGACCGAGACCGACCCGCGGGCAAAGCACGACTCGAAGATCTTCCAGACCGAACTCGAACGCGGCTGCGCCCGCTGGGCCTCCGGTGATTATGACGAGGGCTATTCGGAGACCTACAGACAGTTCACCTCTCGAGTCGATCACGCCCTCGACGAGGCGATCAACGCGATGGGATCGGGCCAGTCGACGATCGTCGTCTCCAGCGCCGGTGCCATCGCCTGGACGGCCGCCCGGCTGCTCGGCGGAGGCTTCGACCAGTGGATGGCGTTCAACCGAGTGACCATCAACACCGGCATCACGAAGATCATCACCGGCCGCGGCGGCACCAGCCTCATCTCCTTCAACGACCACGGCCATCAGGACCCGAAGAACGCAACGTATCGCTGAGGATCAGCCTGACACGGGCAGCGTCTCCCCGGTCGTCTCAGCAACTCCGGTCGCTCCAGGAGTCTCAGCAGCCTCAGCGCCATCAGTCATGCATCCGCGCTCCTTTCACGGTCCGGTCAACCGCGTTCTTCGCCCCGCGCATGGCCACCCCGACGAGGTTGAGCTGCTCAGCCGGCACCAGCGCCACAGCCGCCCGATTCGCCGCATCGTGGCCGGTGGAGAACAGCTCCTCCGTGTAGACGGCGGTCGGGATTCCGCGCCCTAACGCCTTCGACCGGATCGATTTGAGTTTCTCCGCATCCGCGCTCATCACCATCACCGGTTGGCGCAGCATCGGCAGGTAGTCATTGCCGTCGGCGTCGCGGTAGTTCTCTCCGACCAGGTCGTCTTCGCTCGCAGCGATGCCGGACATGAGGAACGCGGTGACGTTGAGCTCCTGCCACGGCAGCAGGCCATCGCGGAGGACCACGACGACCTTCGTGTCGAACCGCACCGGCGCACTCGGATCGCCAGACAACTGCGCACTCGGATCGCCAGACAACAGTGCACTCGACACTGCTCTCGGGTCGGCAGACGACGACGGTGCGGCCGCCTCGGTGACGGGATTGCCGACTGCCGCCTCGGCGGGCGATGAGGCATCGGATGGGACTGTGGAATTCGTGTTCTCGTGCATGGATCCAGCTTCACCGTCAGCACACACCGCGGTCTTGTACATTTGTTGCATGGTCGACGTCATCCGCGCCTGGCACCCTCAGGTTCCGCAGGTTCAGGAGGTGCTCCACGCCCGCTTCGACCATCATGCCTATCCCTCGCATACGCACGATTCGTGGACGGTCCTGCTCATCGACGACGGTGCCGTGACCTATGACCTCGATCGGCACGATCACCTCGCCACGCCGACCGCAGTCACGCTGCTGCCGCCGCAGGTGCCTCACGACGGTCGCTCGGCGTCGGCGGAGAAGGGCTTCCGCAAACGGGTGCTCTACCTCGAGCCCGAGTGGCTGCCGGGGTCCGCGGTCGACGCCGCGGCGGATTCGCCCACCCTGCTCGGCACCGATGCCCTGACCGCGGTCACCGATATCCACGCCGCCCTGACCGATCCGGCCGATGCCCTCGCCGCCGAGTGCGGGGTGCTCGCCCTGCGCGATTTCGCGCTCTCCCGGCTCACCCCGACCGCTGAGCCCGCCTCGGATGCCCCGTTGGCCCGCCGTCTGCGCGAAATGCTCGATGATCGCCTGTTCGAGTCCTTCACCATCGCCGAGGCGGCCACCGAGCTCGGCGCCCACCGCAGCCATCTGGTGCGGGTGTTCACGTCCGCGTTCGGAATCGCGCCCCACCGGTACGTCATCGGTCGCCGCGTCGATCGCGCCCGCAGGCTGCTGCTGTCCGGCCTCTCCCCCGCCGAGGCGGCCGTTGAGTCAGGGTTCCATGACCAGGCGCATCTCACCCGGCACTTCAGGTCGACCTTGGGTACGACTCCCGGGGTCTTCGCCGCCTGACAGCTGGTTCCGCAGCGGGTGGGTGCCAAACCGCGGAAGTGAACACGCAGTCATCGCCCCGCTTATCGGCGCCGGTGGGCGTGCGCGACCGCCTCGGTTCTGTTGCGCACGCCGAGCTTCCGATAGAGCGCGGACAGCCGGTTCTTCAGAGTGCCGGGCACGACTCCGAACTCGCGGGCGATCTGCGCCACGGACTTCGGCGAATCGATGGCGAAGAGCAGCGACAGTTCGGCCGGAGTCAGGTCGGTCTGGAAGTCCGGCACGGTCTGCGAGGACTCGGGCAGGTCGAGAAGCCGCTTCTGCAGTTCGGTCGGCGTCACCTCTTCGTCAGCGAAAGACCTGGCCAGGGCGGTCCAGCCGGGATGGTCGGCGGACGCGGAGACGAGCGCGTCCCGGGTCTGCTTCGACAGCTGCGCGATGGCCAGCACGGATGACGTGAGGGAGCAGTAGTCGAGCACATGGATGAACGCTTCGAGCGCCTCGTCCGCACGCCCTTCATGGTGGAGGATGTCGGCACGCAGAGCCGCAGCGGAGCTCTTGAGGCGAGGCCCCTGATCCCCGGTCAGCATCCGCCCGGTCTCAGACCACAGCAGATCGTGCTGCCCGAAAGCCAGTGCCTGCCGGGCCTTGACGATCGGGTAGCCGGGGCTGTGCGGGTTGAGGTGGTCGCCCAGCTCCTGCAGGGCCTTCTTCTCCCCGGCAGCCATGAGCACGAAGCTGGCGATGTTGAGCACGCCTGAGAATCGTGCGCTCGAGACGCTGACCATCGGCAGGAACCGCACATGTGTGCTCTCGGTGAGCAACTTCGCGGCGATCGACGCCCGCCCCTGGTAGACAAGGTGAAGGCTGCGGATGATGTCGGGAATCGGCCCGAGACTCCCCGTGGGCTTCGCCGAGTCGAGGCCCTCGAGCAGCCGTTCGGCGGCAGTGAGCTCGAGACGGTCGAGGCTGCGCATCAGCTCGACGCACCGCGCCGTGAGCTCGTCAGGCAGCGTGTCCATCCCGAACCGAGCGGCGTTCTGCCTGGCGCGCGTCAGGCTGCGGTCCATGTCCGATCCGCGCCCGTGTCCCATCCCGGCCAGGCCGGCCTCGACGAGCCCGGTGAGCAGGGGATGCGGCGAGTTCGGCGCGTAGATCTCAGCGAATTGGACGACCCGCTGCAGCATCGCCGTCGCCTCGGGGAAATGCCCGGCCGCGCTCAGGTTCCGCCCGTGTTCGAGGTTGAGTTCGGCCTGCAGCATGAGCGTGGGTCCGGGTTCTGCCTCGCCGAGGCGGCGCAGCCGTTCTCGCCCCGCGTCGAGCAGGGTCAGGGCGCGTTTGTAGTCCTTGTTCAGTCTGTGCGTTCGTGCTTCCAGCGTGGTCAGCACGGCCACCTCGTCGGCGGTCAGGACGAGGTCCGGTTCGGCGAACAGGAGCCCGTGCAGCTCAGGCAGCACGATGCTGTCGAAGTCGGTGGCGGCCAGCACCGTCGGCCCGACATCGCTGCCGAGCTTCAGCCGGGTCGAGTCGATGCGACGGGCCGCGCTGCGGGCCAGGGTGAGGATCGGATTCTTGGCGAGCACATCCTCGGGGACGCCGAGATAGGCTTTGATCGCAGTGGGTGCATCGAGGAAGACGTTGACGGATCGGCGGGCCCAGGCTCGTTCGAGGACCTTCCAGTGCCGTGTCTCGACGACGAGGTCGACGATCTCGACCAGTCCGGATCGGTCGTCCGGGCGCATCCGCCCGAACTTGCTCGCAATGGCCGCTCCGAGCGCTTCTCGCGGGGTCTTCTCAGCGGTGCTCGATTCGGTGGCGATGACTCGGCGCATCAGTCGGCGGATGAGGGGAGGGACCGTGAATACGACGTCGGTGCCGTTCGGGATCGTCAGCAGCCCTTGGTCGAGGAGGAAGGAGGTGAGGTCTTCGGGTGACGATGCCGCCGAGGCGGTCACCTTCGCGGCGGCGAATGCGACGTGGACCAGGTGGACGATCTCTGAGGTGACTCGCGGTGCCGCCGAGAACAGGGCCAGCAGATAGAGCGCCGCTGCCTCCCGCGTGGCGCCGTTGACGACCGGAGTCAGTTCGGGTGGGAGCATCGCGCCGATGCGGTCGGAATCTGTGTCGGTCACGGAGCTGCCGGCGTTGACGCGTGCCCGCCGGAGTATGTCGGCAATGCGGGTTCGGCCGCCGCTGCAGGTGAAGAGCTGTTCGAGATCGGACTCGGCCAGCATGTCGCTGTGCTCGACCGCCTCGGCGAAGGATTCGAGGGAGGATGCGCGCGGCCCGAATCGGGAATCGATTTCGGAGGCCGGGGTCACCGGCGCGGTTGTGGGGTCATCGGGGCGTCTGAGTTGGGAATTGGTCATGAATTCGGGTCTCTTCTGTTATGGCGGCGGTGGCCGGTCGGCAGGGGTGATTGCCGCAGGGAGGGGAAATTTGGTGCTGGGTATGAGCCAGAGTACCGCATGAACCCGAGACCGCTGGTGAGCCGTGATCGGGTCACGGCTCACCAGCGGCGGAGTCGGTGAATCACCTCACCGTGTCATCAGCTCTGCCGATTGCGCCGTGACATAGCGATCGCTGCGACGCCGGCTGCGATGAGCAGCGAACCGACGAGGCCGAATGTGACGGCCCCAGCAGCACCGGTGCGCGGCAGGTCACCGCCATCGCTCGAGCCTCCTGCGTTCGCATCGGATGATGCTTCTGCGTTGTTGGCGTTGGCGTTGGCGTTGGCGTTGGCCGATGCTCCCGCGTTCGAATCGGATGATGCGTTCGATCCTGAGCTGGCATTCGCCGTCGCCGAGGTGGCCGCCCCCGCGTCCTCATCCGCTTCGGATTCGGATTTCGCACCGTCGGAATCGGCCGTGGCACTGGCCTTGGCTCCGTCGGTGTCGGCTTCCTGGGCCCCGTCGACGTCGGCTTTCGCGCCGTCAGCATCGGCATCGGACTTGGTGCCGTCTGCGTCAGCATCGGACTTGGTGCCATCAGCATCGGCCGTCGTGTCCTGATCGGCCTCAGCCTGAGGATCCGACGAGGCCCCGTCGACGTCGGCCTGGGTGTCGGTCTCGGTTCCATCGGCGTCTGCAGCGGCTTCGACCGATGCCTCGGACGAGGAATCCGCGGTCGATGCGGCCCGGGCTGCGGACTCGGCATTCGCTTCC
>NZ_VIGO01000011.1:0-100719 GCF_009299785.1 Brevibacterium sp. CFH 10365 | reverse complement strand
GGGTGGAACCCGAACCCTTTCTTGTCGGTGGGCTTCGCGTCTTCTTTCTCACTGTGGGCGGTCACGAGGGTGGCATCGATATCGACGATCAGCGGAGTCTGCGCATCTGCCTCGTGGTTGGGTGCCTGAGCCCCGGATAGTTCCCACACGCGGGCACGAGCAGCGGCTCGAGCGGTGTTGATCGCGGCCAAGGCGTGGTCGGCATCATGAGCGAGGGTGCGGATGAGGCGTGTGATCGTCGGGTTCGATGCCACTGACCCGTAGAGGTCGGGTTCGTCGCGGAGGCCGGAGCTGTCGGACAGGGCGTCACCGCCGAGAGCCAGCGTGATTGCGATGTCGGTGAGGATCTTTCCCGGGTCATGGATGGCGAAGGGTTTCTTCCACGCCGCCAACGCCTGCTTCAGGTGGAGGCCGAGGCTGCTGGTGTGCACGGTTTCGGTCAGCAGCATTCCTCCGGCTTGGCCCACTGCATTGCTGGGAGCGGTATCGATGTGCAAGCGGGGGTAGGTGCGGGTAGGCTTCACTCTGAGAGTGCTCCTTTTCCAACGGGTTCTGGTTGTCTTCGCAAACACCATTATCCCTGGTCAGGGGCACTTTTCTCTTACCCGTCCACCATCCGGCCGGCCCTAATCATGAAATCTCGAGGCTAGAAGCACGGCAAAGAGTGGTCGAGCAAGGTTGCCCAGCCACTCTTTGCCGTCGTGGTGTGTTCAACTCAAGTGTTGCTTGGTTGATGTTCGACCGGTTCTGCCGTCGGTTCTCGGCGCGGACCCAAGGAGACTACTCCGGTGCGAATTGCGATGATTGCGCCGATGAGACTAACGACAGCAGTCACTGCCAGCCAGATTCCCGGTGCGGCGGTATTGTCGAACTGGTGGATCATGCCCGTTGCGATCGCAGGGGTGAAGCCGCCGACGATTGCCTGCGCGAGGCTGTAGGCAACTGAGAATCCAGTCGCTCGAACTTTTGCCGGCATCATCTCGGTGAGTGTCACGACCATGACACCTTGATAGCTGCCGTAGAGGAATGAGAACCACAGCAGCGCAGTCAGCAGGCGACCAAAGGATGGTGCGGCGACTAGCCACATCATCACCGGGTATGCAGTGATGGCGATGACTGTCGACGATGCAAGTAGCAACTTACCCCGTCCGATCTTATCGGAGAGTGCACCCATGATGGGTATCCAAATGAGATTCGAGAGTCCGACGGCGAAAGACACAATGTAGCTGTCAATGGCGGACAGATGCAGCTCTCGTTCCCCGAAAGTTGGGGTGTAGGTGGTGATCAGATAGAACATGGAGCTAGTCAGCACGACAAGGAGGATCGCAATGCCGACGATCTTCCAGTTTTGCCCCAGGGTAGCGAGAATTGCCTTGACGCCGGGCGTCTGTTTCTTCTTCTCTCGGCTGGCGAATTCCTCGGTCTCTTGCAATGTGCGACGGATATAGAAGAGGAACGGCACCAACAACGATCCGAAGATGAATGGAATACGCCAACCCCATGACTGCACTTGCTCAGCGGAAAGACTGAGGTAGAGGGTGACGCCGATGATCGCGGCGGCCATCACGGATACTTGTTGGCTAGCCGACTGCCAGGACACGAAGAAACCGCGACGCCCTTTCGGTGCGATCTCGGCGAGATAGGTAGACACACCTCCTGACTCGGCACCGGCCGAAAAGCCCTGTAGCAGCCGGCCGATGAGAATGAGGATCGGAGCAGTCACTCCGATTGCGCCATATGTCGGTGTGAACGCAATGAGGAGGACACCCGCCGCCATGATCGAGAGACTCAGTATGAGGCCCTTTCTGCGTCCCTTGTGATCGATGTAGGAGCCGAGCACGATTGCTCCGAGCGGCCTCATGATGAAGCCGACGCCGAAGGTGACGAATGACAACATCAGCGAAAGATACTCATTGCCTGACGGGAACATGGTCGCCGCGATGGCTCCGGCATAGAAGCCGTAAACCATGAAGTCATACATCTCAAGAAAATTACCGCCAGTGGCCCGGAAGACGTCTCCGGCCAGTCTCTTGCGTTGAGTAGGTTGCGACATCTTTGTCTCATTCCGTTCTGATATATAGAACTTAGTTTCAAATGGTGTAACCATCGTTGCTCCGGGTAGCCGGAAATGTCAAGAGTTGCCCCGGAGCGGACTGGCGGGAATGACCAGATCGGTGGTTGTCAGGGAGTTCTGGATGTGTAGACTGGAAAACAGAACGGCGTCCTATATAATGGAACGCATGAATACGACACTGCTCAAAGGACTGAAAATGCTGGAAGTGCTCGCTCGAAGTGAGAAGAGCCGATCGATCAGTGAACTTGTTGGTGAGTTTGAACTGCCTAAGAGCAACGTTCATCGCACTCTTGGTGCCCTCGTCGAGGCAGGTTTCGTTCAGCAGGACGCGGCTGGCAGGTATGAGTGCACGTTGAAGTTGTTTGAACTCGGGAGTCTAATCACTAGCAGGATCGACGTTCGGTCCAAATCGGAAGCGGCCATGGAACGATTGGCAGAGGTTACGCGCGAAGCCGTTCATCTTGCAGTGATCGACGGTGCCGATGTTGTGTACCTGCATAAGATCGAAAGTTCGGAACCGATCAGGGCATATTCGCGAGTCGGCGGACGAGCGCCTGCCTATTGTGTTGCTTCCGGAAAGGCTCTTCTGGCCTACCAGAGCGGGGATTATCTGGATGACTTTCCTGACGAGCTGACGACGTATACGCCGAAGACGCTGACGACAAAGTCCGACCTCAGCAGAGAGCTGAAGGAGGTTCGTGGTGATCGGGTTGCTGTCAACGGCGGCGAATGGCGAGAAGAGGTCGGGGGAGTCGGGGCAGTCGTCTTTGACCATAATGATCAACCGGCTGCTGCGGTCGGAGTGTCTGGGCCGATTGACCGGATTCGAGCCAACCTCGACTCCAATCGGGAGAAGGTTCTCATCGCAGCTCGTGACATTTCTCGAGCACTAGGTTGCCAAGACTATGAGCGGACTATCGCTCGTTGGGAAGGACGAGAATGAGTAATCAACTTCTCAAGGGAGTCCGGGTGGTTGAAGTATGCACGGTAGCGTCCGGACCCTACTGCGGGATGTTGCTGGCGGATATGGGCGCTGACGTCATCAAGATAGAACGGCCGAAGATCGGCGATACGATGCGCAGCTGGCCGCCAATCAGTGACGGCTACAGTGAAAATTTTGCTTCTCTCAACAGGAACAAGCGCTCGATTGCTCTCGATCTGAAGGGCGAAGAAGACCGATGCGTCGCTGCCGATCTGATGGATGCCGCGGACGTGGTCGTAGAGAACAACCGTCCAGGTGTGATGGATCGGTTGGGGTTTGGATACGATTCCGTGAGCGTCTCCAATCCTGGAATTGTGTACTGCTCGATTTCAGCGTATGGGCAACGAGGGCCGCGGAGTCGTGAAGCAGGGTTCGATCTCACCATTCAAGCCATGAGCGGGATCATGAGTGTGACTGGAGAACCGGGCGGGCCGCCGGTCAAATGCGGGGTACCGGTCGCGGACTTCGCAACAGGGCTCTATGCCGCGTACTCGATATCGTCAGCACTCCTGCATGTGCAGTCCAGCGGAGTAGGCTCACACTTGGACATTTCCATGCTGGGTTCAAGCCTCGGAATCTCTGCTCTGCAAACCAGTCAGCTGTTTGGCAGCGGCGATGATCCAGTCGCGCTCGGCGGAGCACACCCGCGGAATGCCCCCTACGAGATATTTCGTTGCGCCGACGGCAATGTGGCGATCGCTGCCGGCAACAATTCCCTGTTCAAAGCGTTCTGCATCGCTTTCGACCGTCCGGATCTACTGGAAGATCCGCGTTTCGCAAGCACAGGTAAACGGGCTTCGCACCAAGCTGTCCTCAAAGCAATCATCGAGAAGGAGCTTTTGGCGGAACGGCGCGCCGCTGAGGTGCTTACCGCTTTGAACGAAGCTGGAGTGCCTTGTGCTCCGATCAACCGCTATTCGGAGGCGATTGCTGACCCACAGGTCGACGCTATGGGGTGGGTGCAGAACCTGACACTGCCCAACGGCACTGAGACCCAAACGTTCGGGTCTCCCGTCCACGTCAATGGACGGCCGAGCAGTGCAATCAAACAGCCACCGCTGCTCGACGAGCACCGTGATGAAATCATCGCCGAACTCGCTCGTCTCGAAGAGGCAAAGGAGCCCATCACATGATCAAGCAGACCTCGTTACCAGCGAGAATCGATAACGACGGAGTCGTGTCTCGAATTCGACTCAACCGTCCGGAGAAGCGCAACAGTTTCAACTCTGACATTGTCGAAGCGTTGATCGCCGCCGTTCAGGAGGCTCATCGTGAGAGCGTTCAACTCATTGTCTTCGAAGGTGAAGGCAGGAGTTTCAGCGCTGGTTTCGACTTCACTGACCTATCGAACCAAACGGACGCTTCCCTTGCATTCCGATTTCTACGAGTCGAAACCCTTCTGCAGCTGGTTGCTTCGTCCCCGGTCTCGACACTTGCGCTGGCTCACGGACCGACATTCGGCGCGGGAGCTGATCTGTTCACAGCCTGCGACGAACGCATCGTCGACCCTGATACTACATTCCGATTTCCTGGATTGAAGTTCGACGTGGTTCTCGGAACGCGACGACTCAGGGACCGCATCGGAGTCGGACTCGCTCGGTCGGTGCTTGCTGAAGGTCGAACACTCTCCGCTCAAGAAGCACTTCGTGCAGGCTTGGCCACCGGCATCTCTGATCGGAACGAATGGTCGTCTGTTATTGATGCAGCGCTCGAACGAACTCGGCTGCTGTCTGATGAGGGGACTGCCTCGCTGAATTCTGTACTGGTGGTCGGGGAGCCTGACGTAGATTTTGCCGAACTCGCTCGCAGTGTGGCTGTACCTGGGCTGCAATCGCGGGTTGTCGAATATGTGGAAGGTAGTCGCAAATGACGGAACAAGTACAGCAACGTGGCAAGGAAGCCTCGTTGGCGAGCCTAGTGGAGCTCATTCCGGATGGATCGACAATCGCCTTTGGTGGAAGCTTCCTCCATCGTTCTCCCAACGGCGTTGCGCGAGAACTCGTGCGACAAGATAAACGAAACATAGAAATCATCAAGCAGTCGCCGGGCTACGACATCGATCTGCTATGCAGAGCTGGCGTAGTCGACCGGGCACGAACTGGGATCGTTGCGATCGAGGGCAACTTTGGTCTGGCTCCGCACTATCGCAAGGCAGTGGAATCAGGCGCGCTCAAGCTCGAAGAGCACTCGTGCGCAACGCTCACGGCGGGGCTCCGGGCATCAGTGTTCGGAATTCCTTTTCAACTGTGTGCTGGTATAGATGGCTCGGACCTCGCCGAACTCAATCGCTGGGTGAAGATCGATGACCCCTACGGCTCCGGTCGTCACGGATGGGCGATTCCGGCTATCCGGCCGGATTTTGCCATTCTTCATGTCAATGAAGTCACGGACGAAGGCGATGCTCGAGTATTCGGCACATCTCATTGGGACCGGGTGATGAGCAGGGCGGCGAAGAAGGTTTTCATCGTCGCCGAGCACAAGGTCGATGCAGCCGAGTTCCAAAAGGAGCCCAACCTCACCTTGGTCCCTCATTTCCTCGTCGACGCGTACTCTGTGGCTCCAGGCACTGCATGGCCGGGCTCCTGCTGGCCAGATTATGAGGTCGATTATCCAGCAGTAGAACGATATTTGGAGCCGGGCGACGACGCTTTCGGCGCGCACCTTAGCGCTGCTCCGGAGCTGTTGGAGGCACAGCATGCTTGAGACATCACGGACCGAGGAAATAAGCCACGAGGCATCCGCCTTTGAATACATGGTCATCAACTTGGCGCGGTTTATCCGACCCAACGAAATCACATTCAGCGGCGTGAACTCGACCTTTCCCATGCTGGCGTGTTTGCTCGCTAAACGTGCCTACGACTTTCCCTTCACCTATATCAACGTCGCTGGAGGTGTTGACCCAGAACCCGCGAGCGTTCCCATTTCGAGTTCTGACCCCATTCTGACCACCGGCACCGCATCAATTTTCGACAACGAGGACTTCTATGATCTGAGCTGTCGGGGCGGAATGGACCTGAGTTTCCTCGGAGCGGCTCAGGTCGATGGGAGAGGGAGGACCAACAATTCAGCAATTGGTCCCTGGACGCACCCAAAGGTGCGACTTCCAGGCGGCGGCGGAGCAGCTGTGATGCTGCCGACCGCAAAACGCTGCGTCACATGGCGGACCGAGCACAGCAAACGTACTCTCGTCGACGACTTGGACTTCGTCACGGCTGACGGCGGCATGAATGGTCTAGTAACACCGCTTGCGGTGTTCGAGCTCATCGACGGGGCACTGACGCTCAAGTCGTTCAATCCTGCATCTTCTCTCGACGCGATTCGCGAACGAACTGGATTCACTATTTCAACTAGTGGGGTAGAGCCGACCCCTCCGCCAACATCTCGAGAACTCGAAGCACTGCGTTCACTCGATCCAGAGGGAGCGATTGCAGCAGACAACGAAGTGAGTGTGCAATGACATCAGCGGCAGAAGACATCACCTTATCTCAATGGATTAGTAGCAGTCTTGACCTTCATGCGAGCAACGATAGAACAGCCTATGTTACGAAGTCCGGTATCGTAACCTACGCTCAATTCAGGGAGCAGGTCGCGAAAGCGCAGAGCAATCTGCTAGATCTCGAAGTGACGCGCGGGACTCGGGTTGGACTTGTAGTCGACAAGACCGTCGAATCATTGGCCGCCTTCGTCGGGTTGATCCTTCTGGGTGCATGCCCAGCTGTTATCGATCCCCGCACTCCCTTGAGCCTGCTCAGAGAACAACGTGAAGTCACAGAGTTGTCAGCGTTCGTCTGCGAGGCAGCTCGATATGAAGAGCTATTAGAAATTTCAGACAACGTTGCGTCGACGAGCAATCTTACTAGCGCACCAAGTTGCGACCTGCTCGTGCGGGGTATCGAAACCGATGACGAAGCATTGCTGCTGTTCACCTCCGGCAGCACTGGCCGCCCGAAGGGCGTCGTTCTCAGTCACCGTGCTGTGGTGGCGCATGCGGCAGGAGTCATTGAACGTACTGAACTGTCGTCGGATGACGTGCTGCTCCATTTAATGCCGATCTTTCATACCAACGGGGTCAACAATCAGATCATCGCACCGCTGCTTGCTGGTGCAAAGGTCGTCCTTGAAGAGAGGTTCCAACCGAAGACCGCCCTTGAATCACTAGCTTCGGCTGGTCCTACGATTGTCACCGGTGTGCCCACGATGCTGCTCCGAATGCTTCCGCACATTGCGCCAGACGCCTCATATCCAAGCCTTCGTATGGTCCGATGTGGGTCGGCTCCCATCAAACCTGAACAAGTTGAAGAGATCGAGGCTGCGTTCGGTGTTCCGGTCGTGCTCTCGTACGGCATGTCCGAAGCAACATGTACTTCCACAATGAACCCGCCAGACCGCCGAAAAGTAGGTTCGGTCGGCACTGCGCTTGCAGGACAGTCTGTGAGGATTGCCAAGCCGGGAAGCACAGATCCTCTGCCTGGAAACGAAGACGGAGAAATCCTCATAGGAGGGCAAACTCTGATGAAGGGATACCTGGGTGCGGAAGGTACCAACCCGGTGGAAGACGGCTGGCTTCACACCGGCGATCTCGGACATGTCGATTCTGACGGATACCTTACGATCTCTGGCCGATTGAAAGACACAATTGTGCGTGGAGGCGAGAACATTTCTCCAGCGACGATCGAGCAAGTGCTTATTAAGCATCCCAGTGTTAACGATGTATGCGTGGTCGGACGTGAGCATCATGATCTTGGTGAGGTGCCAGTGGCGTACGTAAGCGTCACAGATACCACGGATGGGACCTCGACCTTAGAGTTGGAAGCTTGGGTGAAGCGCTCTTTGAGCCGTCCGTTCGTCCCTGAACAGATCCAGATTCTCGATCAGCTACCTGTCACTCCAGTGGGCAAGATCGATCGGAAGTCCTTGGCCGAGCTCGACAGACGTGAGGCAGATACTGTCCGTCGCGCGACGTGAGCGAGACAGGACCGAATGTTGCCAGTCTGTGGTGCGAGCTCAGAATGTTTCAGTCTGCATCCGATTTGGATACCTTTGGATTTAGAGATCCGTACCTGGGCGAGGAGATGGTCACCGAGCCGGGGACCGATTTCATCTATTCGAGTGGGACCTCGCACATGCTCGCCGTGTGCGTGCAGCAGGCGGTGGGGGAGCGTCTCGATGAGTATCTGCGTCCGCGGCTCTTCAACCCGCTCGGCTTCATCGGCCACACCTGGTCGACCGATCCGGAGGGATTCAACAGCGGCGGCAACGGCCTGAGTCTGCGCACTGTCGATCTGCTCAAATGGGGAGTCCTCCACCTGCGCGGAGGTGAGTGGAACGGCACTCAGCTGCTTCCAGCCTCGTGGGTGGAGGAATCGACAACCTGGCACGTCGCTGCCAGTCATTCGACATGGAATGGCAGCGGATACAGCGCCGCCGCCGGCGACGGTGATGAGGGCTACGGATATCAGATCTGGCTGCAGGATGGGGCCTACTACGCATCCGGTATGTTCGGCCAGGTCTGCGTGGTCGTTCCGGATGCCGAAAGGGTGATCGCCGTCAACGCTGCGCTCGAACGATCCCAGGCGCGCGAACTCGTCGGCGACCTCATCGAGTTAGCGCGGGAGGGGGCGCAGCAGGCTGGTCGAGTCTCCTGCGCCGGCCGACGGATGCCGATTGCCGCGGAGCCGAGTGAGCTCTGCTCGGGGGTCGCCGGTGAGTACATGAGCACGGACGGGGCCTCATCGCTGACGGTGAGGCATGTCGACGCAGACACCGGCTCGTCTCCGATGTCGGGGCCTCGTCTGCATCATTCCTACGTCGACGACGAAGTGCCGATCGCGGCGCGCGTCGAGCAGACCGGTCGGTCCGAACTGACAGTGACCATCGACTACCTCTCGGCACCGTTCGTTGACACCCTCACCCTCGCCGCAGCCACCGACGGTGGGCTCACCCTCACCCGTTCCGCGAACGTCAACAGCACCGATGCCTCATCGATCACGACGTCCTACGTCCGCAGCCGGTGATCCGCGGCGGCTGCCGCTGACCCGACCTCAGCGCAGCACCGTCGAGAGCAGGTCGGGTCCGAGCTGAATGATCTTATCGACATCGACACGGTGGAAGATGCGCTTGCCGCGTCGTTCGGAGACGAGCAGGTTCGCTTCACGGAGTACTCGGAGTTCGCGAGATGTCTGCGCCGCCGTCTGATTCATGCGGGCAGCAAGCTCGGACGTGGTGATGGGTTCGCCGACGAGGTGGCGGAAGAGCTCGATTCGGAAATCCGAGTTGAGCGCTGCCAGGCGTTGTCTCATCCTCTCGATGCCCATGGGCTCAGTCGTCGAAGTCCTCACAGGGAAATGAATGATGACGGGCTGCGCGCTCTCCCATTTGACCGTGAGGTGGGAGCCGATCCGCACGGAAGGAACGGCGATGACCTCACGATTCTTCAGGGCAACGGAATAGTTCTGTAGTTTGTCGATGCGGATCTCGTCGAAGGCGGGTTCATGGTGGGCGCTGTGGTGGAGGCTGGAGAGGGATTCACCGTTGGAGAGCGTCCGAATCTGGTGGTGGTGGAAAGCGGCGGCGGTGCTGATCTCCTCGCGCACACGCATCCACTCACGTGCGAAGAACCGGGTATTCGTCTCCACGAGGAATCGAAGCAGACGCGCTCTGAGCTTCGCCGGGCCCTCCAGCAGGGCAATGGCCAGATCATGTCTGGCGTTCGACCGCGAGAGGCAGTAGTCGAGGAAGCCCGCGCGTTCAGGCGTGTCGGCCAGGAGTGTGTCGACAGCCGGAATCGGGCCGCGCATGCCTTGAACCCCTTCGGCGCACAGTTCGATGAATGCATGATCGGGCAGGGCCGCAATGGCCTCGAGCTCTGCCGTCAGCCCCTGCGACTTCGGTGCGAAGGGAAAGAACAGGCGGCACCGAAATCGTGCCCACAGCGGGGACAGGAAGTTGAACTCCCGTAGGTAGGCATCATCGACCGATTCCGAGATCTCATTGAGCATGGAGCGTGCCTCGAGATGATGGTCCGGTTCCGCCATGGAATGGAGAACCGCCATCATTTCCGCCAGCGGAGAGACGACGACGTGCAGTTGCGAGCTCGAAAAGCTCTGAAGCTTGAACACGATGGTCACAGTGCGTCTCCTCAGTGGTCGGTCGTGCACGCGCGACCCTGGGGCGGTGCGAGCGCGAGGGCATGTCGTGGTGTGTGCCATTTCACAACGATTGGGCACTTCCTGTTAAACGTAGCACTACCCCTGACTCGAGCGTATAGCCTCATGGGACACGGTGTGAAAGGGATTCGCCCACTGATTGCAACTGCGTTTCCCTGCATACTCCCGTCGGCCACCGATGTCTGCATGAAGTCCTGAGGCGTGCGCAACCCGATCGACGGAGAAGACGAGAGATGAGGAGCAGATGAGGATGAAGTGGAACCGATTGGCAGCAGTGGCAGGTGCCTGCGCAGTGACCATGGCGGTGTCTGCGTGCGGGGGTTCGGGCGAGACATCAGGCTCTCTCGATGAGCTCACCGTGGCCTACCCGCAGGAGGCATCGAACTTCGACCCGGTGATCTCGACGGAGGTCCCCGCCACCGACCTCATCCGCAATGTCTTCGAGACCCTCTTGACGCAGAACGACAAGGGCGAGCCGACGCCGATGTTGGCGGAGTCGTTCACCCAGTCGACGGACAACCGAACACTCACCTTCGTTCTGCGACAGGACGTGAAATTCCACGACGGGAGCATCATGGACGCCGACGACGTGGTGGCCTCGATGAACCGCTGGTTGGAGCACTCCGCGGCAGCCCAGTACAGCTTCAAGGGTGCAACGTTCGAGAAGACCGACGATAACGAAGTCACGATGAAGCTCAAGACGCCGAACAGTGCCGCTGCGCTGGTCCTCGCCTACGGCGAGTCGAGTATTCCGCTCATCACCACCGCGGAGAACGCGGAGGCCGCCGGGTCCGCACCGATGACGGAGAACCTCGGCACCGGACCTTTCACATTCACCGCATGGAACAAGGGACAGAACCTGCAGCTGAGCCGCTTCGACGACTACACCCCGGCCGAGGGTGAACCCAGCGGATTGGCCGGGGACCGGACTGCCAACTTCGAGAAGCTCACCTACGAGTTCACACCGGACCCCTCCACCGAGGTCGCAGGGCTGCAGTCCGGCAAATACGATGTGGCCGAGGTCCTGCCCTATGACAATTTTGACCAGCTGGAGGCCGATTCTAACCTTTCGCTCGACCTCACCGACAAGGTCTCGATGCCCAACCTCTACTTCAACAAGAAGGAGGGCCTCTTCGCCGACGTCAAAGCCAGGGAGGCGGTGGCCGTCGGGCTCGACCGGGAGGCCATCCTCAAATCCGCGTACTCCGATGCGAAATTCTATGAATCTGCCAACGGCTGCATGATGCCCTCGGCACTGTCGAACCAATGGCCCTGCGCTGAGGGTGAGCAGCCTGGACCCGCCGATACCGCGAAGGCCGAAGAACTTCTCGGTGAAGCCGGATACGACGGCGAGAAGGTTCGGATCATCACCTCCCGTGACGCCGGCCGTGCCTACCAGGCGTCAACGGTGCTGCAGCAGCAGCTCAAAGGTCTGGGCATCGACGCCGAACTGGAGAACTTCGACTACGCCACACTGAACTCCAAACGGACCGAACCGGACGCCTGGGAGCTCATCGTCATCAACAACATCGCGAAGATCGAACCGTTGCAGCAGTTCTACATTCCCGAGGACAATCCGGGCTGGACAGAACAGAAGGAATTGGATCCAATCGTCGACGACTACCAGTCGGCGGAGACGGTCGACGACCAGCAGAAAGTCTACGCCGAACAGATGCAGGAGTGGTTCACCTCCTACATTCCGGTGGTCAACCTCGGCAGCGCTGCTGACCTCTACGCCGTCAGGGACGGCATCGAGGGAGTGCAGGCGTTCGGCGGCAGCCTGATCCTCTGGTCGGCGACAGCACGATGATCCCAGGACTCGGGCAGAAAGGTCTCTGATGCTGATATTCGTCGTTCGCCGTGTCGTGGCAACGATCCCGGTGCTGCTTGTGGTTTCGGTCGTCGTCTTCATGCTCGTCCACCTCACTCCGGGTGATCCGGCGCGCGTGATCCTCGGGGCGGAAGCACCGGTGGATCAGGTTGCGGCTCTGCGTGAGGACATGGGGCTCAACCAGCCGATCCTCCTCCAATACTGGGACTGGCTCATCCACGCGGTCCAGGGAGATCTGGGTACGTCGATCTTCATGCAGCAGCCGGTGACCGAGGTGCTTGCTGAACGCATCGGTCCCACGGCTTCCCTGGCGATTGCAGCCGAACTCATCATCGTCGTCGTGGCCGTTCCCCTCGGAATCGCGGCGGCCAGGCGGCCTGGTGGGTTCATGGATCGTTCGGTCATGGTGGTCGCGCTCGTGGGAATGGGGATCCCCAGCTTCGTCCTCGCGATCTTCCTCGTGCTCGTCTTCGGCGTGATCCTCCAGGTGCTGCCCACGGCAGGATGGGTCGAAATCTCCGATGGCCTTGGCGAGTATCTCAGCCATCTGGTACTCCCCGCCATCGCCTTGGCCGTCATCCTCTCCGCTCTGGTGGCGAGAATGACTCGCGGGTCCATGATGGATGTGCTTTCGGAGAACTTTGTGCAACTGGCGCGGTCGATCGGCATGGGCGAGACCCGCATCGTCTACCGAGAGGTGCTGCGCAATGCCTCACTGCCAATCATCACGGTGCTCGGAACGACGTTCGGCAGCCTCATCACCGGTGCCGTCGTGACTGAAACGGTCTTTAACATTCCGGGCATCGGGCAGCTCGTCGTCGATTCCATCGACCGGCGGGACTATCCGGTGATCCAGGGAGTCGTTCTCCTCGGCGCCGTCTTGTACGTGGGGCTCAACCTGCTCATCGACCTTCTCTACGGAATCCTGGATCCGCGGGTTCGCCTCACAGCGGGAAAGGTCTGAGTGCACATCATGGCTGTATCGAGCATCACCACACCCGTCAGCAAGAGCCGCCCCAGGCCGCTGACCTGGGCGAGGAAGAACCCGAGTCTCGCGCTCGGTTGCGTCATCGTCATCGTCCTCGCTCTCGCCTGCTTCGTGTTTCCGTGGCTGTCGTCGACGGATCCGAACGCGGTTGACGCGAACCGCAGACTCGAGGGGATGTCGCCGGAGCATCTACTCGGAACCGACCAGTACGGCAGGGACGTGCTGGCGCGTTTCTTCCATGGCGGGCGGATCTCGCTGCTCGTCGGGTTCTCCTCGGCGGCGGCTGCCACCGTACTCGGGCTCATCATCGGGATCCTCGCCGGCTATGTGCGATGGCTCGATCAGGTCCTCATGCGCATCGCCGACGGACTCCTTGCGATCCCCGGGGTGCTGCTCGGAATCGGACTCATGGCGTCCCTGGGCCCGGAGGTCGGCAACGTGATCATCGCCATGGCGGTCGTCTCGACTCCGACCATGGCCCGGTTGGTCCGGTCGCGGGTGATCTCCGTGAAGGAGGAGACCTACATCGAAGCGATCAGGCTGCAGCGTCCCAACTTCTTCCGTCTCGTGTGCCTGCACATCGTGCCCAACATTCTCACCACCGTCGTGGTGCAGGCGACCTTTGTCTTCGCCGACGCCGTCATCGCCGAGGCGACGTTGAGCTTCCTCGGAGCCGGCGTGCCACCACCCGATGCGAGCTGGGGAAACATGCTCTCCGATGGCAAGACACTCCTGTTCTCGGCCTGGTGGGTCGCGGTCTTCCCCGCCCTCGGCCTGGTCACAGCGGTGATCGGCCTCAATCTCGCCGGGGATGGTCTGCGCGACATGCTCGACCCCAAGAATGCAAGGAAACTTCGATGAGTGAACACGACACGCGCGCACCGATCCTGCGCATCGACAACCTCAGCGTCGAATACGACACCGATGAGGGCTCCTTCGCCGCGCTGCGGGGCATCACTCTCGATGTCGCCCCCGGTGAGATCCTCGGCCTCGTCGGAGAATCGGGCTGCGGCAAGAGTACGCTGGGACGGTCGCTCCTGCGACTCAACGATGAGGCCGCCACGACGTATCGGGGTAGCATCCACATCGACGGCACCGAGGTGCTCGAACTCAGCGATGAGGCACTGCCGTCGCTGCGCGGATCTGAGATCGCGATGATCTTCCAGGATCCGCTGCGGTCGCTCAACCCCGTCTTCACCGTCGGGACCCAGCTGAAAAACGCGGTCCGACTCGGCGGAATCACCGATCAGCGGGCAATCCACGAGGAATCCACGTCGCTGCTCGAACAGGTCGGGCTCGACGAACCGGAACGCCGCCTGCAGCAGTATCCGCATCAGCTCTCGGGTGGGCAACGGCAAAGAGTGGTCATCGCGATTGCCCTCGCGCAGAAACCTAAGGTGCTCGTCGCGGACGAGCCGACCACTGCCCTCGACGTGACGACGCAGAAACAGATCCTCGCGTTGCTCCGGCAGCTCTGCATCGATCTCGGAATGGCCCTCATCTTCGTGACCCACGACCTGGCCGTCGTCTGGCAGCTGTGCGACCGGGTAGCGGTGATGTATTTCGGAATCGTCGTCGAACACGGCACCGTCACCGACATCTTCGATCAACCCACGCATCCGTACACGCGCGGACTCCTCTCGGCGGTGCCGAGCCTGGAGACGGACAAGAGCCGCCCAATGGCGACGATCGAACGCGGGCGCGATGATGGCCAGACCGTCAGCTGGGAGGACGGTTCCGTCCGCTTCGAACGGATTAGCGACACACACTTCGCCCGTGCGGTTCCGGCCGCACCCGGAACCGAAGGGGCAGCGAAACTATGACCATTCGAACCAGTACCTCGACTGCGCTGCTGTCCGTACGCGATGTCTGTGTGGACTTCAGCCCGGGAATGATCGCACGGCTGCTCGGAACCTCACCGATCAGGGCCGTCATCGATGTCAGCTTCGACGTCGCGGCCGGTCGAACATTCGGGATCGTCGGAGAATCTGGCAGCGGGAAATCGACGACGGCGCGAGCCATTCTCGGTCTGGAAGAGGCCTCGAGCGGAACAATCTCCTACGACGGCACCGACCTGAGAGCTCTGCGCGGGGCCCGCCGCCGTGCGGTGGCGCGGGAGATGCAGATGGTCTTCCAAGACCCGTCCTCGGCGCTCAACCCGAAGCTTCGCATCGGGCACCTGCTCACGGAGCGAGTGAAGATCCACCGCCGGAGGGAGTATGGGCACCGCAACGAGATCATCAGGAACGCTCTCGATGAGGTCGGCCTTCCGCACGCGCATCTTGAGCGATTCCCACATCAACTCTCCGGAGGGCAACAGCAGCGGATCGTCATTGCGCTCGCCCTCATCTCACAACCACGTGTTCTCATCTGCGATGAGGCAGTGTCCGGTCTCGATGTCTCCAGCCAGGCGCAGGTGCTCAATCTGCTCAATGACCTCAAGTCCGATCGGGGTCTGAGCCTGATCTTCATCACTCACGACATGGGTGTCGCCCGGTACATCTCCGACGACATCGCAGTGATGCGCAAGGGGCTCATCGTCGAACAGGGTCCTGCGGACGAGATCTTCACCGATCCGCAGTCCGATTACACGCGTTCGCTTCTGGCAGCCGTTCCCGCGCTGCCTCATTCATACAGATTCACCGACGCATGAGCGTCACCGAGGAAGGAACCATGACCCGAATCCAGGAACAGCTGTCGACACTGATGGGGGACCAGCCCTTCACGACCCGGTGGGCGCTCCACGACCTCCGCAGCGGTCGATTCTACGGCGAGCGCGTCGACGAATCTCAGTGGACCGCGAGCACGCGCAAGGTCTCGGTGATGATGTGCCTCCTGCACGAGGTCACCGCGGGGCGAATCGATCTCGACCAGCAGGTCGAATATACCCCTGACCTGGCCGAGGGAGTGCAGTCGGGCACGTTTCGATACATGACACCCGGGTTCTCCTTCCCGCTGCGGGACGCATTGGCACAGATGATCGTCTCCAGCGACAACATCTGCACTCGGCTGGTCTTCGACTCTTTGGGCGCGGATGAACGCGAACAGCTGCGAGTCGTCAACGACTTCTGCCAGAACTCCGGGCTGCATCACACGATCCACCGGCACGTCTTCCCGGACACCAGCCGGATCCCCTGGTACCACACTGACGCGCCGATGACGACGACGACACCTGCTGACCAGATTCTCATGCTGCGGGCGATCGCCGATGGCAGCCTCTGTGCCGAGGGGTCCCCGCGGCTCGCGGTGAGCCAGGAATTGTGCCGCTACGCACTGGAACTCATGACTCAAGGCTGGGACTCGTTCGAATTCGCCCGTTTCCTCCCCGACGACGTGCGAGTGGCGCAGAAGGGCGGACGCGGGGTTCGCGGTCGGTCGGAGATCGGGGTGATCTATGGCCGTGACGGGCAACCGGCGTGTGCGATCGCGGTCTACACCGATTGGGTCCAGACTCGTCTGCGGGACGGCCGTCCCGGAAATGAACTGGCGATCGACCTCATCTCCGCATTTGGTCGGGGCGCGTGGGAGCTGATCGTCAACGATTCCGACATTCCCGCAGACATTCTCGAGTATGGAAGGCCAGTGACCGCATGACCATCACCGCTAATCGGTTTGAAGAGACGATTGCAGGGTACGCAGCGACTGTCGATGCGCACACGGCCTGGACGGTGCTCGATCTGTCCACCGGCAACAGGGAGCAGGTGCGTGGAGGCGATCCGGTGCCCGTCGGCGACCTCGACTCTCTCGTCTGGTATCTGGCGCTGAGCGATGCGCATTCGCGCGGTGAGATCGATCTGTCGGCGGCCTGCACCCTCGAACAGCGATACCGGTCCGATGGGAACAGAGGCGTCATCGGATGCATGTCCGACGGACTCGAACTGACTCTCGGTGATTTCCTCTCTCAGACCGTCATCACCGGGGACCCCGCCGCCTTCGCGGCGGTAGCAGAGGCCGTCGGTGCCCAAGGTGCCTCATCCGCGGCCATCGTCGATCGCTTTCTGCGGCTGCAGGGTGCGGGTGGTCTCGGCGGCCGGCCCCAGCTCTCGGCCGCCGGGAGGTCGGGTGTGGCGATCGGGTCGACGACGACGAACGAACAGGTCGATCTCCTGCGCCAACTCGTGGAACAGGCCGGCGCCGGCTCCGGTGAGCACAGCGGCCGGGCGCAACGCAGTCTGACCGTGCTCGGCTCGGTTCTCAAGGCGGGTGGGTTGGGTCGTGGTCTGCCGGGCTACGGTCCGTTCAGAACCAAGGTCGCCCATGTTGCCCGCGGAGGCAACGGAAACTCAGCTACGGTCCGCAACGACGCCGCAATATTCTTCGACAACGGCAGCCCCCGAGTGATCGTCAGCGCCAGTGTCTCGGAGATTCCGCTCTGGCAGGGTGCGGTGCCCGGAATCGCCATCGCAGAGGACTTCCTCATGAATGTCTCCAGAGCCGCCTGGCTGCAGAGCACGGGACGAAACTGAGTCTGCCCACTCAGACTCGAAGCATGCTGATGACATCGGTGCCCAGACGGCGCAGGGTATTCAAATCAAGGTGGTAGCGTACCTCGGCACCGTGACGATGCGCGGTGATGAGACCCACCTCCCGGAGCCGGCGCAGGTCGCGGGAGATCTGCGGTGCCGATTTGAACTCGCGCTGGGCGAGCTCCGTCGTCGAAGCGGGTGCGCGCAGCAGGTCGCGGCACAGCCGCAGACGTCCCGGATTGTTCAGCGCAGCTAGGCGGGCTGTGACTGAGGCCAAATCGTCGTCGAACTCCGCATTGCGATCACGCACCGGAACGCTGATGACGATCGGATACCCCGGATAATGTTTGATCGGGATGTGTGGGGCCGAATGCATACTCGGCACAAAGACGACGTGGGAGTTCGACAGCAGCGCTCTGGCACTGTAGAGCTTCGTGAAGACCACCTCGGATTCGTCGCGGTCGACCTGCGTGACCGGAAGTCGTTCGAACACCTCCCACGGATCACGGCGCACGGTCCGCAGAAGCAGTGTCCTGAAACGTTCGAGTGAGCCGGAGATGCGGTCCCATTCTACGGCGAAAGGACCTGCGCCAACGGTGTGCAGGAACGAGGTCAACTGTTGCTGGACCGCGTTTGGCTCTGCGCCGAGGCGTCGCGCCAATGTGACGTGCTCCTGGCTGTAACGACTCATCCGCTGGACGAACCGTTCCGTTTCCCAGCTGACGTTGCGGTTCGGGCCGCTCATTTGGAACGCATTCTGCCCGACCATCGCCTGCGTCGTGAGGGCGCGAAACTCCTCGGTTTCGAGAGTGCGGATGGATTCGATCTCGGCGTGGATGTCCGAGGCAGACTCGACGGACAGTGGAGTGAAGAACCGCGCCTTGAAGGCGCCGAGGATGGGCTTCCAGGCATCGAGACTCGCGCGTAGCCGACCGCCCTCCGCTTCGGCGAATTCGTCGACCCACTGCCTCGACAACGGGTGGTGATCCGGATGAAGCGAGGCATGCAGTGCGCATCCGAGCTCCGTCAGGGGTGAGAGTCGGGTCTCCACTTTTCCGTCGAAACGGTCATCGATCACGAGCGTGACGGGCATCGGGTTCCGCCCTTTCGGTCCTGATTAACTCAATAGTGTTAATCATATTGTGCCCCCAGCTCTCACTCCTCGACACTGATGAGAACTCGCTGAGACGACCTCGGACCAGAACGTGCTCGAGGCGTTGCGAGATGAGCATCTAGAAGGAGACAGACCTTGACCATTGCCGCCCAAGAGCCGAACCCCAGAGATTCGACGGGGTACTACTACAGTGGGGAGTCGACCCAGTTCGCTTGCCGCGCTGACCAGCGGTTCTCGTACTGCATGTACGTTCCCTCCGGCTATGCTGCTCGCACCGCTCCGTTGCCGCTCGTCGTCCTCCAGCACGGGACCGGACGCCGGGGACCGCAATACCGGGACAACTTCGCTGATTTCGCCGAAGCCCACAATGCGGTCGTGCTCGCTCCGCTCTTCCCAGCCGCGATTGAGGACCCGGAGGATCTCCACAACTTCAAGTTCATCAAATACCACGACATCCGATTCGACCTGATCCTGCTCTCGATGGTCGACGAAGTGGCCGAGAAGTTGGAGATCGAATCCGAGCGTTTCCTGCTCCACGGCTTTTCCGGGGGCGGACAGTTCTCCCACCGCTTCTTCTATCTCCATCCCGACCGGCTGCGAGCAGTTTCCATCGGGGCCCCTGGACGTCTGACGCTCATCGACGAGACACAGGACTGGTGGCTGGGGTGGAAGGGCATGGACGATGCCCTTGGTATGAGGCCGAAGCCGGAGCTGCTTCCCTCGGTGCCTGTCCAGATGGTTGTCGGGGACCGCGACGTGGAGACCTGGGAGATCAACAACCCCGGAGAGAGCAACTGGATGGACGGTGCCGAGAAAGCCGGCGCCACCCGCGTAGAACGTCTCCACACACTTCGCCGCAACTTCGAGGAACACGGAATCTCCGTGCGCTTCGACCTCGTCCCGGATGTGGCCCATGAGCCGATGAAGGTTCTCGGACGTGTCAAGGACTTCTTCTCAACAATTCTCAACAAGGACGATTCTCAATGAAACAGACAAAACTGACCGCGAAATTCCTCGGCGCCTGTGCAATCGGCTCCGCACTTCTGCTCACCGGTTGCGAAGTCGGTGACGGCTCGGGGACGAACACCTCGGCGGGTGCGGTCGAGTACCCGACGAAGAAGATCAACATCCTGGCCCCCGGGTCCACAGGAGGGGGATGGGACACGCGGGCCCGCGCCATCCAAGCTGGGTTGGGCGAATGCGACGTCACCGACCAATCCGTCTCCGTGACCAATGTCCCGGGCGCCGGCGGCACCATCGGCCTCTCCGAGTTCGTTGACCACACAGCCGACCCCTACAACCTCATGGTCATGGACACGGTGACAATGCTCGGGGGCATCGTCCGCAACGATTCCCACTATGACCTCTCCGAACTCACTCCGATCGCCGGTCTCACCGTCGCACGCACCGCAGTGGTTGTTCCCGCTGACTCTCCGTTGAAGTCAATGGCCGATCTGCGCAAGGCCTTCAAAGACGATCCCAAGGCGCTGTCCTGGGCGGGCGGATCGCTCGGCGGACCCGATCACCTTATGGCGGCACTGCTGGCCAAGCACGATGGGGTGGACATCTCTGACCTCAACTACGTCGCCACCGGAGGAGGCGGTGAAGTCGTCAGCCTCCTGCTCAGCGGCAGCGCCAAGGTCGCCGTGTCGACCTACACTGAACTGGCTTCGCAGATCGACGCCGGCGACATCCGGCCGCTTGCCGTGACCGGGACTGAACGCAAGAAGGGTCTCGACGCACCGACGCTCGAGGAGCTCGACCTCGGCGACATCGATTCAGCCTCGACCGGTGGCATCCTTGCTCCGCCGGAGGTCTCGAGCGAGGATGCGGATGCTGTGACGGCGATGGTCGAGAAGCTGCACGGGACGAGCTGCTGGACTGAAGCACTGGAGAAGAACGCCTGGGAAGATGCGCTGTCCAGTCGTGAGGAGTTCGCCACGACCATCGCGGAAGACAAGGCCAAGGTCGAAGAGATCCTCGACGAGCTGGAGCTCAAGGAATGAGTGCTGATTCGTCTGGGGGCACGACTGCCTCGGCGAAGCACCCCCGCGCAGGTGCGGGGGCTGCGGTCGAAGAACTCATCATCGCGGTAGCGGTTTTCGCCTTCGGTCTTGTCATGGTGGTGGGGGCGCTGGGCTTCGACGGTGGGGCCGGGTACCAGGTGGTCGGACCGGGAGTGTTCCCGATGATCGTGGGTGTTCTCGGACTCGTCTGCGGAGCAGTCCTCACTGTGACACGTGCTCAGCTGCTTGTGGGTCGCATTCGCGGGGGCACTCGCGATGATGGCCCCGGTGAGGGAAGCCGCGGCGAACACGAGGGGCCTGCAGGGCAGCCAATCGCCGGCAGCGATGAGCCGGGTGGAGCACGGGAACCGATCGGCTGGCGCAGGGTCGCCCTGCTCGCGGGCCTGCTCATCGGCTATGCGGTTCTGCTCGTTCCGGTCGGGTTCTGGCAGTTGACCGGGCTCGTCTTCACCCTTTCGACGAAGATCTTCGGAGGTAAGCGATTCGTGCGCAACCTCCTCATCGGCTACGTGCTGGCGCTCGCGGTCTACTTCCTATTCGACCGCGTCCTCGGTGTTGGCCTGCCCGACGGATACTTCAGGATTGCGGGGTGAGTTGAGTGATGGATTCACTGATGCACCTCTTCGAGGGCTTCTCGACGGCGTTCGCCCTGCAGAATCTGCTCTTCGCTCTCGTCGGTGTCACAATCGGCACTTTGGTGGGCGTGTTGCCAGGGCTCGGTCCGGCGACGACCCTTGCCCTGCTGCTGCCTCTCACCCTCGTCTTCGAGCCGGTCAGCGCGCTGGTCCTCTTCGCCGGCATCTACTACGGGAGCATGTACGGTGGGTCGACCACCGCGATCCTCATGAATATCCCGGGAGAGACCTCGTCCGTGCCGACGACACTCGAGGGCTACCCGATGGCTCGCCGAGGCAGGGGCGGCGCGGCGTTGGCCACCGCCGCGATCGGGTCCTTCGTCGCCGGCACCCTGGCAATGATCGGCGTGGTCTTCCTTTCGCCGCTGATGTCCGAAGTCGGCAAGGCGTTGCAACCGGCAGAGTACTTCGCGATCATGGTCTTCGCCTTCGTTACGGTGACCTCGCTTGTCGGAGACTCAGTGGTCAAGGGGCTGGCGAGTCTGGCGATCGGGCTGGGCATCGGACTGGTCGGTATTGACTCTCTCACCGGGCAGATGCGCTATGCATTCGGAGTGGCGACCCTGAACGACGGTGTCTCGCTCGTCTCGCTGGCCGTCGGGCTCTTCGCCATCAGTGAGGCGTTCTCTCTGGCATCCCGGGGGCCCGAAGGAAGTACGCCGATCATCGGCCTCGACGGCCCGGTGTGGATGAACAAGCAGGAGTGGAAGCGTTCGTGGAAGCCGTGGCTGCGCGGGGCTGGGCTCGGTTTCCCCATCGGTGCGCTTCCAGCCGGCGGCGCCGAGATCCCCACGTTCCTCAGCTACACGATCGAACGGCGGCTCTCCCGACGGAAGTCCGAATGGGGCAAGGGAGCCATCGAGGGTGTGGCCGGACCCGAAGCAGCGAACAACGCGGCCTTCTCAGGAACCCTCATTCCGCTGCTCACCCTGGGGATTCCCACCTCGGCGACGGCGGGGATGCTTTTGCTCGCCTTTCAGATGTACAACATACAGCCCGGGCCACTGCTCTTCGAGTCTGAGTCCCCGCTGGTGTGGACTCTGCTAGCGAGTATGCTCATCGGCAATGTGATGCTGCTCGTGCTCAATCTTCCGATGGTGAAGATCTGGGTCAAGCTGCTCTCCATCCCGGAGCCGCTCATGGTTGCCGGAATCCTCGTCTTTTCCACCTTGGGTGTGTGGTCCTCATCGAACAGCATTGTCGATGTCTGCCTGGCCTACGGTGCGGGACTCGTCGGCTTCTTCCTGCGTCGGTCCGGGTATCCGATCGCACCGATCATCATCGGCGCGCTTCTGGGACCCTTGTTGGAGGAGCAGTTCCGGAGGGCGATGTCATTCAGCCAAGGTGATTGGACGATTTTTCTCACACGACCGGTGTCCGCGGTGATCCTTCTGTTGGCGGTCGCGGCTCTTGTTGCGCCGGCGGTCTTCAGACGGCTCTCGAAGACCAAGGCAATCGCTTCGGAGTGAGGCATGAGGCGGTTGATGTCACCTGGCCCGCTAGGCCCCCAGCAGGACTACTGATCGTCGAGGGGCGCACTTTGCAACGTGCTCCCCTCGACGATCAGTAGTCCGCAAGACGCAAGGCCCGGCGTCGGTCAGTCTCCGAGGCTACTTTCGATCTGATTCAGCACACTGTCGAGAGCCCGTATCTCGAAAAGCAGTCGACTAATGGCGGTGTCGTGGCGCATATGTCATCGAACTTTACATGCACTGGACCTGCTTCGCCTTCGCCCGGTGGCGAGGAAAGAGCCGCTGACAATGCTCCAACTGTGGTCTACCGTACCGATGTGTTTGACCGTACCGAGGTTTGTCGAGAGGCCGATATTCGCAATGCCAGATGCGTGCCCGAGGGTTTCGATGACGGCGCCGAGTCGAGCGCGCGGGCGGCGTTTCCGAGTTCGTCTCACGCCTGGACTGCCTGGGATGCCATCGAGGGTGAGTGTGCTGATGTCCCCTCCCCACCTGCAGCGCGGTGATTTCTGACGCGACTTGCCGGGTAGAGGCGGGGCGGGGCTCTCTGGATCCATAGGTGCTGGGGAGGCTGGTGTCGCGTAATGATGAACTGATCGAAGGGGTGCTCCTCACCTGGTGCCCATGCTTTCCTCCTTCCGGTCCGTACAGCAGAATCTCAGACTCTGAATGAGCTGAACGGCGATGCAGGAGCGCCCCTAGACTGGCATGCTATGTCATCGAATACTGAGAACTCTGCACTTCCCGACGACACTCAAACTGGATCGCTCGTCCCGGCCGACCGTTACCGCGAAGATCCTCGACCGGTTCGAATCATCAAACACACACGCATCGCGCTGAGTGATGGGGTCGAACTCGCGGCTCGAGTCTGGTTGCCGGAAGATCTCGGTGACGAAGCTGTTCCCGCTGTTCTTGAGTACATTCCCTACCGCAAGAACGACATGACCGCCGGTCGCGATGACACGATCCACCCCGAGTTCGCCCGTGCCGGTTACGCCAGCGTCCGTGTCGATCTGCGCGGCTGCGGTGACTCGACCGGGGTCATGACCGATGAGTACTCAGCGACAGAACTCGACGACGGGCTGCAGGTACTCAAGTGGATCTCGGCGCAGGACTGGTGCAACGGCAAGGTCGGTGTCATCGGCAAGTCGTGGGGCGGATTCAACGGCCTGCAGCTAGCCGCACTGCAGCCACCGGAACTCGCCGCCGTCATCACCATCTGCTCCACCGACGACCGCTATGCCGACGACGTCCACTACAACGGAGGAACCATCGTCGGTGACCAGATGCTTTCCTGGGCTTCGACGATGTGGGCCTATAACGCCCGTCCGCAGGACCCCGCGATCATGGGCGAAGGGTGGAAAGACGATTGGAAGAGACGCATCGACGAAGCCCCGGTGAACATCGAGGACTGGCTCGGACACCAGCGGCGCGACGACTACTGGAAACAAGCTTCGGTGTGCGAGACACCGGACGCCATCGAGGTTCCGGTGCTGGCCGTCGGCGGACTGCTCGACGAATACCGGACCACTCTCTTCCGCCTCATGGACAACGCGAATCGTCGCCGGAGCACCGACCCCGAATCCCCGGCGGTTCATGCGCTGCTCGGGCCCTGGGCCCATAACTATCCCCACCAGGCCGCTCCTGGCCCCGGCATCGACTTCATCTCTGAAGCCGTCCGGTGGTGGGACAAGTGGATGAGTGGGATCGACAACGGTGTTGACGAACAGCCGCAGCTGCGCGCCTATGTTCCCGACAGCACCCCCATCTACTCCGACCGTGAGCACCGCCCGGGACGATGGATCGCCGAGGCGACGTGGCCGACCCCGCAGATCACGGATACGGTGATGCCCGCCAATGAGGCGCACATCTCCGACCGGGCCCCGCTCGATTCCACTGCGCTGCTGGGCTTCCAGGGAGGAAGCTGGCTGCAGTTCGGCGAAGCCGCCGGGATGGCCGGAGACCAGGCCGCCGACGATGCCCGGTCCTACACCTGCGACTGGGCTCTCGAAAACGGTCTGGAGATCGTCGGCACACCGACCGTGCGAGCAACGCTCACCTCCGACCGTGACCGCGGAGTCATCGCAGCACGACTATGCGATGTCGCCCCTGACGGCAGCTCACGCCTGGTGACGCTCGGACTGTTCAACCTCACCCATCATTCGAGCCACGAACACCCCGAGTCGCTCACGCCGGGAACTCCGGTCACCATCGACGTCCCGCTGCTGGCCACAGCACACCGTTTCGCTCCCGGGCATACGCTGCGCTTGAGCATCTCTGCGAGCTTCTGGCCCAACCTCTGGCCCTCGCCGGAGACCACCCTCATTACAGTGAAGTCGGCCCCCGAGCTGACACTGCCAATCCGCACTGTCACTTCCGAGGACGACGACGCCCGCATCTCCGCCGAGGTGACCGCACAGCTGGGCACTGCGCCGACCCCTCCGGTGTCGGTCATCGAGTCCGACGGCGCACCGATGACACGTGAGCTCAGCTGCGACCTCGTCGATCGCAGCGCCACGGTGACGACCGTGACCGAGGACTGGCAGACCGACCTCAGCGACGGTCTCTTCTACTACACCAATGAACGCGACTCCTACTCACGCAGTGAGACCGACGCACTGTCTCCTGTGGCGACGTGTGAAAGGACGATCATCTACCGACGCCCGGCCCTGGAGGTCGGCGCGAATCACGCGCAGGCCGCCGCGACCGCATCTGCCGACTCGGGATGGGAAGTCGAACTGCGCACTAGATCGACGATGCGCGGTGACGAGGGGAACTTCCTCGTCACCAACGAACTCGTCGCCTACCTCGACGGAGAACCGTTCCACACTCGAACCACCTCGGCGAGCATTCCTCGCCACCTGAACTGAGGCGGAATGGACATATTCGGACAACAAGAACATCTCAACAGACGACAGGCACTCTCCGGACTCGGCAGAGGGCTGCTGGGTCTGGGCGCACTCGGAGCGACAGCCGCGTCACTGAGCGGATGCACCAGCAGCCTGGCGAATGATCAGTCGGGGGCGAAGAAGAGCACAAGGCCGATCACCGTGGGGTCGAAGGGATTCGCCGAGAGCTGGATCATGGGCGAGCTCTACGCTCAGGGGCTGAGGAACCTCGGCTACACCGTGGATCTCAAGACGAACGTCGGCTCCAGCGACATCATCAGCATGGCTCTGCTCTCGGGCCAGATCGACCTCTATCCCGAGTACACCGGAGTCATGGTCGTCAGCTTCATGGGCGAGGAGAAGCTCATGGACTCCGCCGAGCAGACGTACGATCTCGCACGGACGTGGGCAGAAGACAATCAGGTGACGATGCTCCAAGCGACACCGTTCGAGAACAAGAACGCGGTCGCTGTTCGCCGAGACTTCGCCGATCAGCATGATCTGAAGACCGTGTCCGATCTCAAAGGGATCGGGGACTTCACCTACTCGACCTACCCCGACAATGTCACTGGCGGCCAAGGTTACGAAGGCATCGTGGACACCTACGGGCTGGAGAACATGAAGCTCAAAACGCTGAGCATCGGGCTCAACTACCAAGCTATCGAGCGAGGGGAGATCGACGCCGCAGACGTCTTCACAACCGACCCGCAGCTTCTGCGCAGCGATCTGGTCGTCCTCGACGACGATAGGAAGATCTTCGGATTTCAGAACGTCGTCCCTCTCATCCGGGACGATACTTTCGCCGAGCTCGATGACGATGCCTCTGAATTCCTCGACGAACTGCAGTCACTGTTCACCCTGGAAGCGATCCAGGCGATGAATGAGGCCTCCGCCATCAACCGGCTCGATCCGGCACAGGTGGCGAAGATGTTCCTCGACGAGAACGGATTGATGTGAAATGACCCAGCACTCCACAGGCACCTCGATCACCTTCGACCGAGCCACGAAGACCTACCCGGGCGCGGCCGCGCCTGCCCTCGACGCACTCGACCTCGAGGTCGAGGCCGGCGAACTCGTCTGCCTCGTCGGACCTTCCGGCGGAGGTAAGACCACAGCCCTGCAGCTGGTCAACCGGCTCGTCGACCTCACCAGCGGCGACATCCGCATCGGCGATCACTCGATCACCGACCAGTCGGCCATCGAACTGCGGCGGACCATCGGCTACGCGATCCAGCAGTCGGGTCTCTTCCCGCATTACACGGTCGCCGACAACATCGCCACAGTCCCTGCCATCCTCGGTTGGGAGAAGAAACGGATCCGCGCCCGCACGGCCGAACTGCTCGAACTGGTCGGGCTCAGCCCAGTCGAGACCTGGCTGCCGCGCTACCCGGCTCAACTCTCCGGCGGGCAGCAGCAACGTGTCGGGATCGCCCGGGCGCTCGCCGCCGACCCGCCGGTGATGCTCATGGACGAACCCTTCGGTGCCCTCGACCCGATCACCAGAGTCGCAGTGCAGGACGAGTTCCTCGCCATCCACCGTGCTGTAGGCAAGACGACGCTGTTCGTCACCCATGACATCGACGAGGCGATCAAGATGGCCGACCGGATCGCCATCCTCAAACCCGGCGGCAAGCTCGCTCAGTTCGGCGCACCCGCCGAGGTGCTGTCGAACCCGGCCGATGACTTCGTCGCCGAGTTCCTCGGAGCCGAACGTGGACTCAAACGCCTGGCGCTGACGACCGTCGGCGAGATCGTCACCGGCAGCAGCGACCGAGCAGGTGCTGAGACAGCTCAGTGGCCCGACGTCGAGGCCACGATGACTCTGCGCGAGGCCCTGTCCGTCGTCTCCGCCGCTCGGGCGGAAGGGGCCATCGTCCACAGCGGCGGCAACCGCCTCGGCGAGGTGAGCCTGCACGATCTCATCGCACCGCCGGCTGCCGGAGAGGACCGGGAGGGCGTGAGAACATGAGCGATTTCGCCCCCGCCGGTGATCCCGTCATCCCCGACTACGGGCAGGCCTCTGACTGTGTGATCAACAATGGAGCGTTCTGCACCGAGTGGTTCATCAGCCAATGGTCGACGGTCTTCTGGCCCCCGCTGCTCAGCCATATCGTCATGGTCGCCATCGCCGTATCGATCGGTTTCGTCATCGCTTTCTTCGCCGGACTGTTGGCCTACCGGAAGAAGTGGCTGGCCGGACCGATCGGCATGGCCGCGACCTTCCTCTACACCCTGCCGCCGCTGGCCCTGTTCCAGCTGCTCGTGCCCTTCACAGGGCTGAGCCTGCTGACAGTCGAGATCGCACTCGTGTGCTTCACCCTCGTCATCATCTTCCAAGCAGTCCTCGTCGGACTCTCCGGAGTCCCCGACGACGTGCGCAGGGCCGCGACCGGTATGGGGCTTGACCGCAACCAACTGCTGTTCAAGGTCGAACTGCCTCTGGCGCTGCCGTCGATCATCTCCGGGGTGCGCATCGCCACCGTGCTCACGGTGAGCATCGCCACGATTGCTGCCTTCGTCGTCGACGACGGTCTGGGCTCGCCGATCATCAAAGCAGTGTCCTCACCTTTCAATACGCAGTTCGTCGGAGCCGGAGCCCTTGCCGTGCTGCTGGCATTCGCGCTCGACGGTTTGCTCGTGCTGCTGGGCAGAGGGCTCACCCCCTGGACGAAAGCGAGGAGCTGATGGACGTCATCTTCGGGGCTTTCCCCTTCATGATCGACAACGTCGGGTTGCTGCTGACCAAGACCGGTGACCATCTGGTCATCAGCCTCATCCCGCTGCTTGCGGCCATCGTCCTCGGTGTGCCCATCGGCGTCTGGCTCGGCCATGCCCACCGCGGCGAGTTCCTCGCTGTGAGCGTGACGAACATCGGTCGTGCGCTGCCGAGCCTCGCGCTCATCGCGATCCTCATCGGATTCGTGGGCATCGGCATGCTCAACGCGATGATCGCCTTGTTCCTGCTCGCCTTTCCGCCGATCCTCAGCTACGCCTTCCAGGCCGTCGACTCGATCGACCGTGACCTCACTCGCGCCGCTCGCGGCATGGGCATGTCACCCGGTCAGGTGCTGCTCAAGGTCGAACTGCCCCTGGGGCTGCCGATGATCATCGCGGGCATCCGCACATCCGCAGTGTTGACGGTGAGCTCGGCGACCATCGCCACGATCGCCGGCAGCGGCGGTCTGGGCGATGTCATCCTCAATCAGGTCGCCTACGGGATGGAGGGAGTCGTCGCCGGTGCCATCTGGGTAGCCGTACTCGCCATCCTCGTCGACCAGGCATTCGCGCTCCTTCTGCGCGTCAGTGCTCCGGCTGGAGTGAGACAGCTCCAGAGCGCGAACGCCGTGTGAGGACAGCCGCAGAGACTGCGGCACAGCAGATCTGCTCCACCCACAGAAGATCACTAGGAAACAGAGGACAATGTGAAGAAGCATTTCATCGCTGGAAGTCTCGCCGCTGCGACGGCGATCGTCGTCACCGGATGCACTCCTCCGGGAGGCACTGATGACAAATCAGGCAGCGACGGATCTGTGCTCAATATCGGATGGAACGAAGCCTTCCGGTCGATGAACGACATGACGATGGACGGCAACGCCGTGGCCAACACCATCGTCGCCTATATGAGCAATGACAATTTCAAGTACTACGATGACGAACTCGAACTGCACGATGGTGCCCTCGGCGAAGTGGAGAAGGTCTCCGAGGACCCGCTGAAGGTCAAGTACACGTTCGGCGAAGACGCGAACTGGTCTGACGGAACTCCGGTCGACGCCGCAGACCTCGCTCTGACCTGGGCGGCACGGTCCCAGCACTTCAACACCGTCGATGACAACCGAGACGACGACGGCACCCTGCAGGACAACCCCGACGGCACGGTCTTCTTCGACTCCTCGGCGGTGGGCGCTCCACTGATCGACGACTTCCCCGAGATCAGCGAGGACGGCAAATCCCTGACGTTCACGTACTCGAAGCCCTTCGCCGACTGGGAGACCGAATTCGGGCTCGGAGCCTACGGCTCGGGAGTGCCTGCACATATCGTGGCCAAGAATGCGCTTGGCACCACAGACCCGCAGGAGGGCAAGGAAGCGATCCTCGACGCGATCGAATCCAACGACAAGACTGCTCTGTCGAAGATCTCCAACTTCTGGAACACCGGATTCGACTTCACCTCGATGCCGGAGAACAAAGACCTTCTCGTCCACAACGGGCCCTATGAGATCACCGACTTCGAAGAGGGGCAGTACCTGACACTGTCTCGTGACGAGGACTACACCGGACCGGTTGAACCCAAGATCGACACTGTGACGATCCGCTACAACGGCGACCCGATGGCCATGGTCCAGGCGATCGAGAACGGCGAGGTCGACCTGACCCAGCCGCAGTCGACGGCCGATGTCCTTTCAGCTGCGGAGAAGCTCCAGGATGTGTCGATCCTGCCGGGCGAGGACGCTACGTTCGAACACGTCGACCTCACATTCGACAACAACGGCCCCTTCGACCCGGCCAGCTATGGCGGGGACGAAGACGCTGCGCTCAAGGTCCGTCAGGCATTCCTCAAAACACTGCCACGCCAGGAGATCATCGACCGGCTCATCAAACCTCTCAACAAGGAGGCCGAGGTTCGGGATTCGTTCAACCAGGCTCCTGACTCGCCGCTGTACGACGATATCGTCGCCGAGTCCGGAATCTCGGAATACGACGAGGTCGACATCGACGGAGCAAAGAAGCTGCTGGACGAAGCCGGTGCCGAGGCACCGAGCGTGCGCTTCCTCTACGACAACACGAACGCCCGACGATCCCAACTGTTCGCGCTGATCAAGGAATCAGCAGAGAAAGCCGGCTTCAAGGTCGAAGACGCCGGTGACGTCAACTGGGGGACCCGCCTCGGCGATGGGACCTATGACGCCTCGCTGTTCGGATGGGCGCTGAGCACGACAGCGGTCACGGAGTCGGACTCGTACTACCGCAAGGGCGCGCTGAACAACTACAGCGGGTACGACAACAAGGATCTGACGAAGACGCTCGACGAGATGCTGGTGACCATCGACCCGGACAAGCAGGCTTCCTTGGCTGAAGACGTCGAGAAGCAGCTCGTCGATGATGCTTTCGGGCTGCCGCTCTTCCAGCACCCGTCTCTGACGATCCACGGGGACAAGGTCTCGAACGTATCGACGACGACGCTCGATCCGTCGATGTTCTGGAACTACTGGGAGTGGGAGACCAACTAAGTTCGCATCGGGCCGCCGGGCGGGGCACTGCCGTAGAGGGGCACCCCCCCATGCGGAGGCGGACCATGCTCAGCGCAGCAGTGCCCTGCGCAGCGGATCGAGTCCGATCGACCCGAGGTTCAGTGCACGACTGTGGAATTCTTTGAGATCGAATCCCGCGCCCGCCGCGGTGCGGGATTCGTCTCTGATGTCCTCCCACAGCCGCTGACCGATCTTGTAGCTCGGGGCCTGCCCGGGCCAACCGAGATACCGATCGAGTTCGAACGCGAGGAAGGTTCGGTCCATGGCGACGTTCTGCGTGAGGAATTCCCACGCTTTGGCGCGGTCCCAAACTCCTCCGCCGAGGCGGTGCGGAGCTTTGAGGCCGAGGTGGAAGCCGATGTCGACGATCACCCGTGAGGTGCGCAGTCGCTGGGAGTCGAGCATGCCCAGATAGTCGCCGGGTTCGTCGAGGAAGCCGAGTTCGGCCATGAGACGTTCGGCGTAGAGGGCCCAACCCTCACCGTGGCCGGAGACCCAGCAGACGTGGCGGCGCCACTTGTTCAGCGAATCGGCGAGATAGGACGCCTGCCCCATCTGCAGATGATGGCCCGGAATGCCTTCGTGGTAGACAGTGGTCTTCTCCTGCCACGTCGCAAATTCGGCCACACCATCGGGCACCGACCACCACATCCGGCCCGGACGGGTGAAGTCTTCGCTGGGCTGAGAATAGTAGACCGCTCCGGTGGCCGAGGGTGCGATCATGCACTCGATGGTCCGCAGCGGTTCCGGGATGTCGAAGTGGGTCTTGCCGAGTTCGGTGATCGCTTCGTCGGCGACCGTCTGCATCCACTCCTGCAGAGCCTGCGTGCCGTGGAGAGCGCGTTGCGGATCGCTGTCGAGCATCCGCATGACATCGAAGAGTTCGGCACCGGGGTGGATGCTGTTCGCGACTCGTCTCTGCTCCGCATCGATCGAGTCGAGTTCGTCGAGGGCCCAGCCGTAGGTCTCTTCCAGATCGACCTCGGCGCCGAGGAACTCGCGTGAGAGCAAGGCGTAGTCTTCCCGGCCGGAGGCTTCGTTCTCTGGCGCATGCTCGGCCAATTCGGTGCGGAGGAATCGAGCGAGGCCGCCGAAGGCCTCTCTGGCGGATTCACCGTGGACGGTCAGTTCGCGGGCGAGGGTTTCGGCGGTGGCGCTGGTGGCCTCTGCCGCGATCGTGGTGAAACGGCTGTCTGTCTGACTGAGCGCGTCTGCCTGGTCGGCGACCCGCTCAATCTGCAGGCGCGCGGGCACCCGGTCGAGCTGGTCTCGTGCATATCGAAGTGATTCTCGGTAACCCTCGATCGAGCGCGGCAAGGCGGCCATGGTCGCAGAGACGGTCTCCCACCCCGCAGCGGTGTCGGTGGGCAGCAGATCGAAGATGTCTCGCATCTGCTGCACCGGCGATTCGATGACGTTGAGGACAGTGTGCTGCAGGCCCGCTTCAAAGAGGTCCATGGCGGTGCCTAACCGTTCGCGCATCGCGTCAATAGTGACGAGATCGGTCTCATCGAGGCTGTTCGTCGTAAGCCCGTCGGCCTCTGCGGCATCGACCTTGGCCAGGGTGCGAGTGCGCAGGTCGTTGGCGGCTTTCAGTCCCTCGGGGGAGTAGTCATCGAAGCCGTGAGGGTTGGCGGTGCCGAGGAACAGCGAGATCGACGGGGAGAGGACGCACAGTTCGTCGAAGTAGGCATCGGCGATCCCATCGATAGCCGAAGGATTTCTGCGGGAAGTCATGAGGAGACTCTATCCACGAAGTGAAGCGCTCGCCGTGTTGACCGCAGTCCGACATGGGGGACCGGAGAGAGGCTAAGTCAAGACTGTGTACTCGGGATCCACGTGGTCTCCGGCAAAGTGCTGGGAGGTCTCTTCCAACGCGTCATGGTGAGAGGTGTGGTGTTTGTTCTGACCGCATCTCAGCTGATAGTCAGCGGAGGCCGAAGAGCTTGCCGAAAGTGCTTCCGGACGGCTGAGCATCCGACTGCTTAGACTCGGGGGCCTTCTCGGCAGGCTTGTCAGTGGGAGTTTCAACGGGCTTGACCGGCGGCGGGGGAGGGAAGTCCTTGCCGGCGGGCTCTGCGGTCGGGGCTGCCTCCGGAGCCTTCTGCTCGGGAGGGGCAGTCTCGTCGGCCACTGGGGTCGGGGTCACCGACTCCGGGGCTTCAGGGGTCGGTGCTGCTGTCTGCGGGGCTGCGGTGTCGGCTTCTGGTGCAGGGGTCGCCTCGGCGACGGGGTTCGGTTCCTCGGGGGAGGCCTTGTCCTGGGCGGCGGCCTCGGACGAATCGGCGGGGGCCGCCTCGGCGAGGTTCTTGATCAGGGAGAGCTCGAATTCGAGCGTGATCTTGTCGCTGACGAGCACGCCGCCGGAATCGAGCTTCGTATTCCAGGCCACTCCCCAGTCCTTGCGGTCGATGCGGCGCGAGCCCTCGAGACCGGCACGCAGGTTTCCGAAGGGATCGGTCTCGACGCCGATGAGCTCGAGCGGAACCGACACGGTCTTCGTCATGTCACGGATCGTCAGCTCACCGGTGACGATGTACGAGCCTTCGTCGACCTCGTCGATGGCCGAGGAGACGAATCGGATCTCCGGGTAGGCCTCCACGTCGAAGAAGTCCGCCGAGCGCAGGTGGGCATCCCGGTCCGCGCTGCGGGTGTCGACGCTCGCGGTCTGGATGACGATCTCGGCGTTCGAGTCGGCGAGATCGTCGGCGATGTCGGCCGAGCCGGACACATCATTGAACGCTCCGCGCACACGCGAGACCATGGCGTGGCGAGTGGAGAATCCCAGTCGAGAATGTGAGGGATCGATGTCCCAATGACCTGTGATCCCAGGAGTTTCTGTCATGGGGTAGCTCCTTCGGTTCCTCCGCGCTCCTCTGGGGAGGCTGTCGTAGTCGGTGTGATCATTGAAACCACAATCGCCTACGTAGTCTGACACGCGCGGTCGGGTGTGTGCCACCTCGGTGGTGGTTCGTGGTGCGAGGCAGCACTGACGTCGACTCGGCGAGGTCGCGAACCTGCTCGCGGGTAATTCCAGCGAGGTCATAATCGATGCGTCCGGTGTTTGGAACGACTTTGACGCGAGCGCGAGTGAAGCCTGCGCCAGCATAGGCCCAGTCCCGCGAAGACGGTGAGGGGGCCGAGACCGTAGTGGCGTCAGGCACCAATTCGGTAGCGGCTTTCTTGCAGCCGGCGAAGACATCGGGTTTTGGGTCGTGATGGAGTCTTGAACACTTACTTCATTGCACCCAAGGTTCCGCTGTCTTACGCCCCGGTTGCAGGTCTTCCGACCATCCTATCTATGAAGAGCCACTGTCAGTTTTCCCACCGTGCCAACTGCAGGTCCCCTGTCCGGACGAGTCAGAAATGATCCGTCGCAGGCTCGGTTTTCGATAACGTGTAGAAGTCAGTCCAACAGCGCTTCGACGAAGGGAACGGCGTAATCCCAGTCGTCACCGTCCGCATCTGAGATTCCCGCTTCGTCCAGTCAGGTCTGGTCGGCCTCGGCATGCGGGCCGATGAGACCCGCCCTACCGTCACCGTGGTCGTAGCGTGCTGCGGCGATATCGCCATTGCCGTACCGCGCGAACACGTCGGCGGGATCATCGGGTGGGGGAAGGACTGGGCCCTCTTGGAAGAACGTCTGGCGATGATGACCGTCCCAGGCGGCGTCGACCACGGTCTCGCCGCTGTCAGTGACTGCGAAGTCGAGACGGCTGACCACACCGTCGAGCTCCGTTTCGACGAGGTCGAAGGCGACCGGCCCCGCCAGGTAGGAGCCCATACACAGACCGAGGTAACGACCGCCGCGCGTGACATATTGTTCGAGGCCCACAGCGAAACGAGCTGGCGGCGCTTCGGCAGCCGCGTCTATGTCGTCCCCACCACCGGGTTGGACGTACAGGTCCACGTCTGCAAGGGAATCGGCTCGCAGTGGGAGACGTTCACCGCGACCGATGAAGACCACCTCGGCGTCGGCAAACGAGGCTCTCAGACGTTGTGCGATCGTCTCGGGGCACCCGTCGCACGCGGCCTCACCGAGGTACACGGCCACTACCGGGGAGTCGGAGCCGGAACTGCCTGCGGCAGCACAGGACACGGAGGAGGCCGCGGTGAAGAGATCGATCAAGAGGGCCACGAGGGCCCGCCGAGCATAGGTGGTCATGTTGCTGTGCCCGGGACATACCCGGACCCCTCAGACAAAGACGGGGGAGTCCCGCAGATCGCGATCACCGCTTCACGATTGGTTCGTTGTTGGAACGGCGGGGGGCAGGAGCGAGTATTCCGGCAACCCCTTGCGCGGCTCGATCACCAGAGACCAGCGCGCCTTGGATCGAGCCGGTGTCACGATGGTCACCGCAGACGAACATCCTCTCGGAGATCCGCTGCACGGATCGGTCGATCAGAGGCGGAGCTGAGGCTGGCAGAGCATGCGGGAGCTGATGATTGATCAAGACCTGCCACTGGCGCGTCGACGTGGCGTAGATGCGTTCGAGATGCTGCCGGACCTCCCGCTCGTCGGCCAGACCGTCGGGCCGATCGAGCAGAGTCGTCGCCTGAATGAGCGCCGACCCCACAGGTGCGTAGCTCGGTGCTGCATTTGAGACCACTGCTGTATGCCAGACAGGCCCATCTGGGCCTCCGCGGGGAGCGGAGGCGTCCAACACCAACAGCGGATCTTCGAGTGGAGGCTCCGGGGCCTGGAACCACCAGGTCGTCAGCCCGCGTGTGGAGGGAGTCTTCTCGCCGGTTAACTCCTCGAGATCCTCAGCACCGACCGCGGTGACAGCGAAGCGCGCCCGTATCCGCCCCTTGCCGGTGTCGACTTCCACACTATTGTCTGTCTCGCGAAGGTCTCGCACTGCGGTGTTCAGATGCACCTGCGATTCGAGAGAAGCCGCCATCTGCTCGGGCAGAGCCGCCATGCCATTTCGGGGCAAACCGGGAATCGCACCCACGAATGACCTCATCAGCAGGCGAGCATAGTTTGCCGAGCTGGCGCCAGTACTGTCGGCAAGCACGCCGGCGAGGAACGTATCGATGACGTCACGGCGCAACGCTCCCGTGACTCGTGCCGCGTCCAAAGAATCCGCGAGAGTTGAGTCCCGCGTCGCGCGCGACGCTGACGATGGTCTGAGCAGCGTCGGTCCGAGCCACCGCAGAAGTCCACGGATCTCCTTCGGTCTGAGCATTCCGGAACTCAACGCCGATACCTCGGTGCCAAGCTGGTTCAAGGATGCGCGCAACGTGGTCAGACGCTGGCCTTTACGAACCATCACTCCTGCGCCGAATGCTTGCAGATCCAGTGAGGGGACGTCAATGAAGGAGCGCACTGCGGGGTACGCGGGATTGAGCAGCTGAAACCCGCGGTCACAGAGGAAACCGTCGATCCGATCGGTGCGCACGCGACCGCCCACCCCATCACTCGATTCGAAGATCTGAACAGTCAAGCCGTTGCGCTGCAACCGTCTGGCACATTGAAGACCTGCGAGACCTGCTCCCACGACTACGACGTCGGCGTCCACGATTCTCCTTTTCTCGGTTCCACACCAGCATAAGCGTCCCGCCACCGCGGAGCATCGAATACCAGCAACCAGCGATCGTGGTGTCTGTCGGTGCTGAACGCGGCGAGGATCGCGCGGCCTATTTGCTCGCATGGAACTGGTCCGACTTGATGGGCAGTCGCGGAACCGGGGGCGTGCTAGGTTGTGACCATGAGCACTGAAAAGATAACGACGCGACCCGACTTTCCCCGACCTGGGCAGGTACAGGCGCCGGCAGGTGATGAGGTCGAAAAGGTCTTCGAGCGGTTTTCTTCCGCTTACGAGAAGCAAGCAGCGGATGTCTGGGATGCGCTCGAAGAGCAGGATTTGAAAGTCTGGATCACCGGCGGCGGTGAGGAAGATGGCGAGACGATCTGCGCGGGCCGAGCCTACGATGACGCAGCTATGGTGATCCATCTCGAAGACCCCAACGAAGCACTGGCTGTCGCAGCGGCCCGGGACGCGGGAAAACTTGACGACTACATCGCCTCGGGTCTGGCCTGAGTCCCGAGTAGTCGTCAGTCTCTGCAGTTGTACGAGGGGTGTGGAGACGCCAACGACGGGATCCGGCAAGCACAGAGCTGCAGATGCGAAGACAGCGCCACTCGCTGAGTAGTCGGATTCGCCGATAAAGCGTGGCTCTGGACATCTCAAAGTCGCGGGCCACTTGCGTGGCCGGTTCACCACTTTCGACATCGGTCACTCGCTCTCGTTTGATCTCGTGTTCCACCTGAGCTAGCGCAGCCTTGATGGTGAACAACATCGATCCCATCGGCGTGGCTGTATCGACACCACCATCGCCAAGGTCGAGAACCCGCAATCCAGCCCCACAGGAGCGAAGTTCCTCGAGGACGAGAAATTTCTGGTTGGCCGTCGCAAACTGTCGAAGGTGATGACGACGAGAGTGTCAGCGGCAATGAGTGCCTGAAGCGCACGATCGAACTCGGGCCGTGATGCCCGTGCCCCGGAGATTCCGCGGTCGATATAGAGGTCGTCGCGTCGGACGCCAGCGGCAAGCAGATCGCCTAGTGGCCCGTCGGTGGACTGGTCACGAGTCGGTACGCGAGCGTAGCCGATCTGTTTCGCCACCAGGGACTTCACCTGCACCACCCTCCCCAGAACTTTTCGATTGATCGGTACTCTCACCAGGGCAATCGGTAAGTGAAGCGGACTCTCGGCTGGGTGGTGTTTCCTCCCAGGAAGCCGATCGCGACGATCGGGTGCCAGTTCAGAGTGTCTCGCGCAAGGCTTCCAGCAACAGTGCCAGCGCCCGTCCCTGGGTCTGAGCGAGGATGCCGATTGCTTCACCGGAGAAGGTCTTTGGTTCGGAATGCACTTCCGAGCCGACAGCGACAGCAAGCCATGTCGTGCCTGGCTCCTGCCCCTCCTGACCCGAAGGGCCCCGGCGCCAGAGGCGGCATCGGAGCCCAGAAGGGTTCACGCAGAACTCGCCATACTTTCGGCAGCCGTCTGCGAGATCACTGGTCCCCGTGGGACTTTCAGCAGCTGATGTTTGACATCGCTGAAATAGGCGACGACAGCACCGCCCAACCAATTGCCAGAACCCGGGGCAGCGGCGAGCTGGCTGGCGTTCTTGCTACATGTCAGTGACTCCGCGACACCAACGACTATCTGGTGAGTCTCGCACAGTTCGCCCAGCTCGGAAGCGATATGGGCGGTGCGATCTTCGGTTTCATCGGCGTTGCTGATGGCGATGTCACCCTCTTGTTCGTTCGGGCAGTGAAATGGCTGCGGAATGTTCTCCGGGGCCCTTCCCAGTACACGGGATCCGGTTCGTCGGAGACACGGTGAACCTCATCGTCCTCTGCACAGTTTCGTCTTTCGCCGAAAGGCGTTTCACCGTTCGGCGGGGACGAGACCATCGGTGCTCGTGGCCTCGGCTAAAGCTTCGTGAAGTGCTTTGCGCGCGATGGGACAGGTGATGGTCAGTTCCAGACGGCGGTTCCTGATCTGCTCAGTCGCTTGTTTCATCAGCTCTCGGCAGTGTCTGTTCGCGTCTGTCTTCTCGATGGCTTCGCAGTAGACGAACATCATCGTGTGGTTGGTGGGGTCAAGATTGTAGTGGAGTGCCGCAACAAGCTGGCCTGGCAGGTAGAGGTCGTATTTGGAGGCTTCGCGGTTGTTGAGTAGGACGTAGGTATTCATTTTCTCTCTTCGTGAAGTATGCCGATATGAGGTGTGCCAGTTGTCGGATGCTCTCTGGCAGAATGAGGCCCTCGCCGTGAGAGGATCTCGGGCGATTGTCATTCAAGCCCGGGTCCGGTTCTCGTCATAGCCGATGAGAGCGAAGACGCTCCGGATGAGTTCGTGATCGGGACGCCGCAGGGTGAGTCGATTGTGTCGTCACTCAAAAAGATGTCACTTTCTGTGGAGTTCGGTCACGATGTTCGGTCGCTGTCGTTCCCGATGCGGGGCCGAGCGGCGAAGCCGGTTGCAAAGCTGCGAGGAATTTTTGGGCCCAATGGTGCACATCACGGTCTTCGACCGTTGTCGCCATCGACGCGATTCGCTCTCGTGCCCGGGCAACATCGAGGCTTGCAGCCTGGTGCATGCCGTTCTTCAGGCCTGAGATGTCGTGCGGGTTGACGATGATGGCTTGCTCGAGTTCATCGGCTGCGTCTGCGAACTCCGACAGCACAAGTGCTCCGCCCTGATTCTTGCGGGCGGTGACGAATTCCTTGGCAACGAGATTCATTCCATCGCGAAGGGACGACACCACGAGCACATCGGCGGCGAGGTACAGGGCAACAGTGTCTTCGAACGAGTACGAATGGTGTGAGTACTGGACGATGCCTCGACCCAGCGTCGCGAAACGACCATTGATCCGTCCTACCAGTCGCTCCACCTCGTCGCGCAGGTCCTGATAAGCCGCTATGCCCTCGCGAGAGGGCACAGCCACCTGCAGAAAGCTCGTTGTCTTCGGTGAGAGCAGGTCGTCGGCGAGGAGTTCATCGAACGCCCGGAGGCGGTGGGGGATGCCCTTGGTGTAGTCGAGACGATCGATGCCCAGCATCAGAATGTCCGGATCGCCGAGATCGCAGCGAATCTGGGACGCCTTTCGAGCGACCGTCTCCGACTCAGCGGCCTTGCGGATCGCATCGGTATCGACGGAGATGGGAAAAGCATCGATCAGGGGAGGCGGGGAGTCAGCATCGGCGGCAAACGTCCGCACCGCCTCACGGAAGTTCTCGGCATCCGTGCTGCGCTGGAAGCCGATGACGTCGGCTCCGAGCAGACCGGTGACGACCTCCCTGCGCCATGGCATCTGCCCGAACAGCTCGACGGGGGGAAAGGGAATGTGGTTGAAGAAACCGATCCGCACGTCGGGACGGAGCAGCCTGACCATATGCGGAACCAGTTGAAGATGATAGTCATGTACCCAGATCGTGGCTCCGTAGGCGGCCGATCGGAGGGTTGCCTGCGCGAACCGGGAATTGATCGCCTCGTATGCGCGCCACCACGTGCGATGGTACTGAGGAGCGACGATGAGGTCGTGGTAGAGTGGCCACAGTACGCCATTGGAGAAGCCCTCGTAGTATGCCCGATGTTCTGCTTGAGTCAATGGGACCGGCACAAGTGACATCTGGTCGAATTCGAATGGTGCGACCGTTTCGTCAAAGCCTCCAGCCCACCCGAGCCACGCCCCGCGTTCGGCTTTGACCATTGGCGCCAGTGCCGAGACGAGGCCTCCAGGCGCGGCCTGCCAGGCGCCTTCGCACCAGTCGACGGGTAAGCGGTTGGCCATCACGATGAACGAGTGCTCAGTTTTGGTTTCTGCCATGTTCTTCTCGCTCTTCTGACTCGTCTGCCGCTGGCCCCTCGTCTAACTCTTTTCCTGCACTCGGGCCGGGCAGGGATGAAGACGTAGCCCTCACCTCTGCCATTGGGCAGTGTCAGTTTTGGGACCCGTTTCTGAGAGACTCCGCGACTCCACGAGCCGAGTCCTGGATCTCTTCAGTGGCCTTCTTGCTCTCGGCCTGGACCCGGGCGGGCTTCCAAGCCTTGTCTGCAGTGGCTTCCCTGTGAGGAGTGTTCGGCTGCCTGGACGTCAGCTGTTGATCAGCAACAGGATCTTGCCGTGGTCAAGCTTCTCTTCGAGGTCGTCGGACTCGTCCGACGTGAACCCGAACTCTTCGAAGGTCGCGCGCAACTCATCGCCCTTCTTGTCATACCGCGTACCCACGAGATTGCTGAGATCGTCGGGCTCGTTGGCGTTGACGCTGCCTGCGACGCGGTCGGTGCGGTCATCGTCATGTGAGATGACGAAGAGGTCATCCTTGGCGATGCCCGCTGCCGCCTGGCGTTTCACTTCATCCATCAGCTCGGTATCGTCTTGGAATTCTTTGACTGCGGGTCTCATGTCGACTCCTTTCATGTTTACGACGTAATCACGCTAACAGATGCCGCGCGTCTGAGCGAGGGGACGGAGCTGAATTTTCGAGGGGGTTCTCGGTGTCGCGGAGTCGATGTAGCCTGGAAGTTGCAATGCAAAGATGTTTACACGCTAATCGCTTCGGGGAATTAAGAGGATGTGTTCGCCTGTGTGACACGCAAGATGAGCGAGCAGGTTCAACGTTTGTCAATTCGGGCAGGGAGGATCCCATGGCCCAGAACCGTCTGACCAGAAACGACATCGTACGAGCGGCGATCACCTTCGTCGATGCCCACGGACTCGATGCGCTGACAATGCGACGCCTCGGGCACTACCTCGGGGTGGAAGCCATGGCGTTGTATCGGCATGTCTCGGGACGCGAAGACCTTCTCGAAGCGATGGTCGAAGCTCTCATCGACAGCCTGTTCGAAAATGAGCTGATGAGGCAGACTCCGTCCTCGTGGGAGGACTATCTCCAACGGGTGGCCAACACGACCAGAGATCTTGCCTACGATCATCCCGGAATCTTTCCGCTGATCGCCACGCAACCAGCCCAAGCCCCATGGCTGCGCCCTCCATTGCGCAGCCTGCGCTGGGTCGAGGAGTTCCTCTCCACGCTGCACCAGTTCGGATTCTCCGATGCGGGGGCTGTCGGCGCCTACAAATCGTTCACCAGCTTCCTCATCGGGGATCTGCTCCTGCAAGTCCATTCCACTAGTTTCGACATCACCGACGAAGACGATCACGAGAGGTCCGACGACGGCTCCGACTTATCGGAGTATCCCACCGTGAACGCACTGAGTGACCTGCTCAGCGAAGATCATCGCCGACGCCAGTTCGACGATGCCCTCGACGAGCTCATCGAACGCATCCGCCTCTCACCGACCAATTAGACACACCCTCAAACAGCTCACTGAGCTGAGAAGGATCAATATGCTCGATACCTCTTCAGAGGCCCTCCAGGTCCTTCTCGTGGCCGATCCGGGCCTGCCCAGCCGCCGAGCGGCCGCTATCCATCAACGACTCGAAAGGCTTCTGCAAGACGCTTATGGGGTCACGACGACCTTGCACACGCTCACTGACACCATTCGATTGACACCGGAAAGCGAACTCGACCTCGCTGCCGTCGAAGACCTTCGGTCCGACTATCCGGATGTCAACATCGTTCTGATCCTCACCGAGATCCCGCGCCACACTCAGGGCGATCCATTGATCGCCGAGGTGCATTCCGACAGCAATCTGGCGATCGTGTCCTGCCCCACTCTGGGTGCGTGGTCAACCAAGCGCCGCATCATCAAAGTGCTGATGAGTTCGGTCAACAAGTTGGTGCCGTGGGATCCCGAAGATACGACCCGACGATTTCTGCTGCGCTGGTCTGACTGGTCAGACAACGAAGACGCACAGCACCAGTCGCTGCATGCCCACACCATCACGGGAGGCCCACGGTTGGTGATGGGAATGACGATGGCCAACGACCCGTGGCGCACTGTCCCGAAGCTCTCTGGAGCCCTCGCCGCGGCGTCGGCCACGGGCGCTTTCGGCATCTTCTACAGTTCCATCTGGCAGATGTCGACCTATCTGTCCACCGCGCGGCTGCTTTCAATCGGCGCGGCTGCCATCCTGGTCATGGTCACCTGGCTGATCGTCAATCACAAACTCTGGGACGAACCGCGGAGAGACAGCCTGGCAACGGTGGTGATGTACTACAACCTTTCGACCGTCCTGACCCTGCTGATCACCGTGCTCGCGCTCTATGCGGGGCTGGTCGGCCTCATTCTGCTGGGCGGACTCATCGTCATCGACCCCGAATTCATGGGTGCCCAGATCCAGCAGAAAGCGACAGTGGCCAATTACCTCGATATTGCGTGGCTCAGCGCAGCGATGGGCGTCGTCGCCGGCGGTATCGGCGCAAGCTTCGATTCCGACCTAGATGTGAAGCGCCTGACTCACGGACAGCGCATGCGTCAACGGGTCTACACCGACAACGAGCCGGAAACCGATGATGTAGGCCAGAGCTCTTGACGGCTGATGAGGACCTGCCCCAGAGGCGCCCATCGGCCCGCGGAGTGACTTCATTCGGAGAATACCGGAAGTCGTGACCGCTCGCACAGCCTCACTCCGAGTCACCCGGATGTTCTCGGAGGTTCACAAGAGCTTCGTCCAGCAATTTCAGGAAGATATGACATGAACATACAGCATCGCTTACAGGTCACTGGGATGATTTCAGCGCCTCTGAGCTCCTGGCGCGACGAACCTGCCTGCCAGGATGATCTTACGAAGCTGGTCACCAGCAACGCGCAGACCGCTGACAAGGTTCGCGCCTTAGGTCGATTTCTCGAACTCACCGGGACGTCGTCTCGCATGCGGCAGTGGGAGTCGCTGGTCGAGGTGGCGGCCATCGATGTCGCTGTCGCTCGGATGCTCGAACCCCACCTGGATGCGCTGGGCATCCTTGCTGAAGCCGGACACGACGCACCTGATGGCTCGACCTGGGGTGTCTACGCCGCCGAAGCTCCAGCCCACGTCCTCACCGTGTGTACAGATGCCGAACAGCCCGTGATCGATGGGGAAAAAGCCTGGTGTTCCTTGGCAGCCGAGCTCTCGCACGCGATCGTCGTCGCCGGCGGCGACGGGGGATCGCGCGCCTGTGCCGTGGATCTCAGGGACCCCCGAGTGCAGGCCCAGCCGACTGCCTGGCCGAGCGTGGGGCTGCAGGAGATTCCAAGCGGAAGCGTCGCATTCACGCAAGCACCCGTCACCGTCGTCGGGCCGCCGAACTGGTACCTGGAGCGACCTGCGTTCGCATGGGGAGGCATCCGGGTGGCAGCGTGTTGGTTCGGCGCAGCCGTAGGACTGGCAAGAGACGCCGTGCGGCGTCACGGCAAGCGCTCTGACCCATCCTCGGTCGGTGAGATGTTGATCGGGCAGCTCGAAGCTGAGATCTTCTCGATTCGCAGCGTGCTCGCGCAGGCAGCGGCCGCCGCCGACGGGTGTGACGAGTATTCCCGTGCACGTGCCTGGACTGTGGCCCTGACAGTGCGCAATATCGTCTACTCAGGAGTCCGCCGGATCCAGCACCTGAGCCGAGAAATCGCGGGACCGGCTGCGCTGACAGGTGATGTCGGCTTCGCCAAAGCCGACGCTGATCTCACCGTCTACATCAGTCAGCACCACGGTCCACGCGATGAAGCCGCTCTCGGCACGGAACTTCGCACGAAGGTCGACCAAGATGGGTTTTGACCATCGTGACCCCGGCACGTCCGAAGCCTCCTGGGCGGAAGCCGGCGTGCAGAATCTTCCCGCTCTCGGGGTCGAGGCTATGCCCGCTGAGGCCACGTTCATCATCCTTGCCGCACATCCGGACGATGAAGCCCTTGGCGCTGCTGGCCTGCTGGCCCGCCTGCGTCGGTCCGCTTACCGAGTCGTCGTTCTGCTTTTCACCGCAGGGGAACAATCCCATCCGGCTTCTCCCACCCATTCGACGAGGGAACTCAGAGATGTTCGTCTGCGCGAGTTCGATGCGGCACTGGATCTGTTCGATCACCAGAGTCTGTCCCGCCGCTTCGTGGGGTTGCGTGATGGGCAGCTGAGCGCATTCAGCGAGAGGATCGTCTGCGAGATCGCGGTCGAAGTGGACCAGCACCAGGGGCACGTCGTGCTCGTCTCACCCTACAGTCGGGACGGACATGGTGATCATGAGGCCATCGGTGCGGCGGCCCTGCGGGTGGGGCGTGACCATCACACGATGGTGCTCGAGTACCCGATCTGGTACTGGCACTGGGCAGACCCCGCCGACATGGCGTGGCGCAGCTGGTCGTTCGTACCCGATCCCACGAACTTCGACAGACAGGCAGTGTTCGATTGCTACCCGTCGCAGGTGTCGGCGTTATCCGATCAGCCCGGAGACGAAGCAATCGTCAGCCCCGCTCATCTCGATCACTTCCGTCGTGGGGGAGACACCTTCGCGGTCTCGGACTTCAGCGGCGATGCGGATCCGGTTCCCTGTGGCGGCGACGGTTCAGCGAAGCTCCACGACGCCAGTGCGGCCTCTGCGGTCTTTGATGAAGTTCACGCCCTACGGTGCGACCCCTGGGAGGTGTGGAGTTCCGAATATGAAATCGCCAAACGCAGGAATCTCCTCAGCCATCTGCCTGCGGTTCCGTACGCTCGTATCCTCGAGATCGGTTGCTCGGTCGGCGCTTTGACTCATGACCTCGCTGGTCTCGGTGCGCAGGTGACGGCAGTCGACGCGAGTTCGCAGGCTCTGCGAATTGCCAGACACCGACGGTCGGTCCCTGCAACGGATATCGATTTCGTCCATGCCACCATTCCCTTCGAGTGGCCTCAGGGCACCTTCGACTGCGTTGTGCTGTCAGAGACCGGCTTCTACCTCAGTCGTTCCCAGCTCTTCGACACCTTGGAGAAGATCGATGGCTCCACGTCGGTTCGTTTCGTCCTTGTACTCTGCCACTGGAGGGGCGAGATCAACGATTGGCCACTGGACGCCGATGAAGTGCATCGCATCTGCTTAGGCGCCTGGCCTCATCATCGGGTCGAATACCTGTATGAAGGGGATTACCTTCTCGACATCATCACGGTCGACAAAGATTTCGAGCCATCCGCGGCCGAGGGGCACGCATGATCACCCGCTTGGGTGTGATCATTCCGGCTCACAATGAAGAGGAAGATATTCTCGGGTGCCTCGAGTCGGTGAAGCGATCACTCTCATACGCTGCCGAGACAGGCATCACATGTCGGTTTCGAGTCCTCGTCGTGGCAGATGCCTGTACCGATGCCACGTTGGATCTGGTCGCGGACTATGCCGCTCGACATCTCGACATCATCGTCCTCACGACTTCTTCTCAGTCCGTTGGGCGAGCCCGCGACTTCGGATGGAGGCACTTCATGGAAACGGAGGAATTGACGACCGGGGAAGACTCCGGCTCGGTGTGGGTCGCATTCACAGACGCCGACAGCAGAGTGCCCGACCATTGGATCACCACACATCTTGACCTCGCCGCAACAGGAGTCGATTGCCTGGTGGGCACTGTGGCCCCACGCCCTGAGACAGCATCGGCCGAACTGATCGCAACTTGGCATGCCAACCACGAACTGCTCGAGAACCACCCTTACATATTTGGAGCGAACATGGGTCTGCGCGCCAGCGCGCTCGAAGCTATGGGAGGTGTGCCTCCGCTGGTGTGCGGTGAGGACGCAGCAATCGTCGATGCGGTGCAGCGGGAGGGCGGCCGCATTCGCAGAACCGACGACTGCAGAGTGCTCACGTCCGCTCGTCTGTCCGGTCGCACGCGCGGCGGGTTCAGCAGCTATTTGCGTCAACTGACCTGAAGCCGTGGTGCCTTCTTCCGGTCGAAGTGAAGTCGGAGCCTTTCCTCGTCGGCAGTGCACCGCATGGTGTTGTCTCCCTACCGGGCTTCACGTGAGGCGCCCCTGCAGGGAGGGGCGCCTCACGTGAAGGTGGAGCAGATCAGCCGAAGATGCTCACCCCTCCTGGCCCAACAAGGCAGCCGACGACGATGAGGACGACGCCCCAAAGAATCTGTTTGCGCAAAATTGCGAAGACGCCCGAGACGACGAGCAGCGCGGCGAGGATCCATAGGACAATAGCCATAATTTCTCTTCCTTATCGGTTTCGCTGTGAGCGTGGCACCATCGGATCGATAGCCGGTGCGGAATCTGATCAACGCCGAGGCTGAGCGCAACCGACGTCGGAGTGTTGCCCTTCTCTTGGTCTGCCGGCGGATGTAATTCCATGTGCCGTTTCACCCACCAAGTCTGCCGACCATGAACAACACTCGCCGAGAAGATTACAGCGTAAACACCGTGAGCGATACCTTCTCCTCTCACAGGCGGGTCGTGTACGAGATCATAGCGGTGTGAGATTGGCGATCGGTCTCGATACTCTGACGAGCACTGTGGACGCCAAGCCGGTGTCGTGGGCTCACAGAGCCGGTGCCAAGCGGTTGTTTCACTCAGTTCTGGCCAGGAACTGACCGTTCAGCGTCTGCTTGCGATGCAGGCGAGCACTTCGATGGAGAGATTCTCACTGCTGAGCCCGACTTGCGCATAGCCTTCTGATCGGCTGCCCCGCCAGTCGCGGCGAAGCGACCGACCTGTCGGGTTCTGCCTGGGCCTGGAGGAGCGGTCCTATCGTGCGGAGAAGATGACGGTCGGACCCGAGGATCTCCAACGGTTGAAAATGCTCATTGACGTCACTGGTTCGGTTGTGGCCCTCGATCCCCGGGCACCTCCGATCCGGCACGAGGAGCCGACATCGTCGCGATTGTGCTCGGTATCCTCGGCGATTGGCTTGCGCGGCACTCCACGGGGAAGGGTAACCCCACGTGTGCCACCTCGGTGGTGGCGTGGACGGGATTGCTCGGCGGTGGCCTCAACGCCGCACGGGCCGCCGGTGCTGGAATGTGCACCCGCGGCCCGCTTGGAATTGCTCCATTGTCAGTGGCGGATTGGGAATCTCATCAGGCCAGAGTTGAAGCGTACGGAATTGCGTAGAGCAGCAACATGGTGAGGCCGCACAAGAACAGAACTACGACAGTTCCGATCACCCACGCCCGAGTCCGTCGATATCTCTTCGGGTCTCGGTCCTCTGCCGGTACCTCCATCAGCCTTTCCCTGAACTGATTGCCCAGCTTCGACGGCTGGGTGCCGATGTTGCCCAGCAATGTGCCGCCGATGGAGGCCACAAATCCCAGGATGGTGGGATTGAGCAGATCAGGCAGCTCCAAGCCGGCGAACTCGGACAGAGACTCGAAGATTGCGACCACGACAAATCCTGCGATCATGCCCACGGCTGCCGCGCGAGCAGACAGCCTCGTCGACCGCACACTCCAGAAAGCAATAGGTCCCCACGAAGCGGCGAACAGAGTCGCCGCGAAGTAGCCGATCGTCAACACCGCCGGAGGAGCTGCCCATGTGACCACGAGAACCACCAACCCGGCCACGACCATCGTCCAACGCGCAATCTGCAGCCCGCGTCGATCATCGTCTGCCGAGTCGCCACCTGTTTCATCGGCTGGCTCGCCCAGGGCAGTCGCGATCCCGGTATTCGCCCCTGATGAAGCTGCCGGGACCGTGTTCCGCTGCGAGCCCGCAGACGACGCTGCGAATTCCGGCGTCCGAACCCGTCGACCCGTGAGATACGGCATGACGTCGTTGGCAGCCGAGAAGCCGATGAGTGACAAGAACGATGCCGCGGACGAGAGTCCAGCGGCCACAATGCCCGTAACGGCGATGACACCCAACAGCGACGGCAGGACGTTCTGCCCAGCCCAGATGAAGGCAATTTCGCTCGGGTCGATTCCGTCGTTGAACAGATTGATGGAGAATCCGCCGAAGGTGAGGAAGAGATAGGTGACAGCAAGCGCTGCGGTAGCGAACAGTGCCGAGCGAATGGCGACGTGTTCGTTCTTGGCCATGAGGAAGCGGCTCGACTGCCACGGGCTCACGGCGACAACAGTGCACCAGACGATGCCGAACGTCACCGCATAGATGACAGCTTGTGTCGGGGTGCCGATATAGTTGTCCGGTCCAGTCAGCCCGTGCCATGAGATGCCGTCTGGCTTGCTCGTCAGCGCGGCCATCTTCTGCATGGCCGTGACCGGCCCTCCGGAAGCACCGATGATCCAGCCCATCCCCAGGATCGCCGCAACGGAGAAGACGACGAACATGATGGTGTCGTTGACCAGCACGCCCTGGGATCCGGACAGGAAGGGGAAGATCGTGTACGAGGCCCAGACGATCAACAGGATCGCCCAACTCGGAATGTCGACGAGCTGCCCGACGACCAGAACCAGGCCCTGAGTCACGGCGACGAGGTAGAGGCCGATGCCGACGACGACCATCACGCCGGCCAACGCCTGGAGGCCGGGGGAGTTGAAGCGCTTCCCGAAGTACTCAGGCACTGTCAGCGCCGAGGAGCGCCGCAGGTATCGGCCGAAGAGCATGACGCCGAGGACATAGCCGGAGATATTGAATGCTGTCAGCAGCAGCATGACGACGGGGTATCCGTCATAAGAGAATCCCAGTTCTCCCATAAACGAAACGGTGGATAGGAACGAAGCGACCAAGGTTCCTGCGACCAAGAAGGTAGGAGCGGCTCGGCCGGCCACATAATAGTCGGACTTGTCTTTCACTCTGCGGCCGACAACCGCGCCGATGACGAGGTAGAGGAGGAAGCTTCCGAAGATGGCGACAGCGAACATGTCAGAGTTCCCCTTCTTCGCTCGAGCGGTCCTGCGGGCTGGTCGTTTCGGTGGATTCGGGGGTTCCGTAGTCTCTGCGAATGAGACCGAAACCGATGAGTACACAGCAGATCGGTACAACGGCGTACACGATCGCAACTGCTATAGATCCCCACATCAGATGTTCCTTCCTTGGATCAATCGGTCGAAAGTTGGGGCGATTGGCGCCTACAGTGCGGACGAGGTTTCCGCAGGTTCCAACGTTGGAAAGCTGGGTGCGCCCAGAAGAACCTGGGCCGTCTGGTTGAGCACTGACTCGATTCGTTCAACGTTCGTGCCGGTGGCACCCGTTGCGTGCGCGATTTCAAAGCCGTCGAGCTGCGCCAGGAGAGCGTCAACTGCGACTTCGGCATCGACCTGTGGTGCAAAGCTTCCGTCGGCAGTTCCAGCTTCGACGATGCGCCGAATGACTTGTTTCCACGCAAGAAAGACTTCGTCGAGCAGATAGCGAAGCTCGTCGTTTCTCGTCGCGGCTGCGACGAACTCAATCCACAGACGAGTTCGAGTTGAGAAGTCTGCGAGATGAAGGAAATCGTGGATCGTTTGGGCGAGGCTGGTCCAGGGATCGGCTGTGTCGCTGAACGACTGTCGGATCAGAGCGATGACGTTCTTCGAATGCTGCTGGTACGCGCTGATGATGAGATCCTCGCGGGAATCGAAGTAGTGCTGAATCGTCCCGACCGAGATGCCTGCCTCCCGTGCGACATCTTTGAGGCGGATCCCACTTGTGCCTCGCTCACTGATCAGGCTGAGCGTGGCTGTGATCACTGCGCCTTTGCGGTCATCGATTTCGTCCTGTGACAGGGACGGTCGGCCCGGCTTGGTGCTCATCAGGCGCTGACCGATGCTCGGCGACCGGTGTTGAGAATGAACTCGTTCGCGGCCGTGAGTCCCTCGTAGACTGCCTCTTCAACGGTACGAGGTGCCTTGCAGTCGCCGATCCGAACATAGGGGATTCCGTTCAAGTCGACTTCGGGCACCACAGCACGGGACGCATGATTGACGATGGTCGTGGCAACACCCTCGACTTCGATGACCTCATCGCACAGTGTTGACTGCAGATAGACGGTGTCTTCGTCTACCCCTGCCAACCGTGCATCATTAATGAAATTGACCTTCGACCGAATGAGCTCGGGCATGAGCGCCGTTCTCGTGTACTGCTGAATCCCGGCGCCGGCGAAGTTGGCTGCCGTGGCCAGCGTGACCTGCCTCTTGCGTGCAAGCATGATTGCCAGGCCCAACCCTGCCCAGTCACCCCTCCAATCCGCGATGAGAACACCTCCCTGTGGGAGGTCTGGCATGTCGGTCAGGTACTGTCGGGACGTCAGAACCAGGGGAGAGTCGACGACCTCATAGTCCGGGTCGCGATCTGCCGACCCGGTCGCAAAGATCACCTGATCGGGCCGCAGCTCGTCGAGATTCGAGGAGGAGAACTCTGTGCCGGTTCGGATCTCGACTCCGGCCCGTTTCGCTTCGGCAGTCAGGTTCGTTGCTGCCCCTCCGAATTCGGAGCGGTGCGGCAACTTCTCGGCGAGGAGAACCTGCCCACCGAGAGCCTTTTCTCTCTCCAGCAGTGTGACGTGCGCGCCGGCCTCAGCGGCAACCGCTGCGGCTTTCAGTCCGGCAGGTCCACCGCCGACGACCAACAGTCGTGATGCTTCTCGTACTGTCGGCCGGGGGAGGAACGTCAGCTCTCGGCCGGATTCGGGGTACTGAATGCAGCTGATGCCGACCCCCTGTTGGAAGTGTCCGATGCAGGCTTGGTTGCAGCCGATGCATGCGCGGATTTCCTCCACCGCATCTCGTTCAGCCTTGCCTGCGATCTCCGGATCGCAGATCATGGCCCGCGTCATGATGCACAGGTCTGTCTGACCGTCGACGATGGCTTTCTCCGCCTCGTGCGGCTGATTGATTCGGCCAGCCACCATCACAGGTCGGTCGGTGAACTTCTTGATCTGCTCCGACAGCTGGCCGAGGTAGGCCGGCTCGTACTGCATCGACGGAACGATGTGCTGGGCTCCCTGCAGGGTGGAGGAATCTCCACCCGTGACGGAGATGTAGTCGACCATTCCTTGGTCTTCGATTGCTTTGATGACCTCGAGCACTTCTGAATCGACGAGACCGTTGCTGGTGAGTTCGTCGCCTGAGATGCGGACGCCGACGACCTTGTGCTCGCCAGCGCCGTGACGTGCGCTGGCAATTGCGTCAAGGAGGAACCGCAGTCGGTTCTCCGGTGATCCTCCGTACTTGTCGGTTCGGTCATTGACGGCAGGATTAATGAACTGGATGGGCAAGTAGCCGTGGCTGGCGACGACCTCGACTCCGTCGACACCGGCTTGGCAGATAAGAGCGGCTGATTGACCGTAGCCATCCACGATCTCTTCGACGACCTGCGTCGACAGTTCCTGGGGTACCACGTGGAATCGTTCCTGCGGGCGGTCGCTGGGCGCTACCGCCTGAGGCGCCATCCCCTGCTCTCCGTCCATGACTTCGCGCCCAGGGTGGAACAGCTGTGCGACGATTCCGCAGTCGTGCTTGTGAACTGCATCCGCTACGGCTCTGTACCCGTCGGCGGCGTCGGGATCCGTTGCCATGAGGACATGGCTGGTGTATCGGGCGGTTTCGTGAACTCCCGAGACCTGCAGAACGATCAATCCGGCGCCGCCTGCTGCCCTGCGTTCGTGGTAGGCGATGAGGTCCGCGCCGATCAGACCGTCGTCAGCCAGCATTGTGTCGTGGCCGGATGAAACGATCCGGTTTCGCAGACGAAGCGGGCCCAGATCGATCGGGCTGAAGAGGTTTGGGAACAGTGATGACACGTGTCAATCTCCTCGTCGTTGAGCAGTTTTAATATTACGGCAATATTATTATTGGGCGAGCGCTTTGGCAAGGGTGATCGTGAAAGATCTGTCGATCGTGGACGGTGCGCTGAGTCAGCCTCTCAGCGGTCGACGTCGCCGGCGAGGACACCGACCAAGGTCAGCGCCATGGCGATAGCCAGAGCGATCGCCGAGGCGATGAAGGCGGCGGCGATGTGCTCGCTCAGGGCCGCCGCGACGATGGCCGGGCCGACGATCTGACCGATGCTGTACCAGGACGTCAGCTTCGCCGAGGCGTTTGCGACACCCATCTGCGTACCGACGCCGATCGTCATCATGACGACCCCGACGAAGGTGAAGCCGAAGAGGGCTGCGGCGATGATCAGCACGATCGGGCTGGAGCCGAACACCGCGAGCAGGGCACCGAAGACCTGGAGGCAATAACAGAGAGTCAGTGCCTTGACCGTGCCGATGCGGGCGGCGACTGCTGACCACGTCAGGGGGGAAGCCGCTGTCGCGATCCCGGCGATGAGCCACGTCGAGGCGGCTGCGGTGGCGCCGAAGACGGGACCGGCGAGCACGACGAGGTAGGTGCCGATGATGATGTAACCGCCGCCTTGGAAAAAGTAGCCGGTGGAGAGGATGAGCATGGCTCGGCGCCGGTTGGTCTCGAACGGGGTGGCCGCCTCGGCGGGGGAGCGGTCGGGGTCGATCCCGGTCGGGGCACCTGATTCGGTCGGGTCGGCCGCCTCGGCGATGGTGTGTGGTGGGATTCGGGCCGGGATCGGCCACGTCCAGGCGATGATCGAGAAGATCGCGGACACGGCCGCGCAGATGAGCCACAGCTGCCGCCAGTCGGTGAAGCTGCCGGCGGTGAGCACGATGGCCCCGGAGACAAGGATGCCGAAGCCGACTCCGCCGTAGGAGATGCCGCCGTCGCGGGGTCTGCGGGAGTTCGCGGGAATGCGTTGGGTCACGCACACGAAGATCAGCCCCGAGGCGATTCCGGCGATCGTGCGGATGCCGCCCTGCCAGATGAGGTTCGGGGTCAGGGCGACCGCGGCCAGGCCCACGGTGGAGACGATGAGGCTGAGGCGGTAGACGAAGCGGTTGGGTTCGACCCAGCCTTGGGCGATGACGAGTGTGCCGATGAAGTAGCCGACGTAGTTCAGGGTCGCGATCCAGGCGCCGGGGGAGGAGGTCCAGTGCAGGGCTGCGACCATGAGAGGCAGTGCCGGGGTGTAGAAGAACCGGCCCATGCCCATCGCCACCGACAGGCCCAATGCTCCGCGGATGGGGGTGAGGGAGGAACTGCTGGGGTGCTCGGGCACAGTGGTTCCTCTCTGCAGGTGGCGTGATCTCCACCTCTACGATGCCATGAGCTCGGGGCGGTCGCCTCGGCGGGACGGGGTGCGGACAGGGGCGTCGTCTCGGTGGGATGGGCGGTGTTGCGGTCTGCGGGGTATCTCTGTGCGCACTGTGGAAGTTGTTGATTCTGCGGGGACAGGGCAGAGTTATTGAAGTGAACCTCAGAAGGAGCATCCAGGGCGGCGTCGTGGCGCTCGCCCTCGTGCTGTCGGGGTGCTCGTGGTCCGATTCGGACGGTTCGTCGCCGTCCGCGGAACAGACTCCTGAGCCGAGCCCGACACCGACCGAATTCGAGCAGTCGTTTGCCGACGCCGTCTCCGGTGAGGCCGCCGAAGTCACTGCGACGGCAGAGCGGACCGGGGCTGGGCTGACCGCTGACAATGTCGGGGTCTCCTTCGAAGCCACCGACCTCGCCGACCCCCGGCTCGATCCGGCGCAATCCAACCTCGACGAGCAGCTGAACTCCCTCGGGTCACCGGCGTTGCGGTTCGGCGGCAATGCTCTCGATCGGAGGACGTTCTGGACGTCGAAGGGGGAGAAGCCGAAGCACGGTGAGAAGGTCACCATTACTCCCGATGACCTGAAAAGGCTGAAGAAACTCGTCGATGCCACCGGTTCCTCGGTCACCATCGGAATTCCCCTGGGCACCTATGATCCGGGGCGGGGAGCGGACATGGCCGCGCACGCCGTCGACATCCTCGGCGATTCTCTTGTCGGTCTGGCAATCGGCAACGAACCGAACGGGTACACCGTCGACGATGTTCCCAGCGGTGCCGTGCGCGGCAAGGGCTGGAACAAGGACAAGTACGTGGATCAGCTCGAAGCCTATGCCAAAGCGATTCACGCGAAACGACCCGAGGCGCCGATCATCGGCCCCGATGTCTACGACGGGGCGTGGATGGACGCCTTCGCGGACTCTGGTGCCAAGCACAAGGCCGCGATCTCCCAGCACTGGTATCAGCTCTACGAATGCGACTCGACTCAGGTTCCTGGCCGAGGTCCGCAGGCGGCGAACCTCATCGACCCGATGGCGAAGCAGGCGGCGAAGAAGAACCTCGGCATCGGCAAGGACAAAGCCGATGCTGCGGGGCTGCCGCTGTGGTTAGAGGAGACCGGGCCGACGAGCTGCCCGGGCACGAACGACACCTCACTGACGAATGCCTCGGCACTGTGGGCGGCCGACTACACGATGTACGCGGCCACCCTTGGCGTCGAGCGCATGGCCATGCACTCGATGCTCGGAGCCTGCAGCGGGGGAGCTCCGATGTCGCTCATCTGCGATCCGGCCGATCACGGGGATCGGTCGAATGAGTTCCAGGTGCGGCCGAATATGCTCGGGCTGCGGCTGCTCGTGCCCAGCCTCGGCGGACATTTCACTCGGACTGATGTTGCTGGCGGTGGGAACATGAGCGCCTACACCGTGGTCAAGAACGACGGCCGCACCCTCGTGACGACGGTGATCAACGCGAACGACGCGGCTTCGGTGGGTGGGAATCCTTTGACCCTGTCGATGCCTTCGGGTTTTGCTGTCGATTCGGCGTCGCAGGTTTACGGGGCCTCGAATGATGTGAAGAGTGCGACGCAGGTTGTTCCGGTGAACCCGTTGCCGGCGGATGTGCCGTTCAGTGGGGAGGGGACCGGTGGTGCTTCCGAGTCGGCTGGGGCGTCGGCGTCGAGTTCGCCGGATGCGTCGGGTTCGCCTCAGGCCGAAGGCGGCATGGGCGATGACGGGAAGCTGCGGATCGACCTGGCCGGGAGCTCCGTGACGGTGTTGGTGATGCGCAAAGGGTGAGCTTTGGTACGGCGGAGCCTTGGACATACGAAGAAGAAACTGCGCCGGGCCGCAATCATCGCACTATTCAGAACAGTGGCTAGGGCCCATAGATCTTGTGACGGTGGTATAAGCAGCCCAACCGACAGTGGAAGCTGACCACCTGTTTGCGTACATGGCGTTGATAGCGGTTGCGAGGGGGTGATTCGATGCGTGAGAGATGAATTTCCAGTCCTAGAAAGAGACCTTCAGTGACGAGCAGGGGCGGTTGGAACGCTCTCGCGGCGTGTACCGTGCTGCCGATGTCAGTCCGGTCTGGAACTATTTCTGTATGGACAGAACATGGCGCGATGAGCTCAAAGCAGCGTTTGGTGAAGGGCAACCCGGCATCGCAGACGGTATTGCAGAACGATTCACTGTGGGAATTGGCAATGTGAAAATGAAGGAGGGTAGCTCCTTCACTCCTAGTAGGACTGGCGTCACAGTAGTCGTTGGAGGCAACAATTCTGGCAAGTCCACGCTGCTTCGAGAAATCAGACAAGAGCTTACCGGGAAGGGGTACGCCAGCCCGGGAAACATCACACAGTCCGTTCAGTCACTTGAGACATTAGTCGAAGGCAAGCCAGAAGATATGATCGCGTGGGTTGCGGGTCGTGCAGACATTGTGCACGGGAATTATGGCCTAGTGATACGTTTACGCGAAGGCGATGAAGTTGATCCTATTCGTCTGATGCGGTCATTTCATTCAGGAGATCATCCGCTGGGTGTAATTGAGTCAAAAGTCATTTATGCATCTGATGGTGAAAACAGATTTAGGGCGATACATGAGGCGGAGCAGTACGATCCTCATAGATCGCGACCAAGCGAGCCAATCCAATACCTCCAGGGAGATGTCGAGCTCCGAGAAGATATTTCGAGGATATTTCAGAAAGTATTTGGGCATCCGCTTGAACTTGATCCCCTTAATTACCGGCTGAATCTACGCATCGGTAGAATCGATATGGAAACGCCTAAGCTGGACTATATTCCGCCGGAATACCGAGATGCGATGGCTGCGCTACCGCCAGTCTCCATGCAAGGAGATGGCGTAAAGAGTTTCATGGGGCAGGTTCTACCGGTGGTCACTGGCGCGTTCCCCATCGTCCTACTTGATGAGCCTGAAGCGTTCCTGCATCCGCCGCAAGCTCGGGCGCTCGGGGAGTATTTAGGAAGCTTCGCAGGAACAACGGGCGCTCAGGTCATCGCGGCGACTCACGACAAGAACTTTCTGGCTGGACTGCTGGAGACGGACACAGACGTGTCAGTCGTGCGTCTTACTCGCGAAAGCGGCTGTCCAAGGGTATCGCAATTGGATTCGAGCCAACTCAGAGATGTTTGGAATGACCCGATAGTGAAGTACTCAAATGTTCTGGACGGATTGTTTCACCAGGTCGTCGTCCTGGCGGAGGCTGAAACTGACTGCGGGTTCTTTCGCGCTGTATTGGATACTATAGATGCTAATGATTGTTTCCCGAAGAGTGACATTTTGTTCATTCCTACGGGCGGAAAGTCTGCAATGTCTAAAGTCGCAAGAACTCTCCGAGCGGCATCTGTGCCGGTCATTGCTGTCGCCGATATAGATATATTGAACGATAAGGCTATTATTTCTTCCCTGGTTGAATCGCTGGGATCCAATTGGAGCGACAGCATGGATAAGGAGCTCGGGATCGTTTCTGCGGATGTTAATTCCAGATCCCTAAATAGTGTCACCGTTGGGGATGTGTTGAAAATGCTTGGTGAGGCCTTTGGTGACAGAAGTGCTGATGATTTCGATGCTGGCGTAAAGAAGGAGTTTAATAGATATCTCCGAACTAAAGATTCGTACTGGAAAACTGTTAAAATGAGCGGGATTAATGCTTTCCAGGGGGAGCAATACTCGAGGGTTAGACGCCTGATTGACTCTCTTCTTGAAGCTGGAGTGGTTGTGGTTCAAGCAGGCGAACTCGAGCAGCTGGCGCCTGCGGTAGAAGAACGCAAAGGACCAAGATGGTTGTCTTCTGCGCTCGAGCAGGGGGCACATAAGGAAGAGCCTGCGCAGCGACATGTCGCTCGGATACTGGAAGCGTCCAAGAATGCGTTGGGTCGTTCGACCGCTCAGAGGGAAGTGCCTGCTGACCAGCCTAAAGCCAACATTTGAGTCAAAGGATTGCTGACACGACGATCTGTTGTCAAAGGAAGTCAGATGCCGGCTGAAAGTTGGGTCGATAATATCCAGCCAGGTCTACGGTGATAGGTGATCCGGCAATCGTATTCTTCGCTTGAGCCGCCTTGGCACTCCCGGCATCACCGAGATTCTTCCGAAGACTCGAGTATGGCGATTTCCGATCCTATTATTAACGGCTCTGCTGTAAACAAAATCAGCGTCAGCCGCTTCGGCGAGGGGAGACGAAACACCACGGGTGCCGGCGTCCTCACGATGAGGACATCGGCATCTGTGGTGGTTGTGGAGCGGGAGCGACCGCAGGTCAGCTCACGGCGACCTTTTTGCCGTCGGCGGGGCGAGCCGCCTCGGTGCTGGTCGACGTGCCGTGGACGTCCGGTTCGAGTGAGAGCTCGTCGAACGGGTTCTGGCCCGACAGGGTGGCGCGGGCGACGTCGAGGTCGATCTCGTTCGTCCACTTGCCGATGAGCAGGATGGCTACGGCGTTGCCGGTGAAGTTCGTCAGTGCGCGGCGCTCGGACATGAACTTGTCGATGCCGACGATGACGCCCATTCCGTCGAGCAGCTCGGGGCGGTGCGACTGCAGACCGGCGGTGGAGTGACGTCTCTCGGGAACCACCGAGTCTGCGCTTAACCGCAGTGAGTGGGTGAGGTTCTATGAGTCGGCACGGAGGTTGTTCCCGGCGGTCTCGCCGCCGTCGATGGCGATCGCCGCTCCGTTGACGAACCGGGCCTCATCACTGGCCAGATATAGAACGAGACTGCTGATCTCCTCAACTTCGGCGGCCCGTCCTGCCGGCACCTGTCCTAGTCCTCGTTTAAGCCCCGCTGTCAGCGGAGTGCTCACCGATCCCGGATGGATCGAATTCACACGGATTCCGTATTCGCCCAGGTCCAGCGCGGACGTCTTCGTGAGACCTTGGACGCCCCACTTTGCTGCGGCATAGGCAGCCCGGTGCTTGAACCCGACGAGGCCGGCGATGGATGAGATGTTGATGATCGACGCTGTGGACTGCTCCTTCAGCTCTGCAGTGGCGACTTTCATCCCGTAGAACGTGCCGGTGAGATCGATATCGATCGTCCTGTGCCAGTCATCGACCTCGGCGTCGAGCACCGAGCCCGGCGTATATATACCCGCGTTGTTGACGAGCACATCGAGGCGTCCGAATGCTGTCACGGAGGTCTCGATCGCGAGCTGCCACGACTCGAGATCGGTGACATCGAGTCGGACGCTGGCTGCGGCCGTGCGTCCTTCAGACTCATTGATTTCGATGGCAAGCGACTCGGCGGCTGACTCCTGTAGGTCACCGATGACGACCTTGGCGCCCTCGGACGCGAGCACCCGGGCGTGAGAAGCACCCATGCCCTGGGCGGCTCCGGAGATGAAGACGACTTTGCCGGAAACGCGTCCGGCCGGGGAAATGGCGTTGAGAGAATCAGTCATGGTCACAGGCTAGATACGGGGCGGCCCTCATCCATGCGAGCGTTCCGTTCAACGGATCACGAAACGGATCGTGAGAGCCTGTCGGGTTCAATTAATCTTGGCTCAACCAATGGAGGTGTCAGTGGCGAACTCGTCATCGGGAGAATCGGTCATCCATCGTGCCGTACGGATCCTCTCCGTGTTCGGCCCGAGAGCTCAGAGCCGGGGCTTACGTGAAATAGCTCGTGAAGCCGATCTGCCGGTGAGTACGGTCCACAGGATCCTCAACGAGCTTGAAGTCGAGGGTCTTGTCAGCCGCGACCAATCGGGTCGTTGGACGCACGGCAACCGACTATGGGAAATCGCCTCTCGAGGCGCTGAGGCCTCTGACCTCCGCAAGGCGGCGTTGCCGCCGATGGAAGACGTCGTCCAAGCGCTCCAGGTGCACATTTCGCTGTCGGTGCTCGACGGAACTGATGCGCTCTATGTCGAACGGCTCGCTCCCGATGAATTCGTCGTCAATATCACCGAGGTGGCCGGCCGCCTTCCCGCCCACGCCTGTTCCGCCGGGCTGATGCTCACCGCATTCGGGCCCACAGAACAGCAGGAGCTCATGCTCCGCCGTCGGCTCGACAAACTCACCGAAAATACCATTACCGATCCCCACGAGCTGCGCTCACTCTTCGCCCGCATCCGCCAACAGGGCTACGCGGCCATGGAAGGCATTATCGTTCCCGAATCCAGCGGCATCTCCGTGCCGGTCTATGGTCGCGGGGGAGAGGTCATCGCCGCACTGACAGTCATTCGCCACCGCGGAGAAGAGGACCTCAACGTGATCGTCCCGCAGCTGCGATTCGCCTCCCGCGCGACCAGCCGACGCCTCGGCGTTGTCCTTGACTCACACCGGGTCCGCCGACTGATGGGGTGAACTCTGCGGCCGCCTCGGCGCCTGATTCGAGGCACCGCCTCCTCCGCTTTCGAGCGGGATTGCCCTGATCGGTGCCGTATCGATGAATTGAACACCGCGCTTCGTTCAACGGAACAACCTCTGCCGTGGCTCGCCGATGTCGACAAATCTGTCCCCAAGCCCACATCAGAGAGGAGTGGAGGCACAATGCGAATACTCAACGCAGATAACGCGCATCATTCAGACACCCACGACTACGACGTCGTCGTCGTAGGATCCGGAGCCAGCTCACTGACCGCGGCGGCAACGGCCGCTGACGAGGGACTCGAGGTTCTCGTCCTCGAGAAGTCGAACCTCCTCGGCGGAACATCGGCGGTCTCCGGCGGAATGCTGTGGATCGTCGCCAACGACTACGCCCGAGAAGCCGGAATCACCGATTCCATCAGCGCGGGCCGCACCTACACCGAGGCGGTCGCCCGCGGACGCGGACGATCGGAGCTGCTCGACGCGGCGCTCAATCACGGAGTCGATATGCTCCGCTTCGCTGAAACCGAACTGGGACTGGAGTTCCTGTTCCTTGACGATTTCCCCGACTATCGGCAGGACCTGCCTGGCGCGGCCGCGGGAGGACGAACCATCGAACCGGGACTCTTCAACGCCCGGGAGAATCTTGGCGAACTGTTCGATCACATCCGCACCGATGGCCGTCTGCCATTCAGCATGCAGGAGTACGAACGGTGGGGAGCCTTCACACGATTCCCCTGGGACGAACTCGAACGGCGTAGGGAGCAGGGTTTCGCGGCCAAAGGCCACGCGCTTGTCTCCATGCTTATGACCGCCTGCGCCCACCGTGGTGTCACCTTTGCCGCCGACGCCAGAGTCGATCGTCTGACTACCGAGGGCGGACGCGTCACCGGGGTCGTCCTCGACGACGGAACCGCCTACACCGCGAAATCGGGCGTGATGCTGGGAACCGGCGGATTCGAATGGGACAAAGGCCTTGCCGACTCGCTGCTGGCCTCCCGCCTGTACACGCAGTGCTCACCGCCGACCAACACCGGCGACGGACTGAAGATGGCCCAGCGCATCGGCGCCACCGTCCGCGGCACCCGCGAAGCCTGGTGGGCGCCGATGTCCGTGACCGGCACCTTGCGCGATGGCGACCCCGTGGGGACACTGCTGCGGTTCGAACGGCAAGGGCCGGGATCGATCATGATCAACCGGCATGGCAAGCGATTCGCCAACGAATCCCAGAACTACAACGATCTGGCCCGCGTCCTCCAGTCCTGGGACTCCGCGAACAACCAGACCCTCAGCACCCCCGCCTACGTCGTCTTCGACCAGTCCTACCTCGACCGCTACGGAGTGCTTGATCACCGAGCCGGTGACCCGCTGCCCGACTACCTCACTGTCGCGGACACTCTCGCTGGTCTCGCCGAGGCGCTCGACGTGCCGACCGAGAACCTCGAGTCCACGGTCACCCGATTCAACGGCCAGGCCGAACGCGGCATCGACGAGGACTTCGGGCGCGGCGAATCCGCCTACGATCGGTACTGGGGCGACCACGACAACGCGTGGCCGAACCCGTCACTGGCGCCGCTCGAGCGCGGACCGTATTACGCGATGTCCGTCGTCAATGGAGCCTTCGGCACCTGCGGCGGCCTCGCCACCGACGGCAATGGTCGCGTACTCGATCCCGACCACGCACCGATCCCGGGTCTCTTCGCCGCCGGCAACGTCACCGAATCACCCTATGCCGCCGGATACCCCGGCGCCGGGGCCACGCTCGGACCGCTCATGACCATGGCCTACCTGGCGGGCCGGACGATGACAGGGCAGGCTGCCGCGTACCGCGCTCCTGCTGTCCGGAATAAGCACCTCGCCGAGGCGGTCGCCGGATGATCCGACATATCGTCATGTTCCGCTGGAAGCCGACCTTCACCGACGAGATCCGGGAGCAATGGGTCGCCGGTCTCGAACGACTGCCCGACGAGGTCCCAGGCCTCATCTCCCTCAGCCACGGTCCCGATGTTCTGCACACCGCGAAGTCATGGGACCACGTGATCATTGCCGATTTCGCTGCCAAAGAAGACATCGACGTCTACAACTCCCATCCAGCTCATGAAGCCATCAAGCCGTTCTCGCTGCCCAACGTCGAGCAGCTGGCCTACGTGGACTTCGAGCTCTGATGCCGAAAGGCGATACCTCATGACCAAGTCCCTCTCACGCGATGCTTACGCCGAAGTGGAAGTGCGCAAGACCCCGGGTAAGGCGGCGCTGGCTGCCTTCATGGGATCGACCATGGAATACTACGATTTCTTCATCTACGGGACCGCGGCCGCGCTGGTCTTTCCCAAGCTGTTCTTCCCCACGGAGGACCCGGCTATTGGTACCGTGGCCGCGTTCGCCACGTTCGGTGTCGCGTATGTGGCCCGTCCGCTCGGCGGTCTTGTTCTCGGGCACTTCGGTGACCGTCTCGGACGACGCAACGTTCTCCTCGTGGTTCTGCTCATTATGGGGTTGGCCTCACTCGGAGTGGGACTGCTGCCGACCTACGGGACTGTGGGCATCATCGCTCCCATCCTCCTCGTCGTCTGCCGATTGGCGCAGGGCTTCTCCGCCGGAGCGGAATCCTCTGGCGCCTCATCCCTGACCATCGAACACTCGCCCGAAGGCCGCCGCGGTTTCTTCACCTCCTTCGTCATGAACGGCTACGCCGCCGGCATGGTGCTCTCCACTATCGTGTTCATCCCGGTCACGGCACTGCCCGAAGAAGCAATGATGACGTGGGGGTGGAGGGTTCCGTTCTGGCTCTCGGCAGTTGTCCTCGTCATCGCGTTCTGGATCCGTCGTCGCCTCGACGAGACTCCCGAATTCGAAGCGAAGCAGGAAGAGGGCGCGGTCAAGAAGCTCCCGGCCAAGGACGTGCTTCGCTACCAGGGATTCGACGTTCTGCGGGTTGTGGGAATGTCGATCTTCATGGTGATGCAGACGCTCTTCACCGTCTTCGGTCTCTCCTACGCGACGACCACAGGGCAATTCGAGCAGGCGCAGATCCTCACGATCAACGCCGTCTCCATCGGGCTCTCGATGCTCGTCATGCCTCTCGCCGGGGCGCTGAGCGACCGATGGGGACGCCGCCCTCTGCTGATCGCATCCATCATCGGTACTGCGGTGGCCTTCTTCCTCTACTTCATGGCGCTGAGCTCGGGCAGCATCTGGCTCGTCGCCCTCGCTTCGTTCGCGTTCATGACGATCATGTACTCGATCTTCAACGGCATCTGGACCTCGTATTTCGGGGAGCTCTTCGCCACCCCCGTCCGCTATTCCGGCATGGCCATGGGCAACCAGCTCGGCCTCGTCGTTGCAGGGTTCGGTCCCTCGATCGCCGGAATGATGATGGGCGAAGGTGTGCACGGGTGGATTCCTGTGGCCGTCTTCGGTGCGATCTGCTCGGCGATCGCCCTCGTCGCCTGCATCAGCGCCAGGGAAACGGCGCACGTTCCGATCGACCGCCTCGGCGAGCCCTACCTGCGCGCCACCGGCCAATGGGACGACCGTCCCGTTCCGGCCCCGGCCGCAACCCTCTGATCCGTCACAAGCAACACAGAAGGAGAACTCACTCCATGACTTCCACCTCCCACCGCGACCTCATCGACGGTGCCGATGCGATCTGCGACGTCCTCGTCGTCGGCTCCGGAGCCTCGGGCCTGGCCACCGCGATCACCGCGGCCCACCAGGGTCTCAATGTCATCGTCGCCGAACAGGCACCGCACTTCGGCGGGACCACCGCGATCTCGGCGGGATGGGCCTGGGTGCCCGGCAACCCCAAGGGAGCGGAACGCACCGAGGATACTCGCGAAGAAGCTGAAACCTATTTGCGGGCATTGTCCCCGGACACCTTCGACTCGTCACGGGTTTCTGACTTCCTCGACACCGTGCCCGAGGCGATCACGTTCTTCGAGGACAACACCGAGGTCAACTTCGTCTACCCGGAAAAGGCCCCTGACTATCAGATGGACCTTCCCGGAGCTCGCATCGGAGGCCGCGCCATCCTCCCCGACGATGCGGACGTGCGGATGCTGGGGGACCGGCGCAAGGAGCTGCAACCGTATCTGTCGTCCTATACGGTGTTCGGCTACATGCCTCAGGTCGGGCCGGACCTCAACGAGTTCTTCCACGCGAACCAGACGGTGAAGTCGTTCACCTATGTCGCCCGCAAGCTGCTGAAGACGTGGGCCGACAAGGCCGTGTCCCAGCAGCCGCTGAAGCGGACGAACGGTTCGGCGCTGATCACCCGGATGGTTGCTTCGGCGCTCAAGCTCGGGGTGCGGATCTGGACCTCGACCCCTGTAGATTGCCTCATCCAAGAAGAGAACGGCGAGGTGATCGGTGCGGAGCTGTCGGGCAAGAATGCGGGCACTGTACGCGCTCGCCTCGGTGTAGTGCTCGCCGGAGGCGGATTCACCGGCAACGAGGCGCTACGGACGAAGTACTTCCCCCATGACCCGAACGGTGACAACCACTTCACCCCGACGCAGGGACACAATGGGACGTCGGCGGAAATGGCCATCAGCGCCGGGGGCTACATCAACAACGATGTCTTCACTCCGGGTTCGTGGGCTCCGGTGACTGTGTTCAAGCACCTGGACGGGAGACAGCGGCTGTTCCCGCACCTGCGGCAGATCGGTCTGCCGGGCATGATCACCGTCGACTCCGAGGGCAGACGCTTCGGCAACGAGGCACTGAGCTACCACGACTTCGGCCGAGCGATGCTCGAACACGAGAAGGGCGCTCGCCACACCGAGGCCTGGGTGATCGCCGACGAGAAATGCATGCACAAATACGGGATCGGCTATGCCAAGCCCTGGCCGATCCCCCGCAAGTACTTCTACGACACCGGATACCTCATTCGCGGTGGCAGCCTTGAGGAGCTGGCCGGGAAACTCGGAGTGACTGCCGAGAACCTGCGGAGCACGGTGGAGAGCTTCAACGAAGGGGCTCGGGTCGGCGAGGATCCTGAATTCGGGCGCGGGTCGACGGCTTACAACCATTTCCGGGGCGACCCCGAGCACAAGCCGAATCCCAATCTGGCTGCGCTGGATAAGGCTCCCTACTATGCGGCGAAGGTGCAGATGGGTGACCTCGGGTCCTTCGCCGGGCTGCAGACGGATGCGCATTCGGGTGTTGTCCGCGAAGACGGAACGACGATTCCCGGACTGTACTCTGTGGGCGCCTCGGCGGTGTCGGCCTTCGGTGGAGGCTACCCCGGCTATGGGTCTCATATCGGTCCCGCGCTTGTCTTCGGTTACCGGATGGGTCGTGACATCGCCGATCTCGCAGCTGTGACCGGCGGCCGGAGTGCCGCTGCACGTGCCGAGCAGGTGCGGTCGTGACCGCAGCGGGACTGGCGACGGAGGTCGCCCCAGAGAGCACACAGACGTTTGAAGGGCGCACCGCTGTCGTCACCGGGGCCGCCTCGGGGATCGGCGCGGCAATCGCGGAGATGCTCGCTCGCCGAGGCGCGAAGGTGATGATCGGTGACATCTCCGAGCAGGCCCAGCAACGTGCGGATGACCTGGCAGCGGACGGCCTGCAAGTTGCCGCGATTCCGACCGATGCCTCGAGTGAGGAGGATGTTGAGGCGCTCATGGACCACGCGTCGACAACCTTCGGTGGGCTCGACATCCTCGTTGCGAATGCGGGGATCGCGGAGCCGAAGGCGCCGATCGATGACCTCGACGTTGCCCGGTGGCGGCAGATCATCGACATCAATCTCACGGGCACCGCACTGTGCTTCAAGCATGCGCTGCGGTATATGAGGTCAGTCGGTTCCGGGTCGATCGTGGCCGTGGCGTCGATCCTCGGGCTGGTCGGTCAGGCCCGGTCGACTTCCTATTCGGCGTCGAAGGCGGCGATCGTCAATCTGGTCCGCTCCACCGGGCTGACGTATGCGCAGGACGGAATCCGAGTCAACGCAGTGGCCCCGGGTTATGTCGATACCCCGCTCGTCGCCGGGCTGGATAAATCCGTGCGCGAGAAGATGATCGAGCGCATGCCAAATTGTCGTCTGGGCACTCCCGAGGAGGTCGCCGAGGTGGTCTGCTTCCTCGCCTCGGACGCCGCGCCATTCGTCAACGCCGCCACCTGGTCGGTCGACGGCGGATACGTCGCGCAGTGACGGTCGGGTGGGACCACCTCGGCCAGCGGAGACGAAACACCACGGGCAGGCAACAGTCGAATGGGTTCCAGGTGCGTCCGAACATGCTCGGGCTGCGGCTGCTTGTGTCCAGCCTCGGCGGGTTCACTCGAACGGCGGTCTCTGGGCGTGGGAACATGAGCGCCTACACCGTGGTCAAGAACGACGGCTGCACACTCGTGACAACGGTGATAAACGCGAATGACGCTGCGAAGGTCGGATGCAATCCCGTGACGCTGTCGATGCCCGAGGGCTGCTTCACCGTCGGGGAGGCGAGGCATGTGTTCGCGGCGTCGAATGATGTCAGGAGCGCTACGCAGCTCTTGCTGGCGAATCCGTTGCCTGAGAATGTTCCGTCTAGTGGGGAGGAGCGGACGGCTTCGAGTTCTTCCGCTAATGCCTCGGCCGGTTCGAGTACCTCGCCCGCACAGAGTGGCGCTGAAGGGATGGGACGCTGCAGATTGACCTGACCGGGAGCTCGGTGACAGTTTTTGTGATGTCCAAGGGCTGAGGATTGGTAGCCGGCGGTGGTGCGCCGACTGGACCGCACCTTTACGCTCACACCTACAAGTCGGTCAACCGGAGGGCACCGTCACATCGGCATGGCTGTGGGAAATGCAGTCAGTTCCGGCGCGGGATCTCCGAGAATGCTGCGGGCGACGGCATCGCCCAGCAGCGGCCCGAGCGTCAACCCGCCCGCTCCGTAACCCGTCATAGTCCATAGGCCTGATCTGCCTGGCACCTCTCCGGCGATCGGCAGGTTGTCTTCGCCCATAGGGCGGATGCCGACCCGGGTCTCGATGACAGTGGCATCGGCCAGTCCAGGCGCCAGGCTCAGTGCGTCCTGGAGGACCTGCATCTGTCCTGCGGCGGTGACGCGGGGATCGTAACCGCTCCCGGTCTCGCGGGTTGCGCCGACTGCAATCCTGCCATTATCGAACGGGGTCATGTAGTTGGGTGTGAAAGGGTGGACCGTCGGCCATTGTGAAGTGTTCACTCCACGAAGATTCAGATGGGTGATCTGTCCGCGTTGCGGGCTCACTGGGCAGCTCACATCGAGGGGGAGCAGCAGCTCTGGCGTCCTTGCCCCTGCTGCCACGACGACAGAGTCAACGCCGATCGGTCCGCGCATCGTCTGCACTCGCCATCCGGTGTCGCCGAGTGGATTGATCGCGATCACTGCGTCCTCACGGTGCCCCGCCCCGAGAGTGACTGCGGCACTCAACGTCGCATTTCTGAGAACGCGGCCGTCGACCCGTCCGCCGCCGGAGACGTACAAGCCCTTCAGGTCGGGGGAGAGGGCTGGAAACAGTTCGTTGACCTGTGTGCGGTCGACGCGCTCCAGCGTTCCTGCGACGGAACCGGACTCAGCAACGCGCCGGGCTATCCGGTCTTCGACGGCGTCGAGTTCTGCATCGTCTCGCGAGACCATCAGGGCGCCGGATCGCCTGTACCCCAATTCGGGGATCCCCAGGTCATGGAGCCCAGCGAGGAACTCCGGATAGTAGTTGCCTCCAGCTGAGTACGCTTCGTAGAAGGCACCGCTCGAGGAAGATACCCAGGGAGCGATGATCCCGGCGCTGGCAGCTGTCGCCTGACCCGATGCGGCATCGTCGATCAGGGTGACGGCCGCGCCCCGTCGCGCCAGCCCGTAGGCGGTGGTGACACCAGCGATTCCTCCGCCGATGACGGCGATCTTCATCGTGTTCATAGTTGGCGATGTTCCTTTCGGACCGGGTTCTGGTGTCAGCTTACGACCCCGACTTCACCCTCTGAGTGTGCTCAGCGGGTGTTGCTTTCGACTTGGCCGTCGGTTCGACGCTGCCATTGGCGAACCCAGGCGCGGCCGTAGTCGTTGCCGTTGGGCACGCGCATGAGCGTGTGCACATGGAAGCGCTGGGGGACGTCGTAGTCGAGGAACACTCCGCAGTGGTGGTCGAGTTCGACGATGAGCACCGGTGATTGGAATCGGTAGTAGAACACATCTCCCGGCTCGGTCCCACCGATCCAACTGAAATACGACTCGTTCAGGTGTTCCCTGACTTCTCGCACCTTCGTACGTCGCGGCCCCACGGGCAGGATGTTGAGGAAGGTCGCGACGAGGTCGACGACGGCCTCCTGCGCCCGAGTATCCAGTGTGCCCACCTGCACCCCCTCATAGGGGATGACCCGGTTGTCCTGGAACGCTCCGGCAAGATGGCGCTCATCGCCGGGATGGATGCGCCCGTCGGGCATTGCGGGATCGATGATCTGTTCGTACACGACCGCCTCGGCGCGCTGTTCCTCGCTCAGCAGCGCCATGAGGTCAGTGCCTGCGTCGACGCGATCGTCGAAGGATCGCAGGCCGGCGTGCGGCCCCGCGTCGATCTCGTTCGGCTCAGCGCCGTGGAACACCGGGGCTATCGTCATCCGGCCCTCGACGACGAGGCAGTTGACGGCACAATGATGGCCATAGAGCTGCCAGCCCCAGGGAGCCCTGACATCGGGAGTGCCGTAGACGGCGAAGTTGTATGAGAACTCCCCGAGGATGTTCTCCAGACCCACGACCTCGCCGAGGAATCCGTTGATGAGCATCATCGCATGGGTGAGTTCGAAGCCCTCCTTGCTCAAGCTCGCCCGGACGAGGTCCAAAGCGGCCTGCCGCACCGCCTCCGAGGTGAACTCGAGCCGCAGGCCGGTGTCGAACTGCATGAACTCGGGATTGGCCCAGGTCTGCCACTCGACCGCATCGACCGGGTAACGCAGCTTCTCCACCTCATCTGCAGAGCAGGCGGCGAACAGCGCCCCGACCGCTGTGAGCATGTCCTCGACAGGCGCTTCCTCGCCCGGCTCTGCCGGAGCCAAGGGATAGAGCCCCTCGATGATCTGCCCGTCGGCCGTGACGCCGGTGAAGTCGTTGAGATAGAGCGGCTTCCACCCGGCGATGAGGCCGCCGGTGAAAGTGCCCGGCTGCTTGGCGACCTCCCGATACTCGTAGGCGTCGAGCTCCTTGAGGTCGTCGATGCGCGGGTGGCCCGGCGGGTACATGAATTGCCGGAACGGGGTGGGATTCTCATCGGTCATCTTGGTCTCTCCTCCGACACTCAGCTGCGCGAGGAAGCGTGGGCGGCGACGGCCGCGCGCACGGCCTCGAGGTCGCCTGAACTTATGGCGTTGACGAGGTTCTCATGCACTCGCACGCGTGTGTCCCAGTAGCTCGAATCGACCTCTCCGTCCTGCTCGGCATGGGCACCGGAAAGGAAGCCCAAAGTGCTCTCATAGACGGGGCGGGCCATCGAGTTCGGGCAGATCGCAGCGATCGCCGCGTGGAGCTTCCAGTTGCTCTGCATGAAGTCGTCCCAGCTCACGGCCTCGCGCATCTGGGCGAGGATCGATTCGAGTTCTCGGCAGTCGGCCGCTGAACGGTGGATTGCGGCTTTGACGGCGATGAGCTCCTCGAGCGATTCCCGCAGTTCGATGGCGTCCGCGGCCGACGCCGGATCGCCGTCGACGCGCATGAGCGTGTGGCGCAGACGCACGATCGGGGTCGTCTTCGCCACGAAGAGCCCGCCGCCCCGGCCCGGCTTGACGACAAGGACACCGCGATCGCGGAGCAGCTTGACCGCCTCGCTGACAGTGGTCCGAGCCAAACCGGTCTCCTCACGGATGGTCTCGAGGGTGCCGAAGAAATCGCCTGCGTTCAGCTCGCGTTCGCGGATCGCCTCACGGATCGATTCGGCAAGGTGTTCGCCGCGGGAGAGCGGACGCGAACTGCTGCTCGATCGGGGGAGAAGGGCCTCGGCGGAGTTCTGGACATCGTCGGTGATCTGTGCCATATTTCTATTTAACCACATGAAACATACATATGTTTAAGTTCTTTACTCTGCGAGGAGATGCAGTGAAACTCATCGGATTGGAAGCCGACCACACCACCTTCGTTGCCGACAGGGTGTCTGCGACCGAGGCGCGGGTCATCGCAGAGCTTCGCGAGTTCTGGTCAGATGCCGACTACCACATCGCTGCGGCCGGTGCTGCTGACGACGGAGCCTCCGGTGAGATCGTCCCCATCGCCGACTACCGGGTCGTTCCGCCCGTGCTGCCCGAGGCGCGCGTCATCTGCATCGGATTGAACTATCGTGCTCATCACGCCGAAGGCAGCTTCAAGGAAGAAGCCTTCCCCGAACACCCGACGCTCTTCGCGCGCTGGACGCGCAGTCTCAGCGTCGACGGCGCCGAAATCCCGGTACCCGCCAACGAACGCGGCCTCGACTGGGAAGGCGAAATCGTCGCGTACGTCGGCGCCACCCTCGCCGAGGCCGATGAGGACGAAGCCCAGGAAGCGATCGTCGGCTACTCGACATTCAACGACGTCACCTCCCGGATCGCACAGAAGCTCACCTCCCAGTGGATCCTCGGGAAGAATGGTGACAACTCGGGCCCGCTCGGTCCGATCATCCCTGCATCCGAAGTCGGCAGCCTTGCCGACGGACTGCGCGTACAAACACGAGTCAACGGTGAGACCGTCCAGGACGGCAAGACATCAGACATCGTCTACTCTCCCGCCTCGACGCTGTCCCTCATCTCGCGCACTTTCACTCTGCAGCCCGGCGACCTCCTGGCCACAGGCACACCCGAAGGAGTCGGCTACACGCGAGAACCAGAATGGCTCCTCCACCCCGGCGACACCGTCGAAGTCGAGGTCGACAAGCTCGGCACCCTGCGGAACCGCATAATCGCGCGTTCGAACTGAGCCCGCGGCATTCTCCATCCACCCTGACCGATGACCACCACTTCAAAGGCGAAGATCAATGACACAGCTGCGAACCCCCACCTGGGCGATCCTCCTCATCTGCTGGATCGCTCTCCTCTGCGACGGATACGACCTCTACGTCTACGGCGCCACTCTGCCCGGTTTCCTCGGCAACCCCGACTGGGGCGTGACCAAGAGCCTCGCCGGCACCGTCGGCAGCATCGCCCTCATCGGCATGCTGCTCGGCTCTCTGGCAGCGGGCACCCTCACCGACAGGTTGGGTCGACGGAGGCTGCTGATGACCTCGCTCGGCATCTTCAGCGTCGGCATGATCCTGTGCGCTCTGGCCCCGAACTTCACGGTCTTCGCGATCTTCAGGTTCATCACGTGCATCGGAGTTGGCGGGGTCCTGCCCACTGCCGTGGCCATCGCGAATGAGTCCGCGCCCAAGGGCAAGGTCTCTCTCGCTGTCGGAGCCGTGCTCACCGGTCCGCCTGTGGGCTCACTCGTGGGAGCGCTGACAGCCACCGCGCTCGTCGTCGACCACGGCGTGCGACCCGTCTACGCTCTGGGCGGACTCTCACTCATCCTGCTGCTCGCCGTGTGGCGGTGGCTGCCCGAATCCGAAGTATTCCTCGCAGCAAGGGCCGCACCAGCGACCGCTGGTCGTGTCCGCGCCTCCGGGGTCTCGCGACTGTTCACCGCTCGTCAGCTCGTACCGACGCTGCTGTTCTGGATCGTCTGCGCAATCAGCATGCTGACCATGTTCGGCATCACGACCTGGCTTCCCGTCATTATGCAGGGCGCCGGATTTGCCGCACAGTCCTCGATCGCGTTCTTGTCGATCTACTCAGTGGGATGCATCATCGGAACCGTGGTCATCGCATGGATCGCACAGCAGTCGGCCCCGAAGTATATGGTCATCCTCGGGTTCTCGATCGCCGCATTGTCACTGCTGGCTGTTTCGATGACCCAGAACCACCTCCTGCTCTTCGCGGCGATCTTCTTCGCCGGTGTCGGCGGAATGGGAACACAGAATATGATCAACGATCACATCGCCCAGTACTATCCGCCAGAGGTCCGTGCCACCGGGCTCGGCTGGGCGCTCGCCGCCGGCCGCCTCGGTGCCATCGCCGGGCCCACCTATGGTGCAGTCGCCGCCACCGTCGGCGGTTCACCGGGAGCCGCGGCCATGTGGTTCGCAATCCCCGCCGTGCTCGGCGTAGTTGCAGCCATCGCCATGCCGCTGTGTGACAAAGCGGCATCGACGCCGACAGCAGAGAACACGTCCGCTGAAGGAGTCGCTTCGTGACCATCGTCCACGGGCTCAACCAGGTTCCCGCTCGAACGACCATCGCCATCGCCGGCGGTGGCCCGAGCGGAACCTATCTGGCCCTGCGCCTGGCGGCAGCCGGCATCGACTCGGTTGTCATCGAACCACGAGCAGAAATCGATCAGCTGCGGCCACGTGCCAAGACCACGAACGCGCGGACTATGTCGCTGCTGGCCGGCATCGGGCTGGCGGAAAGAGTCCGTGAGACAGCTGCCCTGCCGGTGTCCTATTCGCAGGACGTCATCTTCTGCACGAGCCTGAAGGGACACGAGCTGAGACGCTTCCACCACGCGTTCCAACTCGTCGACGCCGACTACGAACTCTCTCCGGAAGCCGGCCAGCAGATCCCTCAGCCTCAGGTCGAGCAGGTGCTGCGCGATGCAGCTGCCGGCAGCGAACACATCACCTACGTCACCGGAGTGCGAGCACTGGGCACGGATCCGTCGGCGTCCACGATCAGCGTTGCCTCGGCCGATGATGACGAAGCCGGCACTGTCGTATTGGCAGCGAGGTGGATCATCGGCGCTGATGGAGGAACATCGCGAGTGCGCAAATCCTTGGGCATCGCCTTTCAGGGAACGAGTGCCCCGCGCCCGAACTTCAACGTCGTCTTCACCTCGGCGGGACTGCGCGAACAGGTGAGCATCGCCCCGGCCGTGCAGTGGTGGGTCGTCAGCGAGACCATCTCCGGGATGATCGGCGAACTCGACCGTGACGGCACCTGGTGGGCCATCCTCCAGGGCTGCGAGCCCATCAACGACCCCGCCGAGGTGGCCGCAGCGATCAGGACGATGGCAGGGGTCGGCTCTGACGTCGACATCGAGGTGCTCGCCACCGATTCGTGGACCGCGCGGATGCTGCTCGCCGACTCCTACGGCGGCGCGGAGAGCGACCGTCGCGTCTTCCTCGTCGGAGATGCGGCCCATCTCAATCCGCCGTGGGGCGGCCATGGGTTCAACACCTGCATCTCCGATGCAGAGAACCTCGCGTGGAAGCTCATCGCCGTCCACGAAGGGTGGGCGGACCCGAGCCTCCTCGACAGCTACGAAGAGGAACGCCGTCCAGTGGCGGCTCGAATGATCGCCGACGCTGCGGCGAACGGCAAGGCACTCGCCTACGACTTCATCGACCCGCAGCTCGACGAGGTGAGTGCGCAGGGCGATGCGGTGCGCGCACGGATCCGCCAGGCATTGGCGGTCAAGGACAGCGAGTTCCATTCCGAAGGTCTCGTCCTCGGATACGAGTACGCCGGGACCTCCCGCGTCGCTCCTGGTCCCACTCCTTTCGTCGACGCCGTCGAATACCGGCCCCAGGCTCTGCCCGGATGCCTGCTTCCGCACTTTCGCCTCGCCGGCGGAGCGAGCGTGTACCCGGATGCGCGCGGATTCACCGTGTTCGTCACCGGCGATGCTTCCGCACACCTCGCCACCGAAATACTCGAACGCACGGCCAGAGAGCACTCGATCCCGCTGCGGGTCGTCCGTTTGTCTGGACCAGATGCCCACGCGGCGCGTGAGCACTGGGGTGAGGACCTCGTGCTCGTGAGGCCGGACCTTCACATTGCGGCCACAGCGTCGGCCTCTGCGAAGACGGACGACGGGCACGATGACGGAGCGGGTGACGACGGTGCGGGCGACGACGGGACGTCACCGGATACCGTTCTCGCCGCGGCACTGCTGACGGCGGTCGGGATGTCGACGACAGGAGACCGAGCGAGCAGATCGGACGACTCAGCGCCGCGAGGCGCAGACTATCATAGGGAGGTCTCATGACCCACACCATCGCATTCGACCCAACCCACCCCGAGCTGCTCCTCGACCTCGCCGTTCCCACCGGCCAGCAACCGGAGACAGGATGGCCCGTCATCGTCTGGGTCCACGGAGGCGGATGGAGGCTGCAGGATCGCACAGCTCGTCCTGACTTCTCTCGGCACTTCTGCTCCGCCGGTTTCGCGATGGTCTCCATCGACTATCGCCTCGCGCCCGAGCATCCGCATCCGGCCCAAGTCCTCGACCTGCGTCAAGCGCTCCGTTGGCTGCGCGGACATGCCGGCGAATTCGGCCTCGACAGCAAGTCGATCGGCCTGTGGGGTTCCTCGGCAGGGTCGCACATCGCCGCATTTACGGCTCTGAGTGCGCACACACCGAGGCTTCCTGGGGAATCGATTTCGGCCGACGACGAGGAATTGAGCACCGAGGTCGCTTGCGTCGTCGACGGCTACGGCCCTGCGGATATCGCGGCTCTGCTGCCCGGGTTCCCTGGTGCCGAACCAGGACGGGAGTCAGAGCCGGCGCCGGATGAACGACGCGCGGCCACTCCCGAGGAGGACCTCCTCGGCGGACTTCCTCCCACCGCTTCCGCATACGAGGATCTGCGTGAGCGTGCCCGCCAGGCGAGCCCTGTGCTCCTCGACTTCAGCGACCCGCCGCCCTTCTTCATCCTGCACGGAACCGCGGACACCGCGGTGCCCGCTGATCAATCGCGCAGCCTCCACGAATATCTGAGTGCACGCGGCGGTGAGTCCCTGCTCTACCTCATCGAAGGCTTCGGCCACGGATTCTTCAACCCCGGAGAAGTGCTCGAGCTCGGCCCCGGCATCCGACTAGACAACGGCCGCCTCGAGGCCGAGCCCGAGACTCCCTTCACCGCCGACAACCGCGGCAACTTCGATCCGGGTGGGAGGCACCCGTCCTTCACGCTCGTCCGCGACTTCTTCGCCCACCATATCGGCGCGCCGAAGCACTGACCGGGCACTGCCGAACACACATTCCACCACCGACGAAAGGCCGACAATGACTGCTGCATTCGACTGGGAGAGCATCCAGAAGACCGCTCTGCTGCGTGACGAACTTCCCGGGGAGCTCGCCCCGTTCACGCTGTCCTCGGGCGAAGGCCTGCGCCACCACCTCGGCGACTGGCACGTGACGACGATGGCGCGGCACGCGGACACCGGCGGGGAGTTCTCGCTGTATCGGATCGCTCTTCCCGGCGGGTCGGTCTCTCCGGCCCTGTCGGTGCCGGGGCACTCGTTCGTCCACGTCATCGAGGGCGAGGTGACTCTGACCTTCGACGGACGGACCCATCGCCTCATCGGTGGGGATTCGGCATCGATCCCGGCCGGAGTGGGGTTCTCGATCGCGGGTGGGGCGACGCTCAACTCGCTCTTCCTCTACTCCACCGAGGAGTGGCTGCACCGTTTGGCCAGCGAGGCCGGGGAATCGACGGGATCGCACATCTTCTCCAGACGCCCCGCCTCGGCGGTCTCCGAACTGCTGCGCAGCGAACTCACCGATGGGTTTGGCATCACGATCCATGAGGGCGAGGAATCCTTGACCGGCGGGGCCGAGGCGAAGCGCCCTGGCAATCAACTGCCCGACGGTGAGGTGCCCTTCGTCAATGCGGCCGGGCACGGCGATCGCTTCGAGACCTTCGAACAGATGAACGCCTACCCGGTGCGCGCTCGCAACACCGGAGGCAGGTTCTTCGCCATGGACACGAGGGGCGCCAAGGCACCGTACATTCCGCTGCACTTCCACCAGGAGCATTCGGAGAACTTCCTCTGCCTCGGCGGGCGGGTCAGACTCCATGCCAACGGCGAAGAGGTGGTCCTCGCCCCCGGTGACTTTCTCCATGCGCCGGCGGGCACGATCCACAGCTTCTCCCTCGCCGCGAACAACACGCATATGCTCGGTCTGCTCACGCCTCCGGTGTTCGAACCGTTCTTCGAGTACATGAACGACCCCACCGACGAGTACGTCCACGTCGAGGGCGGAGAGCCGCACTTCCCGGCCGCGGGATTCGAGAAGGCCCAGGCAGAACTCGACCTCGTGGTGGTGGGTCCACCGCCGAAGTCATGAATCAACCTGATCGATGATTGAGGCCATCGAATTCTCAGAGTCGCATGAGCAGCAGGGAAGGTCGAAGTTGACATGGTCGACAGCCTGACTGTGGGGTGGAAGACTAGTTGACACGGTTGACAACACTTCGGGTGGAGGTCTGGTCATAAACTCACCGACTGCTGAGCAGCAGCGACGCGATGCGAACTTGCGCGCTGATGAGATTCTTGAGGCCGTCCGGCGTGAGCTCGCTGAAGTTCCGGCGGCAGACCTTGAAAACGTCAAGGATGCCGCGGCGCTCGGCTCCAGGATGGTCGCCATGGTTCCCCGGAACACGGGCGGTCCGCTGGGCAGAATCATAGGCCCCGTGTACTCTACGAACGCATTGACGACGATGTGGGGCATCACCCGTCAAGGGGTGAGCAAGAGGGCGAACGAAGGACGCCTTTTCGCGTTGTACGTCCAGGGGAAGAATCTGTTTCCGGTGTTCCAGTTCGACGGAAAACGGGTTCGGGAGGACGTGCTGCACATCGTCAGCCTTCTGCGTGCTTCAGCTGATCCGTTTACTATCGCACAGTGGCTTCGCACTCCGTTGCTCGAAGCCGAGGATCGCACACCTCTTGAGCTGCTTGACACCGGAGATGGTGTTCTGGCGGAGAACCTGGCCAAGCGCAGCGCATCTCGTTGGTCTGCGTAAGTCGACGTCGCATGGTGGACAGAGAATCTGTTGCGCAGCGTGTTCCGAATCCAGATCGCGATCTGAGCACCTTCCCTTCGCGACCGGTGGCGGCCGGGACGCGGTGGAGACGGGGCCACCGGCGGGAAAACGAACCGTGGTATTTCTCCTCTGATGGGAAAGGACGGTTCAATCTCTCCGAGCCGTGGGGGACGTGCTACTTGGCCAGCAGCGACTACGTTGCCGCGCGTGAAAGCATCGGCCCTGATATCGCTCGGTCTGGCGTGGTCATCACGAACTTTAGGCGCCTCCCAGTTGAGATCGCAACTGCCCCACTTAGGCGAAGTAACTTTGTACGAACAGCATTCTTCATGTCAGATGCGACGCATATGATGGACTCAACACTCACTTCACCGGCACACCTCCGGTGTCTGACTTAGCGAAACAGCAAGCACTATCACATCGACGGAGCAGAAGTGGCATTTGACGATCTGACGTCCTTTCTAGGCAGCCTTATCGACAATTGGGAGAATGAGCTCGTCGAATTCAAACAGGCGGGTAAGGATTTCTCGACCGGTAAGATCGGACAGTACTTCTCGGCGTTAGCCAACGAGGCGAACTTGCGCGGGGATAATTCTGGCTGGCTGGTATTCGGTGTCAATAACTCGTCCCGAACTGTTGTGGGTACTCAATACCGTCCTGGTGCGGAGCGTCTTCAAGGGCTGAAGAACGATATCGCAAACGGCTGCCAGCCTAGTCTGACTTTTCGAGAGATCCACGAACTGCACCACAGCGATGGGCGCGTGTTGTTGTTCGAAGTTCCAGCAGCTCCACGCGGCATACCAATCTCTTGGAATGGACACTATTACGCCCGCAATGGAGAGAGTCTTAGTTCTCTCGACCTCGGCAAGATAGATGAGATACGGAGCCAAGGGGCAGATGACGATTGGTCGGCGGCCGTGGTGGCACAGGCGACTGTCGAAGACTTGGATAGAGAAGCACTTCTTGCTGCTCGCAATGCGTTCAGCGCGAGACACCCGAGGATTGGGGAAGAGGAGGTCGCTTCCTGGGATAATGCGACCTTTCTCGAACGAGCGAAGTTGACGATCAGCGGAGGCATTACTCGCGCGGCACTGCTTTTATTGGGGAGGGAGAGTTCGGCTCACCTGCTTTCTCCCCTTCTGGCCGAAATTACGTGGAAACTTGATGAGCCGGAACAAGCGTATGAGCATTTTGGGTTGCCGTTCCTGCTCAGCACGTCGAAAGTGTACGAGCGGATCCGCAATGTGCAAGTGCGGCTGATGCAGCCAGGCACTCTTCTTCAGACAGAGATTCAGAAGTACGACCGTTTGAGTATCTTGGAAGGGATCCACAATTGTTTGGCGCACGCGGACTATCGTTCGGGCGCACGTATAGTCGTGACCGAACGACATGATCGAATCGTGCTGGAGAATGCAGGATTCTTTTATGACGGGGAACCTCAGGACTACGTAGTTGAGACGAGGACACCGAAGCGCTACCGAAATCCGCTCCTCGTCAACGCGATGACTGAGCTCAACATGATCGACCGAATGGGCTTCGGGATTCAGCGCATCAATCTGTCTCAGGTAAAGAGGTTTTTGCCATTGCCAGACTATGATTTGAGTGGACCGAACGCGGTGGCTCTGACCATCTATGGCGCTGCCATTGATGACAACTACACAGAGCAGCTTATGCGAAATAGCGACTTGCCTCTCGGTGATGTGCTGGCTCTTGACCGAGTTCAGAAGAATTTGCCGATCAGCGGTGAGGCGGCTGCAAGGTTGAAGCGGTCGCATCTAGTAGAAGGGCGACGCCCCCAACTGCACGTGTCTTCAGTCGTAGCTGCAGCATCAGACACCCGTGCGGAATATATACGGACTCGTGCTCAATCAGATGCGCACTATGCGAAACTCGTCGTGGACTATTTGAACGAGTTCGGAGAAGCCACTCGGAAGGAACTTAACGAGTTGCTGTGGAGCAAGTTGAGCGATGCTCTTGACGATCATCAGAAGCGCAATAAGGTGATGAACTTGTTAACCAAGATGAGGACATCAGGCGAGATAGTGAACGCAGGCAGTCGGTCCAAACCACGGTGGAAGCTTACTTAAGATCCCTCAGCTGCTAGAGAACTAAGCAACAGAAATTTATAGCAACAGGGCATAGTTACTGGTCAGCGCCTTGGCTTCTTTCTTATAGGCATCACCGCGCGACTCTAAGTAAGTAAGAGAACGGCTGCGGTCACAAGCGGCCATCGTGGCTGAGGTTATAGTGCCACAGAAAATTAAAGTGGTGCTCTGTGCTGTGCCTACGTGGATATTACGGTTGCCTAGACGAAGCTGTTGGGTTCGGCCCGACGCTGTCAGTTCCAGCCGCATTGCTCGTGCCGCGGCAACGCTCGCCGCTCATGGGGTTACGACGAGTTGCGTAGCATAGTGTGCGTGAGCACTGACGCCTTCGACCACACGTCGCGTCTGGAGTCTGCCCTGAACCGTCGGGGCAATCCAATGAGCGTCGATGCCTTCATGGACATCCTCCGGGAGATGAGCGAACCGGCTTCGGAGCCCCTGTCTACGGGTGAGCGCGCCTTCCTGTTCGAAGCCACTGACCTCTCAGAAGAGGATCTGACCCCGCAGGCTCATGAAGCTGCCCGCATCCAGGTCGATGAGGATCGAGCACTCGCGGAAAAGGAGGCACGTGACTCTGCCCTGACAACTGGTGAGGTCTCCGATCTGCTGGGGCGACAAGGCGCCAGCATCCTTCGCTCGATGTTGGCAGGTGACCTGTGCGTCCTGCCAGCCAGCAACGGACGAACCACACTGTTTCCGGCCTGGCAGTTCGAGGGCAACCAAGTCGTTCCGGGGCTGCGGAGGATCATCCCGAACTTCCCGCAGTACGTGCACCCGCTGACTATTCAGCAGTTCATGATAGAGGAGAGGGAGGAACTGGACGGCAGGTCGGCTGTCGAGTGGTTGATGGCCGGCGGCGCCGTCGAGGCTGTGGTCTCGCTGGTTGCTGAGCTGGGATACGAGTGAGCCCCACTCGGCCGAGGAACCCGTGCGGCCCGCAGGTCCCGTTGACGCTTCCTCCGGAAACCGTCTACCAGCACACCGGGGCTCTGTGGCGGATCCACACGACGTCGGGCCCGCATCCGGCGGTGTGTGAACCTGACCGGAGGTGAAGGATCTGGGGACTTGGCGATACGCCATGGCGCCTCTGCATCGCTTCCGCAGGCCTCGAAGAACACGTGCCGGGCGTGGGCCGCGGTTATCCATGCCCAGCTGTGTGAGCGGATTGACGGTCTCTGGGTCCCCTCAACGGTCTTGGGCGACCCGGCGGTAGCGCCGTTCACCCGAGCCGCCTCAGCGTTTCCGGCAACGCCGAACTTTTCCCACACGCTCGAACACGACGATGTCCGTGTCATGGCGGTGAAAGTCCGCAACCGGCTGGGCTGGCCCATCCTGTGAGACGCCCCAGCATGAGCAGTCACGAACTCGGAGTGTACATACGCACGATCTCCCGCTTGAGGATCTTGCCGCTGGGACCCTTGGGGAGCTCGTCGAGGAATTCGATGATCCGGGGGATCTTGTAAGCGGCGAGATTCTCCCGGCAGATCCGCTCGACGTCAGCGACCTCGAGGTTGGACTCTGGGGTGCGGGCGATGACAGCGGTCACCTGCTGACCGTACTTCTCATCCGGAGTACCCACCACACTGGCCTGAGCGACATCGGGTATCTCATAGAGGACCTCTTCGACCTCGCGCGGGTAGACGTTGTACCCGCCATGGAGGATGAGGTCCTTGATGCGGTCGGCGATGAAGAGATATCCGTCCTCGTCCAGCCGGCCGAGGTCGCCCGTGCGGAACCAGCCCTCGGCATCGAGCACTTCGGCGGTGGCTTCGGGTTTCTTCCAATAGCCGGCCATGACCGCGGGTCCACGCAGCAGCACCTCGCCCACCTCGCCGACAGGCAGTTCTTCGCCGCCGGAGTCGACGGTCTTGACCTCGAATCCGGGAACCGCCGGACCGACGCTCGCAGGCTTCCGTGTCCCGTGCAGCGGGTTGAATGTCCCCAGGCCGGACGTCTCCGTGAGCCCGTAGCCCTCTGCCAGCGGCGCAGTGAAACGATCCTCGACCCGACGGACCACCTCCGCGGCGATCGAGGCGCCTCCCGAACTGATGATGCGCAGGTCCGGCGCTTCGCCCTCGGCAGCCTTCGCCAGCACGGACATCCACATCGTCGGTACGCCGGAGACGATGGTGGTCTCATCCTCGGCGAGCGAATTGATGAATGCCTGCGGGTCCCAGCGAGGGAAGAGCGTCACCGGCGCACCGGCACTCATCGCCGGCAGGGTGACGGCCGCCAGGCCGAACACGTGGAAGAGCGGCAGGCCTGTCGCGGATCGGTCCGACGGGGTGGTCTCGATCATTTCTCGGACGATGTCGGTCGCGGAAATGAAATTGCCCAAGGTCAGCATCGTCCCCTTCGGCTTGCCTGTCGTGCCCGACGTGTAGAGGAGCGCGGCGATGTCGTCCCAGGCGAAATCGGCACGATCGACGGTGACATCGGACTCGGCTCCTACCTCGGCCTGCGGGCCCTCATTGCCGACGACGGCCAGTGTGCGGAAGTCGACATCGTGGTGTGCGGCCGCGGTCTTCCCCGCCTCTGCCGCGGCAGGATGAGCCACGAGTACGCGGGCCTCGGAGTCGGCGAGGATGTAGTCGAGTTCCCTGACCGTCGAGAGCGGATTGACGGCTACGACCACCAGCCCCGCAGCGTGCGCACCGAAGAACTCAATGAGGAACTCCGGGCATGTCGGCGCGATGAGCACGATTCGATCACCCGGGCGGACATCAGCGGTAAGGTAGCGGTGTCGGGCGGCACCGATCTCGCCGAGGAGGCGCGCTTTCGTCAGTGTGACCCGATCTGGTCCCGGTGGTGTGGCCGCTGCGACGGACTCCGGGTACTTCTCTGCCCAGGGGGTGAGCAGGTCGATGATCGATGTGCGCGACTTCGCAGCCATGAAACTCCTTCGGATCACGACGAGGACGGGCCCGCGCGGGGCTCGACAGCACCACGTGGATGCTGAAATACTTGAACTTGAGTACAGGTTCAACTATAGATCGATCACGCATCGCAGACAACGGGGTGTGCGAAGGGAGAAGGGGACTATGGAGATCGAGGGGCGCACTGCTGTTGTCACCGGAGCCGCGGCGGGGATCGGTGCTGCACTGGCCAGAGCTCTGCACGAGCGCGGCGCCCGGGTGCTGCTTGCCGACCTCGCCGAGGCGGTCGTGGACACCTCGGCGGAACTGGGCCAGCCGTACTGGACCGGGGACGTCTCCACTGCGGCCGGGGTGGACGATCTGCTGGCCACCGCCGGACGCGAACTCGGCGACGTCGATCTTTACTTCGCCAATGCTGGAATCGCCGGAGCCTCCGGGCTCGGTGCCGAAAGTGACTGGGACCGCATCCTCGACGTCAACCTTCGGGCTCACATCCGTGCCGCCGAACGGCTCGTGCCCCGGTGGCAGGCTCGGGGAGAAGGATATTTCGTGGTCACCGCCTCGGCGGCCGGACTGCTCACTCAGATCGGTCAGGCCGGCTACTCGGTGACCAAGCATGCCGCGCTCGCATTCGCCGAATGGCTGTCGGTGACCTACGGCGGCGAGGGAGTGGGTGTATCCGTGCTCGCCCCGATGGGAGTGAACACCAAGATCCTATGGGGAGAAGATCCCAGTTCCTTGACCGCAGAGGAACTCGCCGCCCAACGGGCCGTTTCCGAAGCCGGCACCGTTCTCGAGCCGGCAGATGTCGCCGCGACCGTGATGGCCGCGGTCGAAGCCGGAACCTTCCTCATCCTGCCCCATCCCGAAGTTCTCGACATGTACCGGTTGAAAGGCTTCGACTATGATCGCTGGATCCGCGGGATGCGCCGCTACCAGGCAAAGCTGCGTGGCAGCGGCGCTGCGGGGTGAGCCGACTACACGGACCCGACCTCGACAGTCTCCGTGCGCAGGTGTTCACCCGGAACAGCTGTCTGTGACTGCCTGACGGATTTCGGGTTGGTCTCCTCCAGAGCCAACGTCGACACGATCGTGATCACGGCCATCGCGCACACGAACAGCGTGATCCCCAACGTCGAACCGTCCATCTTCGCGATCAGCCAAGTCATGACGATGGGCGTCGAGCCCGAGACGACGATCGCACTGAGCTGGTAGGCCAGGGAGACCGCGGAGAAGCGGATCTGCGGGGCGAACAATTCACCGAAGTACGCGGCGATTGGGGCGTAGATAAGTGACTGGAACACGCTGGCCACGCTGATCGAGACCGCGAAGAGGACGATGCTCGTCGTATTGATCAGGGCGAAATAGGGAAATGCCCACACCAGCAGGCCGACGCCGCCGATGATGATGACCGGACGTCGACCGATCAGGTCGGCCAGCCTGCCGCCGATCAGAATGGTGGCGATGCCGACCACACAAGAGAGCATGGCGGCGATGAGCATCTGCCCGTAGTCCATCCCCAAGTAGCTCGTGCCGTAGGACAGGGCTCCGGCGATCGTGATGTAGAAGACGCAGTTCGTTCCCGATAGTGTGCCCGCGGCCAGCAGAATCGTCTTCCAATGCGATCTGATGGCCTGCCACAGCGGTGCCTGCACGACCTTCGGCTTGGCCGCAGACACCTCGTTCTCGAGCTTTCTGAACTCGGGGGAGTCCTCGACTTTGAGCTGGATGTACATGACGATCGGCACCAGCAGCGCCGTTGCCCAGAACGGGATCCGCCAGCCCCAGGATACGAAGGCCGCCTCATCGACCGCGGACGAGACGATGACGAAAGCCAGATTGCCCAGCAGGGCTCCTGTGGGAACGCCGACCTGCATGAACGAGCCGGAGAATGCCCGGTGCTTGGGCCCAGCGGACTCGCTGAGCAGCAGCGCCAGCCCACCCCACTGGGCGCCGCAGGCGATGCCCTGGATGAATCGGCACACGACGAGCAGGACGGGGGCGATGATGCCGATGCTCCCGGCCGATGGCAGGCAGCCGATGAGGAAGGTGAAGACGGCCATGCCCAGCAGGGCGATGACCACCATGGGTTTGCGGCCGATCTTGTCCCCGAAGTTGCCGGCGACGAGTCCGCCGACTGGCCGCGCGATGAATCCGGTGGCGAACGTCGAGAACGCCAGGAGTGTGCCGGTGACTCCGCTCGAGTCAGGGAAGAAGACCTGAGGGAAGACCAGGGCGGCCGCTGTGCCGTAGAGGAAGAAGTCGTACCATTCGATCGAGGAGCCGACGAGGCCGGCTGTTCTCAAGCCTGCGTGCTTGGCCGGTTTCAGCTGCGGGTTGATGGTTTGTGCGTTGACTGACATGGGATTCCCTTCATCGTCGAAAATGGTCCCTCAGTGCATGTAGTCGATGGGTGTCACTCGAAGTAACGGCGTGGATTCTTCACCAGCATGGTGTCGATGTCGTCTTCGGACACGCCCTTGTCCAGCAGCATCGGAATGACGTCGTCGCTGATGTGGCGGAAATGCCAGTTGGGTTGGATCTGCGCTTTCTCCTCCTGAGAGAAGTAGTCGATGTAGCACGCCGCATCGTGGGCCAGGGTGATGCGTTCGGCATAACCGCGGCGGACAAGTTCAACGATGGTGTCGACGCGTGATTCGGTCGGCAGATAGGCGTCGATGCCGAACCGATCCATGCCCAGGATGATCCGTTCTCGGCGATCTGAGACAGGTAGTCGAGGTCCGTCGAGTCGCCCGAGTGGCCGATGACGACCTTCTCCAGCTCTGCGCCCTCTTCCCTGAGCACTCGTTGCGTGACCAGGCCGGACCCGGTGCGTGGATTGGTGTGGACGGTGATGGGAGCGCCGGTCTGAGCGCTCGCCTGACCCACCGCCCGCATCGTGCGCTCGACGCCCTCGGTGAGCCCGGGGGATTCGATGGCGCATTTGAGGAATGCCGCCTTGACGCCGGTGTCGGCGATGCCCTCCTCGAGGTCGCGGACGAACAATTTCACGAGCGGTTCCGGTTCGTCGATGAGGAGGCCCGGACCGCGATGTTCGAACTGGTGGGGGAGATCGGTGAATGTGTAGAGTCCGGTGGCTGCGACGATGTTGAGGTCGGTCTGCTCGGCCACTCGCTGCACCCGGGGGATGTAGCGACCGAGCCCCACGACCGTGGGGTCGAAGATCGTGTCGATCCCCGCGTCCTTGAGGTCATTGAGCTTGGCGACAGCATCGGCGATCTTCTCCTCGTCGTCCCAGGTCGTGTCATAGTTCTGCCGCATCTCCTCGCTGAGGACGAAGATGTGCTCGTGGACAAGGGTCCTGCCGAGTTCGCTGCTGTCGATGGTGCCGGTGACGGTCTGGACTTCTGCCATGGGTGCCGCTCCTTTGCGTAGACATCCGTGTGGCGTGTTTCGGTTCCACCTTGAAGTGACCCGGCGCACACGGTTAGTCTCAGAGTAATGAATCTGAACTCAATTTCAAATAGGGTAGTGATTCGGGTTTCTCGGATCGCGCGTGACCCGTCGCACCTACCGAAAGGCAGACAATGACGACTCCCATCAGGCCCACGACCATCGCCGACATCGACGCGCTCGTCGGTAAGGAACTCGGTCCTACTAGCTGGCATACGCTGGTCCAGGACGACATCAACTCATTCGCCGACCTGACGAACGACCACCAGTGGATCCACGTCGATGAGGATCGTGCCGCCGATGGTCCCTTCGGCGGCACCATCGGTCACGGGCTGTTCACCCTGTCGCTGGGGCCGGGGTTCATGGAGGAGCTCATGGCGTTCGACGGATTCGCGCACAGTCTCAACTACGGCTACGGCAAGGTGCGATTCCCGCAGCCGCGACCAGTGGGTTCGAAGGTGCGCATGCGGGCCACGATCTCCGCCGTCGATCCGCGCGGCACCGGATCCGCACAGGTGACCACCACCCAGACCTTCGAAGCAGAGGGGATCGAGAAGCCGATCTGCGTCGCCGAATCAATCGGCTACTTCACCGAACACGACGCAGACATCTGAATCGCTGTCATCCGGCGAATGGAGGCCGGGCAGACCGTGCAGTCACACCTAACAAGGGAGTTTCCATGGATATGTCGACACTGTTTGCGCTGAAAGGGCGCAGTGCGCTGATCACTGGCGGCTCGCGCGGAATCGGCAGGATGATCGCCGAGGGATTCGTGCAGTCGGGCGTGCGCGTCTACATCACCGCCCGCAAGGCCGAGGCCTGTGACGCGACCGCGGCCGAGCTGTCCGAACAGGGAACATGCGTGTCCCTGCCCGGTGACATCTCGACGAAAGAGGGACTTGCTTCGGTGGTAGCCCGTCTCCGTGAGCACGAGACCAGTCTGGACATCCTCGTCAACAATGCCGGTGCCGCCTGGGGCGCGCCGTTCGACGAGTTCCCTGAGGACGGGTGGGACAAGGTCATGGACCTCAACCTCAAAGCGATGTTCTTCCTCACGCAGGCACTCGCGCCGGATCTGCGGGCCGCCGCGACCTCGGGGAGCCATCTCGCCAAGGTCATCAACGTCGCCTCCATCGACGGTATCCGACCCAATCCGCTGGAGACCTACAGCTACCACGCGTCCAAGGCCGGGGTGATCCACCTGACCAAACGCTTGGCCTCCCGGCTGGCACCAGAGGGAGTGATCGTCAGCGGCATCGCTCCCGGAGCATTCGGGACGAAGATGAACAAGGACGCCCGCGACCACGGCGACGAGGTGAAGACGGAGATCCCCGCGGGACGGATAGGCACAGATGAGGACATGGCCGGAGTCGCCGCCTATCTCGCTTCTCGGGCCGGCGACTACGTCGTGGGAGAGACGATCGTCGTCGATGGCGGTGTCGTCGCCTCGTCTCGTCTCTGAATACACCGTCCCGCAGACACGCTTCCGCTCATCCGACTCGACAGCATCACGCACGTGTGCGAAACCAGACGAAAGGACACCCGACCATCATGAGAGCAATGCAGCTGAGAGCCACCGACGGCCCCGGCTCCCTCGAACTTCGTGACGTCGAGACTCCGACGCCCGGGCCCGGCGAGGTCCTCATCGACGTCGCCTATGCCGGCGTGACCTTCCCCGAACTCCTCCAGTCCCGCGGTCAATATCAGATGCGGCCGGCGCTGCCCTACACCATGGGGTCGGAGGTCTCCGGGCTCGTAGGTGAGCTGGGCGAAGGCGTCACCGGTCTCAGTGTCGGCGACCGCGTCGTCGGGGTGGCGAACACGGGAGCCTACGCGGAGTCCGTCGCCGTCCCGGCCGCCAGCGTCCTCCCGCTTCCGGAGACCGTATCGCTGACCGACGGAGCAGGAATGCCGATGAACCTCCTGACCGCGGACTTCGCGCTGCGTGTGCGAGGGAGACTCGAGCCAGGTCAGACGGTCCTCATCCACGGCGCCGCAGGCGGACTCGGCAGCGCCCTCGTCCAGATCGCCCGCGCCTACGGCGGAGAAGTCGTAGGCGTGGTCTCGACCGAGGAGAAGGCCGAGACGGTGCGCAGCCTCGGCGCTTCGCATGTGGTCTTCGCCGGAGAATTCAAAGACGCGGTCAAGGACCTGTTCCCCGAGGGTGTCGACCTCGTCGCCGATCCGGTCGGCGGCGACCGGTTCACCGATTCACTGCGCACGTTGAAGACCTTCGGCACTCTCCTGGTTCTCGGATTCACCGCAGGATCCATCCCCGAAGTCAAGGTCAATCGTCTGCTGCTGGGCAACATCTCCGTGGCCGGAGTGGGGTGGGGTGCGGCTCTGGCCGGACGACCCGACATGGTCGCCGCCCAGTGGGACACGTTGTGGCCATATCTGGCTTCGGGAGCACTCGATCCCGTCGTTCACACCGTGCTCCCGCTGGAGAGGGCGCAGGAAGCTCTCGAGCTCATCGACTCCCGATCCGTGCGCGGCAAGGTCGTCCTCGAAGTCAGAGGCGAGACCGACAGCGCCGGCATTCATAATCACCGGGCCTGAAACCACATACACGCCAGAAACCATCCGAGAGAGCAGGAACTATGGACTTCGCACCAGATGAGACGACCCGGGACTACCAATCCAGGCTCAACGCCTTCATGGACGACTTCGTCTACCCCGTCGAACCGGTCTACCACCGGCAACGGGCCGAGGCTGGGGACCCGAACTTCCATCCGCCCGTCCTCGAAGACCTCAAACGTGAGGCCCGATCCCAGGGACTGTGGAACCTGTTCCTGCCGTACGACGAATGGGGAGCAGGACTGACGAATCTGCAGTATGCGCATCTGGCGGAGATCACGGGCCGCAGTGCGGAGATCGCCCCCGAGGCCATCAACTGCAACGCACCTGATACCGGGAATATGGAGGTCCTTGCGCTCTTCGGGACCGACGAGCACAAGGAGAAGTGGCTCAAACCGCTGCTCGACGGTGAGATCGCCTCAGCGTTCTGCATGACAGAACCGGCGGTGGCGAGCTCCGATGCGACGAACATCGAGATGAGCATCGCCTCCGACGGAGACGACTATGTGCTCAACGGGCGAAAATGGTTCGCCTCGAACGCTCTGCACGCCAACTGTCAGGTCTTCATCGTCATGGGCAAGACCGACCCGAACGCCGAGGCCCACCGACAGCAGTCGATGCTCGTCGTCCCCAAAGACACCCCCGGCATCACCGTGGTCCGGGGACTGCCGGTGTTCGGCTACCTCGACCGGGAAGGCCACGCAGAAATCATCTTCGACGATGTGCGAGTGTCCAAGACTGCTCTGCTCTCCGGCGAAGGCGACGGATTCGCCATCAGCCAAGCACGGCTGGGACCGGGCCGCATCCACCACTGCATGCGCTCGATCGGGATGGCCGAACGGGCCCTCGACCTTCTGATCGACCGTGCCCGGGAACGAGTCACCTTCGGACAGCCGCTGGCGGAGCGGGCGAACATCCAGGATTGGATCGCCGAGTCTCGCGTCGAGATCGAAGCCACCCGCCTCCTCGTGCTCAAGGCTGCGTGGATGATGGACACGGTCGGCAACAAGGAGGCGGCGACGGAGATCGCGGCCATCAAGGTCAAGGCCCCGAACATGGCGCTGACTGTCATCGACCGGGCTATCCAGGTCCACGGCGGCGGAGGGGTCACAGACGATTTTCCGTTGGCCAGCTTCTACGCTCATCAGCGCACACTGCGTTTGGCCGATGGTCCCGACGAAGTTCACAAACGTTCGATCGCGCGGCGTGAACTGCGACGGAGGAAGAACGCACGGGAGTCTCGATGAGCGTCGAACTCGATCTGTCGAGCCTGGCGAGGTGGATACGGGACGCGGGCGAGACGGTGATAGGTTCGCTCCGCGCGGTCCGTGTGGGTCATGGGCAGTCGAACCTCACCTACCGCATCGACGATGAGGCGGGCCGGTCGTGGATTGCCCGTCGTCCCCCGCTGGGACATCTTCTCGCCTCGGCCCATGACGTGGCCCGGGAGCACCGGATCATCTCCGCACTGCAGCCAACTGGAGTGCCGGTCCCAGTCACCATCGGTGTCTGTGAGGATTCCGCAGTCGCCGATGTTCCTGTCGTCATCATGGAACACGTCGAGGGAACCGTCATCGACGATGAGGAGGCCGCCCGAAAGCTCGGCCCCGAGGCGCGCAGACGTCTCGGCCTCGAACTTGCTCGGACCCTGGCGAAGATCCACGCAGTCGACATCGACGCTGCGGACTTGGGGGACCTGGCCTCTCGGAAACCCTACGCGCCGAGGCAGCTGAAGAGGTGGAGCCGCCAACTCGAGGAGAGCCGGACCCAGGACCGCCCCGATCTCGACGCTCTCACGACGGTTCTGACCGAGCACCTGCCCGATCCTGGTGAGATCACTTTGGTCCATGGCGACTTCCACATCCGCAATGTCATCATCGACAACGCCACCGGTAACATCCGAGCGGTTCTCGATTGGGAACTGGCGACGCTGGGTGACCCACTGGCAGATGTGGGCAGCTCGCTGGCGTATTGGACCCAGCCGGGCGAGATGCCCAATGACCCCCTGGCCCCGACCGCAGTGGACGGATTCCCGACCCGGGCCGAGATTGCTGCCGAATACCTGGCTGCCTCGGGTCGCAGCGGGCGAACACTCGGCTTCTGGCACACACTGGGGCTGTGGAAGATCGCGATCATCGCCGAGGGCATCCGTCGCCGCGTTGCGGACAACCCTGAGAACGCCGCTGATCACGGAGTGCCCACGGGCCGCGACATCCAGGCGATCATTGATCAGGGATGGGCTGTTGCGCGGGAGAGCGGGCTGGCATCATGAGCATGCACTTTGGGTGTGCCCGAGAAATGGATTGTAGGATTGGCTGTCATGTCGACGACCGAAGACTCAGCTGAGGATCCTCCCACGCTCGTGGATACCGCGCTTCTGCGCGATCTCCCGACGACCACGCGAGGAGTCCGCACCCGGGCAGCCCTCGTCGCCGCTGCCAGAGTCGTGTTCGAACGCGATGGCTTCATCGATTCTCGGCTGACCGACATCACCAAAGAGGCCAAGTGCTCCACGGGCACGTTCTACACCTACTTCGACAGCAAAGAGCAGGCTTTCGCAGCCGTGCTCAACGAAGCTCAGGAGGACATGCTCCATCCGGGCCCGCCACACAGCAGTGACGAAGAACGCACCGTCATCGAGCAGCTGCGAGCCGGACATCGTGCCTACGTCGAGTCGTATAAGCGCAATGCGAAGCTGATGCTCCTGCTCGAACAGGTTGCCGCGATCGACGCGAACTTCCGTCGATTGCGTCTCGACCGGTCCCGGGCCTTCTCCGGACGCAATTGCCGGTGGATCAAAAAGCTTCAGGACGAAGGGTATGTGGACCCGAGCCTCGACCCTCTCATGTCCGCCCGGGCGCTGTCAGCGATGGTCGGACGGATGGCGTATTTCAAATATGCGGTCGAGGAACCGGACTGGGGCAGCGACGAATTGCTTGTGGAGACCGCGACTAAATTGTGGGTCAACGCGCTGGGCATTCCCACCGACGGGTCTCGTCGCAGTCCTCAGGCACCCGGTGCTCAGCAATGACCGGTGACCAGAGCCGATAGTCAAGGGACCGTGATCAGCGAGGAGGCTGGCCCATGACAACACCGACGATGTCTCAGCCCCACAGCGGTGCCCCGTTCGACAACGCGTCGGTGGCCGGGCGCTTGGCGGAGCTGCCGACAACCGCCGAAGCCGAGGCGCTGGCGGTGTCCACTGATCAAGGGGAGTTCGCCGCTTTCCGGGCGTCGCCAACGCGCCCGGATCCTGACCTCGGCGAGGCGATCCTTCTGCACGGGTGGCCGGAATACGCTTCTTGCTGGGAGAGGACCGCTGCGCTGCTCCTCGCACAGGGAATGGGTGTGTTCGCCTATGACCAACGAGGATATTCGCCGGGGGTGCGTCCGGAATCAGTGGGGCAGTACGCAATCGCGCGCCTGGTCGCCGACCTCGACGAAGTCTCCCGCGCGGCGGGGCTCGAACGATTCCACCTCGTCGGTCATGATTGGGGCGGACTGGTCGCTTGGCCTTTTGCCGCGAACCACCCGCAGCGTCTGAGGACCTGCACCGTCGTGTCGACCCCGCATCCCATCGCTCTCGGCAAACAGCTGAAGACGGACGAAGATCAATACGAGCGAATGGGCTATATGCGTTCGATCCAAGACCACCCGGAGGGAGTTGCTCGAGCATTGTTGCGCAATGACGGCAAGCGGCTGGTCGATCTCTATGGCGGAGTCGTCCCCGACGATCTCGCAGCTTCCAATGTTGGTCGATTCAGTGAGCCGGGTGCCTTCCTGTCTGTGCTCAAGTACTACCAGGCGATGGATGGCAGTGATCGGACGCGGAGCACTCCCATCACAGTGCCCACCAGTTTCGTGTGGGGCAGCGAGGACATTGCCTTTTCCCGCAGAACTGCAGAGCTCAGCGCCCGCTACGTCGAAGGGCTCTTTCGTTTTGTCCCTCTCGAGGGTGCGTCTCACTGGCTCCCGGAATCACATCCGAACGACATCGCTTCTACGGTCATCGACCAGGCACGGGTACACGCAGCGAATTAGCAGTGTGCAGATGCACGCTTCCGTTCACGCCGGCTCTGCCGGGCGAGACGCCACAAGCTCGATCGAGGACAGCTCACAGCGTCCTTTTCCTCTCGCCCTCGCCGCGATCGGTCCTGTCGTGGGTGTGCTCAACGCTGCGGACACATGATGGCTGTGAAGAACTCGGCCAGCTGTGCGTAGGCGTCGAGCGGCAGCACGTGGGCGACGTACTGGTCGGGTCGGACGACGACGATTGCGCCGCGGCCGCGGTCGATGCCGCGGCGCGTGAAGATGTCGGTGCCTGCGGCGAGATCCGCACAGAACATCTTCTCGTAGTCGACCAGCCCGAGACGCCCCTTGTGCGGCAGCAGGAAGTCAGGCATTCGCTCGAGCGCGAGATCACGGTGCCCCTGCTGGAAGACGGCACGCACATCGAAGACGGCATCCGGGTCGGCTCCTGCCGGAGTGTGGCGGAGTACCGGGGAGTTCGGATCCTCGGCGAGGAAGCGGCAGAGTTCGGCGATGGGCGAATCCGGAGACTGCGGATCGGCGGAATCGGCGAACAGGTAGAGACGCCAGCGACCATCGGCGCTCGCCTCATGGCCGAGTTCGAGCGGTTTCGCGTCGGCAAGGCGGATGACCGGTGCCGAGTGGAAGCGCTCGCCGATCGGGAATCCGGTGGCCAGATGCTCGTGCTCGTCGGTGCCGGTGATCATGTTCGGCGGGTAGTCCGTGGCGAAGCCTGCGGTGAATCGTCCTCCCGCGGTGAAGATCTCCTGTCGTTCCTGTGAACTCATTCCTCCTGCCTCTGGGGCATTCGGATCGGCCGGTTTGGCCGCCATGGCCTCCGACCACGTGAGGTCGAAGTCGATGAGCTCCTGGGCGATCGCGTGGCGTTCCTCGGCATAGGTGTCGAGCAGGCTCTCCGGGCTGAGTCCGCGCAGCACCGAGGCGAGCTTCCAGCCGAGGTTGAACGCGTCCTGCATCGACACGTTCATGCCCTGTCCAGCCTTCGCACTATGGGTGTGGCAGGCGTCGCCGGTGATGAAGACGCGGGGATGCCGGGTGCCGCGGTCGGCCTCGACGACGTCGTCGAAGCGTTCGGCGATGCGCTGGCCGACCTCGTAGACCGACCACCAGGCGATGTCTTTGATCTCGAGCGTGTAGGGGTGGAAGATGCGCTGTGCGGCGGCGATGATCTCATCCGAGGTGAACCGACCGCGGGCTGCCGGGTCGGTCGGATCGAGATCGCCGAGGTCGACGTAGAGGCGGACCATGTAGCCGCCCTCGCGGGGGATGAGCAGGACGCTGCCGCCGGTCGCCGACTGGATGGCTGACTTGAGGCGGATGTCCGGGAAGTCCGTGACGGCGAAGACGTCCATGACACCCCAGGCATGGTTCCGCGCATCGCCGGTCATCTCGATGCCCAGGCTGCGACGCACAGCCGAGCGGGCACCATCGCAGCCGACGACGTACTTCGCCCGGACTGTCGTCGGGGCGGCTGTCTCGGTCGATTGGGGCGAGGCCTCCTCGTCGCCGGTGCCAGTCGGGAGCACGGTCACCGTGACCGGGTGATCCGAGGTCTCATCGATGTCAACGGATTGGACCTCGAGACCGTAGTCGGGTGTCAGGCGGGTCGGGGACTTCGCCATGTGCTCGAGCAGGAAGTCCTGCATGCGGGCCTGGTTGACGATGACGTGCGGGTATTCGGACAGGCCCTCTTCCACGTCATCGATGCGGCCGGTGCGCACGATGTGGGAGGCATCAGCGGGATCGGGTCCCCAGAACGTCGTCTCATTGACCCAATAGGCCTCGCGGATCAGCCGGTCGGCGAGGCCGAAGGCGTCGAACATCTCGACGGTGCGGCAGGCGACGCCGTCGGCATGACCGAGTTCGAGGGGGCCGCCTCGGCGTTCGATGACCTTGGTGGTGATATCGGGGAATTCGGCCAGCTGTGCGGCGAGCACGGTCCCGGCCGGGCCCGTGCCGACGATGAGGACGTCGACAGTCTCAGCGGAATTCGCGGGGTGGGTGTCCGGAGCGGGGGACGCCACCTCGGCGGGTTCGCGGTCGGCCGTCGGTGCGGCGGGGCGGATCTCGGGATCTCCGGGACGGAATCCGTCGAGGTAGAACTGCATGGTGCTCCAATCGTCTGGGAATCGTCGTTGATCGGCGACGTGCTCTCGATCACCGTCGCGTCATCCCGAGGTCGATGCAAGCATTTTCTGCACAGTGGAAAACGACTAGAGTCGAACCATGGAACGCCGTGTGGTTGCTGAGAAGCCGACTCATCTGCTCGCTTCGGTCGACAATGCCCTGCGGCTGCTGCAGATCCTGCGGGACACGGGTGCGCTGCGGATCACCGATGCCGCTCGTGAACTCGGCATCAGCGTCTCCACGGCTCATCGGCTGCTGAGCATGCTCGTCTATCGCGGGTTCGCGGTCAGGGACGAGTCGCGGGTCTACCATCCCGGCCCGGGAATCGTCGCGAATGCGCAGGCGCAGTCGTCGCATCGCGGTGTGCTGTTGAGGATGCGGCCCAGGCTCGCCGAGCTCTCCGAGGTCACCGGCCAGACCTGCAACCTCATGGTGCGGGTGGGCACGACCACGCGGTTCCTCGACAGCCACGAGGGCGCTGACCGGCTGGGCATCGGGTCACGGGCAGGTGAGATCCTTCCGGCGTCCCTGACCTCCGGGGGACAGGTGCTGTTGGCCGAGCTCGAGTCGGCCGTACTCGAGAGCCTCTATCGGTCGAACTCCGCACGCACCTCGGGCGACTTCCTCGATGACGCGGCCTTCGCCCGGTTCCGCAGGCGACTGGAGTCCATCCGCCGGGTCGGGTGGGCCCTCAACCGCGAACGCACCGAGCGGGGTGTGGCGGCCCTCGGCATGGCTGTACGCGATGACGACGGCACCGCGGTGGCGGCTGTGAGCATCTCCGTGCCCAGCCGTCATGTGGCGCTGCTCGACTCACCCGAAATCCATGCGGCGCTCGCCTCGGCCGTGCTCGGCGACCGATGACAGGGCTGAGGCTGAGGGATGTTGGAGTCGGGGCGAAGACGAGGGTCGTCGTGACGCGGGGCGGGTAGCGCCAAGAAATTTCACTTGACATGTGTCTACTGAAGCTAAAGACTGTTTCCTACATCACACCAAGGAGGCAGAGCAATGAAGCTGGCAGACAAGGTTGCCGTCGTCACAGGAGCGGCATCAGGTATGGGGCGAGCCGCCGTCGAGGAGCTGGTCCGAAACGGCGCAACGGTCTACGCGATCGATCTGCGTGAAGAACCGCTTCTCCAGGCTTTCGAATCCGAGGCATCGGTCCGGACCATCGCCCTGGACATCTCCGACTCATCAGCGGTGTCCCGCGCTCTTCGCCGCGTCGAGGATGAACAGTCGCGGCTCGATGTGCTGATCAACGCGGCGGGCGTCTCCACCCCGAACAGTGAGAAACAGCGCTGGGTCGACGACATCAACCACGAGATGATCAATGCGGCCAAGGAAGGTCGGGAATACCACCCGGATTTCCTCTCAGGCACCACCGACGATGATTTTCGTCGAGTCATCGACATCAACCTCAACGGCACCTTCTTCATGATCAGGGAAGCTGCTTCGCTGATGAAAGAGACCGGAGGATCGATCGTCAACTTCGCTTCCGTTGCGGGGCTGATGGGTCTGCCGATGCCCGCCTATTACCCGGCCTCGAAAGCCGCGATCGTGGGGATGACCAAGGCCATCGCGGCCGAGCTCGCCCCCTTCGATATCCGTGTCAACGCTCTCGCCCCGGCGGGGATCAACACTGCGATGTTCGCCGCCTCCGGTGACGAGCACATGGACGCTCTGCTGGCACTGCAGCCGCTCAAACGCGTTGCCGAACCGGAAGAGATCGCCAAGACCGTCCTGTTCCTCGCCTCCGAGGAATCCGGACATTACACCGGTCAGACGCTGTCGCCCTCCGGCGGCGCGGTGATGATGTGAACCTCCCCAGCGAAAGGAACAGACAGATGGATATGCACAGAGACGTCGTCATCAATGACATCGCCGGCATGGAAGCTCGCTTCATCAGCCGTCTGGACGAGGCGATCGCAGAAGACCTGCAGACGGAGTCCTACTACGGAGCCAGCGTGGTCGTCGCCCGGGGCGGCGAGATCGCGCTGAAGGGAACGTACGGCCAATCGGATCGTCACCGAGGTCGTGCCACCGGCCCCGATGACGTCTACCGAATCCTGTCGATGTCCAAGGGGTTCACCAACGCCCTCGTCTACCGCGCACTGAGCGAGGGGCGGATCATGCTGTCGACCCGTGTCGTCGACCTCATCCCGGAATTCTTCGGCACCGAGCCGTTCCGGGCAGCGCGCAAAGAGCGCATCAATCTGGCGCACCTGCTCACCCACCGCGCGGGAATGCCTGCGACGCCCAACCCAGGGCTGGGGCCGGAGTCCTTTGCGGTGCTTGCAGACGTCATCGACGCCCTCGGCTCCGTGGATGTGGTCAATGAGCCCGGAGAGAACCTCAACTACTCGGCTGCGATCAACCACGCACTCATCGGCGAGATGCTGCGCAGGGCCTACGGCGCAGCCTCATTCCGAGACCTCATGCACGACAAGATCTTCGCACCAGCCGGAATGAACACGACGCGCTTCGGCCTGCCCGAGGATTGGACGGACCGGGCGGTCCCTCTCGAGGTGATCGTCGCCAACGACTCCTGGTTGAAGCCCGAGGACATCGAAGTGCTCAATGACGTCATCGCCCGCCCCGACGCAGAGATGCCGTGGGTCGGAGCGGTCTCCACGATCGATGACGTCTTCACGTTCACCGAGCTGCTGCGGAATCGGGGCCGCTCCGCCTCGGGCGAACTCCTCTTCAGTCCGACGGTGCTCGACTTCGCCACCACGAAACAGACCGGCGATCAGATCAACGACCTCTACGGCATGGTCGCAGCGGCACGGCACTGGGATGCTCCTGAGGGCAACATGGGACTCGGAATGGCGCTGGCGGGCACCGGAACCTATGCGCGCTTCTTCGGCCCGTTCGTGTCGCCGCGGACATTCGGCTCCTACGGCGCGGGTTCGTCCCTTCTGTGGGTCGACCCGGTCTCAGATGTCAGCTTCTGCTTCCTGTCGAGCGGCGTTATGGATGAGGCCGATAACGTGGCCAGATTCCAACGTCTGTCATCAATCGTCGCCTCAGCGGTCATCGACTGACCGAACCAAACGGACTTCAGAGAGGAAGATCCCGACCACTATGACAACCACGTCTCACGACTCACACCCGGTCGGTCGCTGCCCCATCGCGCACGGCTTCGACGTCATGGGCGACGCCTACTACACGGATCCCGCGGTCCACCTGGCCGAATACAGAGAGCAGACTCCGGTCTTCTGGTACGAGCCCCTGCATGCTTGGATCGTCACCACGCGTGAGGACTGTCTCGAAGTCCTATCGGACTGGCAGACGTTCTCCTCCGCGTCGAACTCCGCAGCGGATGTCCCCGAACGACACCGGAGCGTCTACCCTCCGGAACTGGTGGCCAAGATGATCGTCGGCATGGATCCGCCCGACCACACGCTGGCACGGTCGGTGGCACAGAAGGGCTTCGTCAAGGACCGGATGGATCGACTCCAACCCGAGATCGAGGCCCGTGCCAACCGCATCATCGACCGCTTCGAGGAACAGGGGTCGGCGAACCTCCTCGAGGAGTACTCCCTCGAACTGACCACACAGACGATCATGGCGCTGCTCGGATTGGACTACGAATACGAGGGCATGCTGCGCCAACTCCGTGACGACCTGTTCGCCATCCTCTCCTCGGCTCACGCGCCGATGGACGAACCCGAGAAGTCCGTCGTCTGGGACCGCTTCGTCGACTCCAATCTAGTTCTCCGCGAGATCATCGACCAGCGACGCGATTCGGAGGCCGACGACCTCATCTCGGTGATGGCCTCGTCACGGAACTCCGATGGATCATTCGCGTTGTCGTCGGAACAGATCGGCTTGCACATCTCGGAATTCTCGGCAGCGGGAACCGACACCACCGCACAGGCGATGACAAATGCCGTGCTCTTCGTGACGCAGCATTCCGAAGCTCTTGAAGACGCCCTGGTGGAGCCGCAGCTGTGGTCGAACGTCTTCGAGGAGACCGTTCGTCGTCGCCCGTCCTCGACCTTCACCTCCCGCAAGGCCACCCGCCCGGTGACTCTTTCGGGTGTCGAGATCCCGCCCGGTGACATGATCTTCGTCGGCTTGGCATCGGCCAATACGGATCCGACCTATGTGCGCGATCCCTTCGAGTTCGACATCCACAGACCGGTCCCGACCGACCATCTCGCGTTCACCTCGGGGCGTCACACCTGCTTGGGCAATCCGCTTGCCCGGGTGCAGGGTGCCACGGGTCTGCGAGTGCTCTTCGAACGGCTGCCCTCCTTGCGACCGGATGACATTCACGAGCTCGACTTCGCACGGCTGCCGCTGCTGCCGGTCCGTCGCTCGCTGCACGTGCACTGGGACGTTACGGATGTGCACCGCAATCGCACGCAGACAATCCGGCAGCTCAATCTTCGGGTCGCCGAGCGAACCGAGCTGACCGCCTCGGCGGCGGCCATCACTTTGGAGCATCCGGACGGCGGTGTCCTTCCGCGGTGGAAGGCGGGCGCGCATATCGATGTGACCTTGGCCGATGCTGACGGAGAACCGCTGGTGCGACAGTACTCGCTGTCATCCGACCCGGCCGAGGCCTCGCGGTATCGCATCGGGATCTTGCGCGAGGACGACGGGCGGGGCGGTTCGAAGCTTGCCCATGAGCAGCTGCAGGCGGGGTCCGAGGTGACTGTGTCCTGGCCGCGCAACAACTTCCGGCTGTCCGGGGCGCAGAAGTATCTCTTCATCGCCGGCGGAATCGGGATCACGCCGATGCTGGCGATGATTCGAGAGGCGAATGCTGCCGGCGCGGAGTGGGAGCTGCACTATGCGGGCAGAGCGCGCGAAACCATGGTCTTCCTCGACGAGCTCGCGGAGTTCGGGGATCGTGTCACCCTCTATCCGGGCGACGAAGGTCGGCGTCTGTCCCTGTCCGGACTTCTCGAGCATGCCCAGGACAACTGCCTGGTGTACGTCTGCGGGCCCGAATCGCTGATGGATGCCGCAGAACAGGCAATGGGTGAATGGCCCGATGATGCGCTTCGACTCGAACGATTCGCTCCCAAGACAGTCGAGCGCACCGAGCCGGATACACCCTTCGAAGTGCGGTTCGAGGCGAGTGGAGTGTCGGTCGAGGTGGGATCGGATCAGACGATCCTCGAGGCGGCCGCGGAGGCGGGTCTCCCCGTGATCTCATCGTGTGAGGAAGGCACCTGCGGCACGTGTGAGACCCGTGTGGTGTCCGGCGATGTCGATCACCGGGATTCGATTCTCAGCACCTCCGAGCAGGCGGCGAACGAGACGATGATGATCTGCGTCTCCCGCGCTCAGGGAACCTGCCCGCTGTTGGTGCTCGATAAATGATGTCTCAGTCGAGGAAGGCTGACCACTGCTCGGCGAGGCTGCGCAGGATGAGCTTCTCCGAAATCGACTGTCCGCGCACGTAGAGGAAGTAGAAGTTGTGCTCCAGGCCGATCATCAGCGTGATGAGGTGTGCTTCCCACTGATCGCGGTCGTCACCGGTCCGGGGCCCAGCGTGGGTCGCGGACCGTGAGCGCGTGATCCGTCGGTGGAGTTCGAGCCATTCGTCGAACACTGCGGAATCGACGGTCATTGCCCGTGAGATGGCGTCGAATTCGGCGCGATGTGTCTTCCACAGCTGTGCGGCCGTCTCCAGCCAAGTCATGACACCGTCGACCGTGGTTTCCACACCGTCGAGTCCGCTGTACAGTCCGAGGACCTCGGACTCCAACTGGCGCATGCGGTGCAGCACGATCTGCGACTTGCTGGTGAAGTGCAGATACAGATTTGCCCTGCTCGTCTCAGCGTGCCGGGCGATCTGCACCATCGACGTCGTTTCGTAGCCGGCGGTTTCGAACAGCTCGAGCGCTGAGTCGACGATGCGCTGCTGCGTCTGCAGCTTGTCGATGTCCCGCTGGGTGGCCACTCGGCTCCTCTTCATCGGCTGTGGTTAGTCAGTACAAGACTAGCGAATCCGGCTCGAAATCTCGGTGCCCAGCCGCGTCGCGAATCAACCGCGTCGACCAACAGAAGTTCAGGGGACGAACACATGCGTAGGCGCTCCCACGGCATAAGCGTGGAAGTACGTCGCAGCTGCCCGCCTCGGCGGCCATTTTGCGAAGTCCACGGTCAATGGAGGCGAGAATATGAGCGCCTACACCGTAGTCAAGAACGACGGCCGCACGCTGGTCACGATGGTGATCAAAGCGAAGGACGCCGCTTCTGTGCCTGCGAACCCGGTGAATCACTTGGCCCCCTTGAGTGCGACCCTCACTGGGATGCCGGCCCCGCGGCACGCGGCACAACTTCCGCGCGAGCTATCGCCATTTTGGAAGGGCCTCGTGAAGTGCTCTTCACTGCGTCCGTGCGGTGCAGGGTTCTCCTGTGCCTCCGGGGGATGAGGCCGGCAGGGGGCTGCAGTGCGTCATAGGATCTGACAGTTGGTGACCCATCCACAAGTGTTCGGAATGAGATGTGGACGAGCTCTCGCGGCAATGGTCGAAGTCGGCTGCGCGGGCCTGGTCGAGGTCGACCTCGGGCCTTACAGGTCGATCGCCACGACCGGGTCCGTGGTCGGCTGGTCGGATCCGCCCTCCGGTTCGACGGTGATACCTAAGACGCTGTCGGTAGAGAACTCGTGGCCGGCGATCGTCACCGGCTCACCGGTCATCAGTCCGGCGCTTGCGGGGCCGTCATCGCCGATCACCCACATCTGCATCGACTTCCCGGCCGGAGGCTGCCCGATATCGTCGGGACTGAGCCGGATGAGCTGTTCGGACTCCGAGGATCGAACCGTGACCGTTCCTCCCTCCGGAAGCTCGGCCGTGCTCGTGTGCAGATCATCGGCCTGCATCAGCCGTGTGGAATCGTCGAGCTGCTGCTGCGCGGTGGTGAGGTCCTCCTCGAGCTGGTTCTGACGCTGTGTTTGCTGCCAGATAGTCACTCCGGAGCCGGCCGCGACGATGAGCGCGGCCGCGGCGGCCGCATAGGGCAGCCATGAGCGACGACGTGACTCGCGGTGGTCGGCCAGCGAGGTCGGAGACGCGGGTGCGATCGGGGTCGCTCCGGTCGGGTTGGCCTGCGTATGAGTCGCCGGCTTCTGCGGCCCGTCCGCCGAACTCTGCTGCGCATGTGTCGAGGGGATGGCGAGGATCGCATCGCGA
>NZ_VIGO01000010.1:0-133959 GCF_009299785.1 Brevibacterium sp. CFH 10365 | reverse complement strand
ACCAAGACTCACAGCCGTCAGGTAGCAGGGAGGGCGGAGGTTCGTCGAGCTGCGCGCCTTGCTGCCGGGCCGGGCATGAGAACGGCGACCCTCCACCCAAGCGGCCGAGCCAGTCCGAGAGGTCGGACATGGACGGTTGCGAGGGCGAAAGATCGCCGGTGTGTCTCAGCGGCCTCGAATGGAGACCGACGAAGTCTCTAGAAGAGACCCTCTAAGAGTCTCAGAGGCCGCGGACGCGAGTCGCCTGCAGGCCCTTGGAGCCCATCTCAGAGTCGAACTCGACGTTCTGACCCTCGGTGAGCTCGCGGTAGCCGGAGGCTTCGATCGCGGAGAAGTGGGTGAACACGTCAGCCGAACCGTCGTCAGGCTGGATGAATCCGAAACCCTTTTCCGCGTTGAACCATTTCACGGTACCTGTTGCCATAATCTTTGTATCCTTATTTTTTAACTGATGACCGCTGATGCGATCGTGATGGTCGGACCCATTTCTGAGCCCGGCTTTCCCGCTGGAAGGACTGAATCTTGGACACAGGTCCAACGAAAAACTGTGGGTGAACCGAGAGAGCTGATCTCAGGCTGATTGCGAATGCTCTGGTGAGAGGTCTCTGTCTCAGACGAAATCGTGGGGATACTCGGTTTCGATCATGCACTCGAAGGTGCTGGACGGAAGTCGTCAGACGGACGACATGGAAAATCATGAGGGGCGCGGAAGGCAGGCACGCGCCGACGGGCAAACACATGGTGACGAGCGAATCTACCTACTCTTGAGACACCATCTGCTCCGCACATTTCTGTGCGAGAACAGTTCCAGCTTAACAGAGAGATCGCCCCGATGGTGATTTCGGCCGAGCGATTTCAGTCGAGATCGGCGACCGCCTCCGATGCTGCCTGCGGATGGCAGGCCGGAGCGGACCGCGCGACGCCGCGGGCCGAGAGATGACACACAATGATGTGCACTCGGCGGTGTGATGATGTGCACTCGACGGTGCGCGTGTTTAGGATTGTATGCATTCCGTTTTGTATGCAATCCGTCGTGACCCCGGACGCAGGAGCACCCGAGCCGTGGACAACCGAAAACCAACAGTGCCGCCAGGGCCTCGACGTCGGCGTCGCCTCGCCGCGAAGTACCGACGCCGTCGCACCGTCGTCGCCGTGGCCGCGGTCCTCATCATCGGCGCTCCGCTGACGATCGCGGTGGCGGTGCACAACCTCGGCGCGAATATCTCGTCCTCTCCGCTGCGCGCCCACGGCGGCGACGTTCCCGAGAAGCTCACCGATGAGACGAACGTCCTCATCATCGGGTCCGACACTCGCGATCTCGAATCGGCGAAGGAAGCCTCCGATGACTCCGGATCGGGTTCCGAGGCGAACTCCGGGGCCGCCTCGGGGCAGGGATTCGGCAGCGCCGACGGGGCGCGCAGCGATGCGATGATCCTTGCCCACGTGTCCGCCGATGCCAGCCGCATCGACGCCGTGCAGATTCCACGGGATACGATTATGGACCTTCCCGCCTGCGACGACACCGGACAGGGCGCATCGGAGGCGATGCACGGGATGATCAACTCGGCCCTCAACGCCGGACCCGCCTGCTCGGTCTCGGCCGCCGAGGTGCTCACCGGCGTCCGCGTCGACCACTTCATCAACGTCGATTTCGACGGTTTCGCCGCGATCGTCGACGCCCTCGACGGAATCACCGTCGACCTCGACGAACCGCTCACAGACCCGAAGGCGAATCTCGACCTGCCCGCCGGCGAGCAGACGCTCGGCGGTGACGACGCCCTCGCCCTGGCCCGGACCCGGCACGCTGTCGGCGATGGCAGCGACATCGCGCGCATGGGCAATCAGCAGATGGTCATGGAAGCCATCATCGACCGCGCCAAGAGCGGCCAAGTCCTCACCCGCCCCGACCGCCTCTACGGATTCCTCGACGCGGTGACCTCCACGATCGGCGTCGATGACGAACTCGACTCCATGCGTTCGCTCGCCTCCCTGGCCACGACGGCGGCCTCCGTGCCCGAGGACGACATCACGTTCGAGATCATGCCGTGGACCCCGGCGCCGGAGAACCCCGACCGAGTGGTCAAATCTGCGGCGGCGGAGGCCGTGTTCGCCGCCATCAACGACGACTCGCCGATCGTCGACGTCTTCGAATGAGTGGACTCCTCGGCTGAACTGCCTCGAACCGTGCACACCGTTCGGCAGCAGCCTTCCCGACCTGTCAGAACCCGCCTGCCTCACCTGTCTATGCGGATTTCAGTCTCGGCTCCTAGACTGGGCCGCATGTCTACGATCGAAATCACGCAAGACAACTTCGAGTCGACCATCAACGACAACGAGATCATCCTCCTCGACTTCTGGGCCGATTGGTGCGGCCCCTGCAAACAGTTCGCTCCGGTCTTCGAACAGGCCTCCGAGGCCAACCCGGACATCGCCTTCGGCAAGATCGACACCGAAGCTCAGCAGCAGCTGGCCGGACTCTTCGCGATCTCCTCGATCCCGACCCTCGTCGCATTCCGCCAGGGCATCGTCGTCTTCGCCCAGCCCGGTGCGCTCGCCGCCCCGCAGCTCGAACAGGTCATCACCGCCGTCAAGGGCCTCGACATGGATGACGTCCGTGCCGAATTGGCCAAGCAGGAAGCCGCCGCTGCCGCAGAGACCGACGGCGGCGCGGACGGTGCCGCTCCTGATTCGATCCCTGCCGACCCGGGCGTCGACAAGTGACCGCGACCAGCGACAACACCGGCGCTGACAAAACCGGCGTGCCCGATTCCGTGGCCGCTTGGGAAGAGCGCTACGCCGACTCGGACGACACCATCTGGTCCGGAAACCCGAACGAGGCCCTCGTGGCCATCGTCTCCGACATGAGTCCCGGTCGCGTCCTCGACGTCGGCTGCGGTGAGGGCGCCGACGTCATCTGGCTGGCCGAGAACGGCTGGGACGCCACCGGGATCGACCTCTCGACCACGGCCATCGACCGCGCCCGCAAGGTCGCCGAATCCCGCGGAGTCTCCGCCGAATTCGCCGTCGCCGACGTCTCCACCTGGGATCCGGAGGACCACGATCGCCGAGGCGGTTTCGACCTGGTCACCGGATTCTTCCTCCACACCCGGCTGCCCGACACCCGGGAAGAGCTGCTGGCCCGCGTCGCCGCGCACGTGGCACCGGGAGGGGCGCTTCTGCTCGTCTCCCATGCGACGATGCCGCCGTGGGCCGAAGAGCACAGCGAGAAGTTCGAGCACGGCATGGATCACCACCACGAACTGGTCAGCCCGAACGGAGACTTCGCACTCCTCATCGGCGCCAGCCCGGACCGGTGGGAGATCGAACTCGCCGATACCCGGACACGACAGGTGACCTCACCGTCAGGCGAACCCGCCGAACTCGACGACGCGGTTCTGCTGGCCCGCCGAGTCTGAACTCCACAGCCCGAGTTCAGCTCGTTGCACGAAGAGCTCCGCAGCCAAGACCGACGGCGGAGCCGCCTCGGTGAACCGGGTGATTCCCAGCCTCTGAGACAGGGGCGAATCACCCGGTTTCACCAGGTGCATTTCCGCCCTGTGAGGGTCTAAGGTGGAGCCATGGCTCGGTTCAGCTTCCTCGAGTGGCCGGTACTCCGGCAGTTCCGCACGTCCGATAAGTCCGGACGCGGAGAATCAGTCGTGTCTCCGACGACTCGAGACACCACTCCACGCACGGCCACGGCCGACAAGGTCGTCCAATCCGTGTGCCCCTACTGCGCCGTCGGCTGCGGGCAGAAGATCTTCGTCAAGGACGACAAGGTCGTCCAGATCGAAGGCGACCCGGATTCGCCGATCTCACGAGGCCGACTGTGCCCGAAGGGCGCGGCCAGCGAACAGCTCGTCAACGCCCCCGGCCGCGTCACCGACGTCCTCTACCGGGCCCCGAAGGCCAAGGACTGGACGAAGATCGACCTGTCCACCGCGATCGATATGATCGCCGACCGCTTCATCGAAGCCCGTCGCAACCATTGGGAGGATGTCGACGACAAGGGCCACCCGCTGCGACGCACGATGGGCATTGCCAGCCTGGGCGGGGCGACGATCGACAACGAAGAGAACTACCTCGCGAAGAAGCTCTACACCGCGGCCGGGGCGATACAGATCGAGAACCAGGCGCGTATTTGACACTCCGCCACGGTTCCCAGTCTGGGAACCTCGTTCGGGCGCGGCGGCGCCACCCAACCCGTCCAGGATATGGCGAATGCGGACTGCATCATCATCCAGGGTTCCAACATGGCCGAGTGCCACCCCGTGGGCTTCCAATGGGTGACCGAGGCCAAGGCCCGAGGTGCCCGCGTCATCCACGTCGATCCTCGTTTCACGCGTACCACTGCGGTCGCCGATAGGCATGTGCCCATCCGGGCCGGCTCCGACATCGTGCTGCTCGGTGCGCTCATCAATCGCGTCCTGTCCGAGGGCACGTACTTCGAGGAGTACGTACGGGCGTACACGAACGCGACGAACCTCATCAGCGACGACTTCATCGGCGCCGAAGACCTCGACGGGCTGTTCTCCGGATTCGACCCGGACACGCACTCCTATGACAACTCGTCGTGGTCGTACCACACCGACGCCGATGGTGCGCCGGTCCGCGACGAGACGATGAGCGACCCGCGTTCGGTGCTGCAGATCCTGAAGCACCACTACTCCCGCTACACCCCGGAGATGGTGGCCGAGAACTGCGGCATCAAGCCGAACGACTTCGACTACCTCTACGAGTCCGTCACGAAGAACTCCGGCCGGGACCGGACCACGTGCTTCGCCTATGCGGTCGGGTGGACCCAGCACAGCCTCGGCGCGCAATTCATCCGCACGGCCTCGATCCTCCAGCTCCTGCTGGGAAATATGGGTCGCCCGGGCGGCGGAATCATGGCCCTGCGCGGTCATGCCACGATCCAAGGCTCGACCGACATTCCGACGCTGTTCAACCTCCTGCCGGGCTACCTGCCGATGCCCAGCGCCGGAGTGCACGACACCTTCGACGACTACGTCGCAGCGGTGGGCACCCCCGAGACCCACAAGGGCTATTGGGCCAACGGTCGCGCCTACACGGCGAACCTGCTCAAGGCCTGGTGGGGCGACGCGGCGACGCCGGAGAACGACTTCGCCTTCGACTACCTGCCGCGGATCAACGGAGCCCACGGCACCTACCAGACGCAGGTGCGGATGCTCGCCGACGGCGTCGACGGATACTTCCTGCTCGGCCAGAACCCGGCCGTGGGGTCGGCGAACGGACGCATGCAGCGGATGGCGATGAGCCACCTGAAGTGGATGGTCGTCCGCGACTTCAGCCTCATCGAGTCCGCCACCTGGTGGAAGGACGGCCCGGAGATCGCGACCGGGGAGCTGAAGACCGAGGACATCGACACCGAGATGTTCTTCCTGCCTGCCGCCAACCACACGGAGAAGGCCGGCACGTTCACGCAGACCCAACGGCTCGTGCAGTGGCGGCACAAGGCCGTCAACCCGCCCGGGGACGCGCAGAGCGAACTCGACTTCTTCTTCGAGCTCGGCAAGGCCGTGCGGGAGAAGCTGAGGGACTCCGATGACCCACGCGACCGGCCGCTGCTCGACATGACCTGGGACTATCCGGTCGATGACGAGGGCGAAGTCGACGCCGAGGCGGTTGTCAAGGAGATCAACGGCTACTTCGTCGGCGGTGAGCGGGACGGGCAGGCGTTGGAGAACTTCAACCAGATGACCGACGACGGCACCACCGCCGGCGGCTGCTGGATCTACGCGGGCGTCTACGCGGGAGGCGTGAACATGGCCGCCCGACGCAAACCGCGCAGCGAACAGGACGAGACCGCGGCCGAATGGGCGTGGGCATGGCCGGCGAACCGCCGCCTCCTCTACAACCGTGCCTCCGCGGCCCCCGACGGAACCCCTTGGTCGGAACGGAAGAAGTTCGTGTGGTGGGACGAGGAATCCGGGAAGTGGACGGGCAAGGACGTGCCTGATTTCCCCATCGACCGGGCACCCTCGGCACGATCGGATGTCGCCTATGGCGGACCCGACCACCTCGACGGCGATGATCCCTTCATCATGCAGGCCGACGGCAAGGGCTGGCTGTTCGCTCCCAGCGGCATGGTCGACGGCCCCCTGCCCACACACTACGAACCGCAGGAATCGGCGGTGCCGAACCCGCTGTACCCCCAGCAGAACTCTCCGACCCGGATGGTCATGCGCCGCGAGGACAATCTGTCCGCACCCGGTGCCGGCGTGCCCGGTTCCGAAGTGTTCCCCTACGTGTTCACGACCTACCGGCTCACCGAACACCACACCGCCGGCGGCATGTCCCGCTGGCTGCCGTACCTGTCCGAGCTGCAGCCGGAGATGTTCTGTGAGATCTCTCCGGAGCTCGCCGCGGAGGTGGGGCTCGAACCCTACGGCTGGGCGACCCTGGTCTCCCCGCGGTCGGCCATCGAGGCACGGGTGCTCGTGACCAGGCGGATGACTCCGCTGACGATCGGCGGGACGACGGTCCACCAGATCGGCCTGCCCTACCACTGGGGTGTCGGCGGAACCGGTGCCGTGGTCGAAGGCGATTCCGCCAACGACCTGCTCGGCGTGACGATGGACCCCAACGTCTATATCCAGAACAGCAAGTACGTCGCGGGAACGATCATCCCCGGCAGGCGTCCGCGCGGCCCCGAGCTCGTCGACTTCGTCGAGAAGTACCAGCGAGAGGCCGGGTTGAGTCCCGAATCCGGCAACCAGCAGGTCACCGTTCCCGCCGAGGATGTCGAGACCTCCCACGATGCCGGACGGGGACGCAGCGCCGGTGGGCACGCTCACCGCGGCGGCGATTCGGCCGTCGGAGTCACCCCGGGCAGGACTCTGGCCGGGGGACCGGGGGCAGGCTCCGAGGAAAACGGCACGACCGCCTCGGCGAGGGGAACGGATCAGGACTCGGACACCTCGGCGACAGTCGACAGTGCCGATGACCGCACCGGACGGATCGGCCTCGAGCCCGTCGAAACAGCGGTGGCCAACCGCGCCGACGACGGCGACCCCAGCGACGGCGACCCCGCCCGCGGACGGCGCGACGACGGCACGGCGATCACCGACGCCGAGGCGGAAGCGGCCGAAGCCCGCGCAATGAAGGCGCGAGAGGTCTCGCTCGGATCCGAGACTTCGGAGAATGTCGACTCGACCGAGTCCGGCACCGGCTCTGCCGAGTCCGAAGCGCGCAACGACGAAGAGGAGGACAACGACTGATGTCGACACCGACGATCGATGAGGGCACGCTCGCCGACGGGCATTGGCACGATTCCTCGCACAGCCGCAAGGGGTTCTTCACCGACACCTCGATCTGCATCGGCTGCAAGGCCTGCGAGGTCGCGTGCAAGGAATGGAACCACAATCCGCAGGACGGCACCTTCGAACTCCTCGGCTCCTCCTATGACAACACCGGCAGCCTGGGCGCGAACACGTGGCGTCACGTCGCCTTCGTCGAACAGGACTCCGACCGGATCGAGAAAGCCCGCGAATCCGGACGCAAGCTCGTCAACCTCGGGATGCCGACGATCCGACCCCGCACGGATGAGTCATCGGGGGCCCAGCCTCTCGACGGCGCCCTCGGTGCTGCTGCGGAGGGGCGGACCAGCGCGGGACTGCCGACGACACCGGAGCTCGGTGTCGACCTGTTGGCTCCCGGTGCCCTGGAGCCGACTGAGCCTGCAGACTTCACCGGCGTCGATACGACCCCGCCGGACACCGCCGACTTCCGCTGGCTGATGTCTTCGGACGTGTGCAAACACTGCACGCACGCCGGCTGCCTCGACGTCTGCCCGACCGGTGCACTCTTCCGCACCGAATTCGACACCGTCGTCGTGCAGAACGATGTCTGCAACGGCTGCGGCACCTGCGTGGCCGGCTGCCCCTTCGGTGTCATCGAACGCCGCGACGACGGCACGATCAACACTCCCACCGACCGCGAAGATCGCAAGGCCGCGGACATGGACGTGCCTGACAAGGGCACCGCGAACAAGTGCACGCTCTGCTACGACCGCCTCGTCGAGGGCCAGGAACCGGCCTGTGCGCAGACCTGCCCGACCCAGTCGATCAAGTTCGGCGACCGGGACGACATGGTCGCCCAGGCACATGAACGCGTGGCCGCACTGCACGAGAAGGGGCTGACTGAGGCCCGCCTCTACGGTGCGAACCCGAACGACGGGGTCGGCGGCACCGGGTCCGTATTCCTCCTCCTCGACGAGCCCGAGGTCTACGGCCTGCCGCCGGATCCCAGGGTGGCGACGAAGGACCTGCCCGGCATGTATGCGAAGGCGGGTCTGGCGGCGCTCGGCATGGCGGCGGCGGCCGGTCTCGCGTTCCTGGGGAGCAGGCGTTGAGCACATCCGAATTCGATTCCTACCGCCCACCCGAGCCGGAAGGCGGACGGAAGAAACGTCGCCGAGGCGGCCGCGGCGGTCCCGGCGGACGCCGCGGTGGGCCCGGGGGCCAGGGTTGGAAGAACCGCGGGGCCGAGGGCAATCGTGAGATGCCGATGGTCGAGGACGTCGAATTCACGTCCTACTACGGCAGACCCATCGTCAAGGCTCCGCCGTGGGGCGACGAGATCGCCCTCTACCTGTTCCTCGGAGGCCTGGCCGGAGGCTCCTCCCTGCTGGGCCTGGGTGCGCAGTTCACCGATCGTCCCGGTCTGCGCATCGCCACGAGGCTGACGGCTATCACCGCGACCGGTTTGGGCGGAGCGGCCCTCGTGGCCGACCTCGGCCGGCCGGAGCGCTTCATCAACATGATGCGCGTGTTCAAGGTGTCCTCGCCGATGAGCTTGGGCACCTGGATCCTCTCGGGCTTCGGCGTCGGCTCGGGAGTGCTCGCTGCGATCGAGGTCGATCGGCTGACCGGTGAGAAACTGCTGCCCTTCGGCCCGCTGCGACGTCTGCTCCACGCCTTCGAGACGCCTGCCGCCATCGAGTCCGCTCTCTTCGCCACTCCTCTGGCCGCGTACACCGGGGTGCTGCTCGGCGATACCGCGGTTCCCACCTGGAACGCGGCCGGTCGCAATGGACTGACGTACGTGTTCGCGTCGTCTGCCGCGCTGGCCGCCGGCGGTGCCGCCATGGGGTTGGTGCCGGTTCGCGAGGCGGGGCCCGCTCGTCTGCTCGCGCTGACCGGCGCTGCGAGTGAAGTGGTGGCGATGGACCGGATGAAGAAGGGGATGCATCCGGCCGAGGTCGATCCCATGGAAGAGGGCGAACCCGGTCACAAGCTCCATCGGGCCGAGAAGCTGCTCATCGCCGGAGCCCTCGGCACCGCCGTCGCCGAGGTGGGCGCCAGGGTGTTCGCGAAGAAGCTGGCGCGCGTTGGCGGTGCAGCTGGTGGCGCGACTGGTGCGATTGCGGATGCCGTAAGCCGCGCCGTTGGTTCAGCTGGCCTTGGCAAACGCAGCTGGAAGACCCGCGCTGTGCTGCGCGGACTGTCCGTCGCCTCCGGTGCGGCTCTTGCGGCCGCCTCGGCGTACACGCGTTTCGGTGTACTCGAGGCCGGCATCGAATCGACGAAGGATCCCAGGCACGTCGTCGAACCCCAGCGCGCTCGCCTCGAAGAGCGTCGCGCGGCCGGCATCACCGACGACTCGATCACAACTGGGCGGTAAGCGTCCCTCCCCATCAGTGGCTCTGCCTACTGTTGGTGTCGGCGTCTACAGTTCGCTCGGCATCCCTCACCGTCAGCGCCGAAATCACTCGGTGCAACGGGGCGATTCGGAGCTGACGGCGTGTGATGCCCGACGGTTCGGCAACGAGGCTTGCGGAAAGAGTCTCGTCGGGTAACGTGAGAAACCTATGAAGAAGCTGTTCAAGGACCGCGAAAGCCTGAGAAGTGGTGTGCTCGTGGCGCTGCTCTTTCCGTTGGTCTACTTCGGCATGAATCTTTTGGGCTGGAGCAATGGGCTCTTCAGCTGGTGGGAGACACTTCTGTTCGGTCTGGTCCAAGGCATCTTCTTCTGGTTCTTCATGTCCAGCTTCCGCCAGTTCCGCGGCGAGGACGTGACCCCGCGCAGTCAGAGGAAATAGCAGCCGCAGACTGGTTGCACCCGAGTGTGAAGCACCCCTGGCGAAACTCATCGCACGTGCACACCCGAACCGGCGACGATCTCCCCGATGACAGGGTGACCGGGCAGCTCGCCGACGACGAGGAGTCCGCCCGAGGTCTGCGCATCGGCCAGAAGCAGCAGGTCATCCTCGCTCACCGAATCATCGGCGGTGAGATGCGGCCGTACCCAGTCGAGGTTGCGCCGTGTTCCGCCGGAGACATAACCGGCCGCGACCGACTCATCGACACCGTCGAGGCGCGGCACCGCGGCCGTGTCGATGACGGCACCGACCCCCGAGGCACGAGCCATCTTGAACAGGTGGCCGAGCAGACCGAAACCGGTCACATCAGTGGCCGCCTTCACCCCTGCCGCCACTGCTGCCCGAGAGGCTTCGTCGTTGAGTGCGGTCATCGTGGCCACTGCCTCAGCGATGCTGTCGCCCGTGACCTTGTGCCGGTTGTTGAGGATCCCCACGCCGATCGGCTTGGTCAAGGTCAGGGGCAGCCCCGCCTCGGCGGCGTCATTGCGCATGATCTCATTCGGGTGGGCGATGCCGGTCACGGCCATCCCGTACTTCGGTTCGGGATCATCGATCGAATGCCCGCCGGCGACGGGGCAGCTCGCCTGCGCCGCAACGTCGAGTCCGCCGCGCAGGACCTCGGTGAGCAGCTCCATCGGCAGCTTCTCGCGTGGCCACCCGACGAGGTTGATCGCCGTGACCGGTGTCCCACCCATCGCGTAGATGTCGGAGAGCGCATTCGCGGCAGCGATCCGTCCCCAGTCGTAGGCATCGTCGACGACTGGGGTGAAGAAGTCCGCGGTTGAGAGCACTGCGAGATCCTCACGAACCCGCACCGCCGAGGCGTCGTCACCATCGTCGAGGCCGACGAGGACATCGGGGGAGGACTGTCCGGTGAGCCCACGGACAGCATCCTCGAGCTCACCCGGCGGGATCTTGCAGGCGCATCCTCCGCCGTGGGCGAACGAGGTCAGACGGTCCACAGTCGCAGTCATACCGTGAGACTAACACCGCTGGTCAAGCACGTCGACGGATGTCCGCGCGGGCCTGCGCCGCGCGGACGGCGATGATTCCGCCGACGACCAGAAGCGCACCGAGCAGCGCGGTCAGCAGAACCGGTCCGCCGGTGCGCGGCAGGTCGCCGCCGCCGTCGGAGGACCCGTCCGCGTTCGCCCCGCTGCCCGCCGAGGCGCTCGTCGAGGCGCCATCGTTCGACGAACCGTCGCTCGCGGCCCCGGCTCTCGACCCTCCGGAATCACTGTCGCCTTCGGCGCTCGACCCTCTGGTCGACGAGGTGCTGTTGTCTCCGCCGGCGGAATCGCTGCCGTCCGCAGCGGCCGAGGTCGATCCGGACGGGTCCGAAGATCCGCCGTCGTCCGACATGTCAGACGCGCCGTCCTCGCCACCGCTGCTGTCCTCAGACCCTGTGCTGTCGGACGACCCGCTGCTGTCCTCGGATCCGTCATCACCACCGGGGCCCGGGGGCGGCTCCTCCCCGGCCACCTCGACGGTGGCCTTCGCGGTCTTGCCGTTGACGGTGACCTCGAGCGTCGCGGTGCCCGGGTTCTCCGCGGTGACCTGGCCCGTCGTCGGATTGACGCGGACGACGTCGGAGGCCGCCTCGGGGGCCCCGGTCTTCACTGACTGCACATTGACTTTCGCGCCCGTCGCCTGCTGCATGTCCACCTCGGCGCCGGAATCGATGACGACCCCGTCACCACCCCACTGGGCGGTCGCCGGCCAGCCGACGGGTACGGTGCGCTCGCCTTGCGTGAACTCCGCCGAGACGTCCGCGGACTGACCAGGAGCCAGCGAGCCAGGGGCCTCGAGCGAGATCGAATCGACGCGCGGCTTCATCTCCGCGGCCAGCCATCCGACCCGATCGGCCGTGGTCGGGTCGTCCCCGACATCGCCTACGCCGGGATCGATGCCGAGCATCGTCCAACCGGTGAATCCGCCGGTCGCCGGGGTGCCGGCCGGATCCTTCCCGGAGTTGCCGTTGATGAGGTAGCTGACTCCCTCGACTGCGGACGCGTGGAATGCCCCCACGTGTCCGTTGATCACGGCTGCGGACTTGCCGCTGTCCTTGCGGAACTCGCCGAGCTTCTTCTCGAGCTCCTCGGCTTCGCGTCGATCGCCCAGCTGGCTCGTCTTCGACGGCAGCGGATCTTGTGGCGGATGGTGGAAGAATACGGTGATGCCGGTCAGCTCGTCACGCTCGGCCACCTCGTCGAGAGCGTCCTCGAGCATGTTCAGCTGCGAATCGTCGCTGCCGCCCAGCGTCCCGTCCGACGAATTCAAGGTCACCACCTTTGTTCGTCCCACAGTGCGCTCGCCGGTCGGCGAACCGAATGCGGCCTCGAAGTTCTCGACCTGCCCGCCCATGACCTCGTGATTGCCGGGAACGTAGACGTAGGGGATCGACTCATCCCACTCCTCGGAGATGACCTTCTCAGCGAGCTCGAAGTCCTCCGCAGAAGCCTCGTCGACGAAGTCGCCGTTGATGACGAGGAGATCCGGTTTCGCCGCACGGATCTCCTGCAGGCTCCGCCTGGCACCCTTGACCGCCTCGGAGTCCGGGTCAGTGGCGACGAACTGAGCATCGCTCATCACCGCGATGTTCTGCGGGCGGTCGTCGACGGACCCGTTCGTCAACAGCGCGGGGTCATGCCGCGCCGAGGTGGCTGGATCGTCGGTCTCGGGTGTGGAGATGGCCTGGAGGTCGGCGATCGAGATTTCCCCCTTGTACTTCTCGGCCGAGCGGGTCTCCATCATTCGGATCCGTTCGAGAGTGAGCGGTTGGGAGAGTCCCTCAGGGACGGTGAAGCGGATCTTCTGCCAGCCGTCGAAAGTGATGTGGTCACCGTCGATGTTCGTCACCGTGCCATCAGGGGTGCTCACCTGGAGCCTCGGCCAGGCCCCGGAGCCGTCGCCGCGGACCATCATCTCGAACGCCACGGTGTTGCCTTCGAGCTTCACGGGCTTCTTCGGAATGAGGTAGTAGCCGCGCGTCGCCGAGGAGGTGGTGAAGTCGTAGCTGAGATCGATGCTCGGCTTTCCGCCCTCGGTCGGCTCGCCCGCGGCGAACGAACCGGAGGCCCGATCCGAGCCGTCCGTGAATGCCGAGGTGTCGGAGAAGTCGAGGGCCTCGTTCGATTCGGTGCCGACCGTGACCGGAATCGTCGTCGTCACGTCTCCGACGGTGAGCGTCACGTTCCCGGATGTCGGGTCACCGCCGTCGGCGTTCGCGGCGGCGTCCGGATCGGCGGAGACGACGAGCTCGCCGAGGCTGTCAGCTGCGACCTTCAGTCCTTCGTCGGCGTCGACGTCGATGTCTCCGGATTCGATGAGGGAACGTCTGCCCTCGGAATCGAAGCCGGACAGGGACACCGACTGCGAGTCCTCGGCGTCCTCGAGGTTGATGGTCCGCGCGCTCGGCCACAGCCCAACCGGTTCGCCGAGCACGTCGAGTTCCTTCCGCGCGGTGTGGCCGTCAACCGTGTAGCTCACACGACCTTTGCCGGTGGTCTCGCCGGTCACGCGTGCGCTCGTTTCATCGGACTCGCCCAGCTTCACGCCTCCGTCGGCAGAGAACGCCCCCGAGGCGGCGATGGGTTCGAGGTTCGCCCCGAGGCCTGTGCCCTTCATCGTTCGGGTCTGGCCCTTGAGCACCGTGGTCTGCCCGTCGAGTTCGGGTTCGATCTGCGCATCGGTCAGCTGCTCGGCGGGGGCATCGGAGTAGAAGACGAGGGCGTTGGCGACGGTGCGCTGCTCACCGTCGGACGGCTCGTTCTGCACCACGGGTGCGTCCTTGCCGGCGGTGCGGGCGAGCATCGTCGTCGACCCGCCGCCGTCGAGGTTGACCGCATTGTGTGCGCCGATGTCGGAGAAGAACTCGCCCACGTCCTCCAAGCTCATTCCACCAGAGGATTCGCTGCGTCCGTCGATGGTGGTGACGAACAGCTCCGAACCGTCCTTGCTGATTCCTACGGCTGTGCGCGGGTGTTCGGTGTCTTCGAGGTCACCGGCGGGAAGATCGGGAACCGTGCCGTCGGTCAGGACCTGGTGGCTCCCGGCAATGCCCATATCGACATCCTCGCTCGGCCCGATCTCGACATCGACCTCGTCGCCGACGTCGAGTTCCGAGAGTGTCTTCGCCCCGGCATCACGCCCGAGCAGCACCTGCCCGTCGGTCGGGATCCCGGGATCGCCTGCTTTGTCGACCATCCCGGAGGCTTCGGTGACTCTGCCGTCGACGACGGTGACGCGGGCGACCTCGGCGGCGATGGCATCGGGGCCGCCGACCGGACGGTCGAGCGTGTGGTCGCCCCAGGCCTCGTTGTACACGCCGATGGCATCGGGCGAGAGTTCCGGGTTGTTCAGCCCTCCCAGGTCGGTCTCCTGCCCCTCGTGGGTCAGTGTCCCCGAGGCCGAGAGCATCGACACGGCGGCGTTCTTGTCATCGAGGGTGAGCGCAGGCTTGGGTTCCTTCGAGCCGATGCGCATTCCGTCCTTCGACACCGAGGTGTAGATCGGTGCCCATGACTTGTTGATGTCGAAGAACGTGCCGTTGACGGCTGCGACGGCCTTCTTCCCGTCGGATCCTCCTGCCATGATCTCGCTGGTGGTGTCGCCGCCGGCGACCTTTCCGGTGTCACGGACGTCCATTGACAGGGAATCGGTGGTGAGGTCGGCGGTGAGCACGTTGCCGTTGTTCCAGCCGCCGTCCTCAAGGCGGGAGAAGTTCGTCAGGTCGAGGCCGGGAGCCACTCTCTTGGTCTCCGAGGATCGCAGGGCAGAGCCGTCCTTGCCGAGGTCCTCATCGCTCGGTGGCGCGGCATGGGCCGGCGCTGGGGCGGGGCCCGGTTGACCGGGAAGCGTCCCCACGGGTGTGATGAGTGCGGTGAGGACCGCGAGAGTGGTCACAATCGCGGGGAAGAAAGCTGGTGAGCGATTGTTTTCGGTGGAGGTGAACCGGGTGTGTGACCAGGCGGGATGAAGTGGAGAGGGCATGACGACCTTCGAACGGTGACGACTGGGAACCTTGTCACCTTAGATCGCGCTTGGAGAAGCCTGAGCGAATGCTGAGTGAACTCGGTCGGAAGATCTGAGGCGACTTTCTGCATACGGGTGCTCAGCCTTCCCGTCTCACCGCCCGCACCGATCTGCGGCCGCGATAGGATGACCGGTGGAGGCGTCCGTGTCCTGGTGGGCGCCCTGGTCTTCAAAACCAGTGAGACCGAGTATCTCGGTCTGGCGGGTTCGATTCCCGTCCGCCTCCGCCAACCTCTTCGTGGTCACCTCGACGAGGTGGCGCACCCGCGCCGGCACATCCAAGGAGGTCAGATGGTCGAGTCCGACCCGCGTCGGTCCATTCCGCGCACGGATCATCTCCTCGTCCTCCCTGAGGTCGTCGCCGCCGGTGAGCACCTCAAGCAGGGGACGATCAAGGCGATCATCTCCGAGGTGCAGACCGCGGCCCGAACCGGTGAGATCCCCGTCGCCGAGGTGGCCCCCACCATCGTCTCCAGGCTCGGTTCCCGTTCGGCTTCCTCCCTGACCCCGGTGCTCAACGCCACCGGAATCCTCGTCCACACGAATCTCGGCCGCGCACCGCTCTCACCTGCGGCGGCACGGGCCATCACCGAGGCGGCCGGCTACGTCGACGTCGAAATGGACCTCGACAGCGGCAAACGCAGCGAGCGGGGGACCGGAGCGAAGGCCGCCCTGTTGCAGGTGTGTCCTGCCGCCGAGGACGCCCTCGTCGTCAACAACGGAGCCGCCGCCCTGCTGCTGGCCGTCACGGCACTGCGCGGCAGCTCCCCGGTGGGCACCGCCTCGGCGAGTGGCGATTCTGCGCGGAATTCCCGCGCTGCTTCCGAGCCCGGCGAGATCGTCATCAGCCGCGGCGAACTCATCGAGATCGGTGCCGGGTTCCGCCTCACCGACCTCATGACCACGACGGGTGCACGGCTGCGCGAGGTCGGCACGACGAACCGCACCCACCTGGCCGACTACGCCGAGGCGATCGGCCCGAACACATCGAGCCTGCTCAAGGTGCACACCAGCAACTTCCGCGTCGAGGGGTTCACCTCCGCCGTCGACGTGGCCGACCTGCGCGGACTCGCCGATGACCACGGACTGCCGCTCATCGTCGACCTCGGTTCCGGACTCTTCACTCCCGACCCGGCCCTGCCCGATGAACCCGATATCGACTCGGCTCTGCGCGCCGGCGCCGACCTCGTCATCGTCTCCGGCGACAAACTGCTGGGCGGACCGCAGGCGGGCCTCATCCTCGGCCGCACCGAGGCGGTACAGACACTGGCGAAGCACCCCCTGGCCCGGGCACTGCGCACCGACAAACTCACCCTCGCCGCACTCGAGGCCACGATCACGGACGCCGCGAACCCGATCCACGATGCCCTCCACATCGACCCGGACCAACTGCGCAGGCGCACCGAGACCCTCGCCGAGGCGGTCGGTGCCACAGTCGTCGAACACGACGGTCGAGTCGGCGGCGGGGGAGCCCCCGGAGTGCCGCTGCCCGGCTGGGCCGTCGAACTGCCCGAAGACTGCGCCGCCGCGCTGCGTGCCGGCGATCCCGCGATCGTCGCTCGCGTCCATCAGGGACGATGCCTCATCGACCTGCGCTGCGTACCCGAAAGCGACGACCAGCGCGTCGCCGCCGTCATCGGCAGAGTGCTGGCACCTCGCCACCTCGGTGACAATGGCTGAGATGCCCCACGCCGCCGAAGAGGCAACCGCCGGCACCTTCGTCATCGCCACCGCCGGGCACGTCGACCACGGGAAGTCGACGCTGGTGGGCGCCCTGACCGGAATGGAACCCGACCGCTGGGCCGAGGAGAAGAAGCGCGGCCTGACGATCGACCTCGGTTTCGCCTGGACGACTCTGCCCTCGGGCCGCGAGCTCGCATTCGTCGACGTCCCCGGACACGAGAAGTTCCTCGCGAACATGCTCGCCGGCCTCGGCCCCGCCCCCATCGCCTGCTTCGTCATCGCCGCCGACAAGGGCTGGCAGGCCCAATCGAGTGACCACCGCGACGCGATCAACGCCCTCGGCATCACCCACGGCCTCGTCGTCATCACCCGCGCCGACCTCGCCCCTGACTCCCTTGAGACCACGAAGGCGCAGGCCAGCGCCCAGCTGCGTGGAACAACACTCGAAGCGGCCCCGATCGTCACGGTCTCGGCCACGACCGGGGAGGGTCTGCCCGAACTCATCAGCGTCCTCGACGAGGTCACGGCCACAGCCGAGGCCCCGTCCGCCTCGGCGCGGGTGCGGTTGTGGGTCGACCGAGCGTTCACGATCAGGGGCGCCGGCACCGTCGTCACCGGAACACTCACCGCAGGCACCCTGACCACCGGCGATACCGTCGAACTGCGCGGAGAGACCATCGACCGTACCGTAGGCGTGCGCGGTCTGCAGTCCCGGAATTCCACCACCACCGAGGTGGTCCCGCAGGCCCGCGTGGCCGTGAACCTCCGCGACGTTCCCGCCGATGACCTCCACCGCGGCGACGCCCTGCTCACCGCCGACACCTGGCCGATCGTCGACACGATCGACGTTCGCCGCACCATGGGAGAGGCCCTCGACTCCGGCGTCCACGAACTCACGGCCCATATCGGCACAGCCGCCGTGCCCGCGCGACTGCGATCCTTCGACGCCTCTCACGCTCGGCTCACCCTCGACCGGCCGCTTCCCCTCCAGGTCGGCGACCGGATCGTGCTGCGCGCCCCGGGCAGCCGCAACGTCTTCGCAGGGCTGCTCGTCCTCGACGTCGATCCACCCGAACTGTCCCGGCGAGGCGACGGCGCCCGGCGAGCTCGAGAGCTGGCCGAGCGTCCCATCGCAGGAGATATCCTCGCCGAGGTGGCCCGCCGGGGAGCCGTCGAACGCGCCGTCCTCACCCGGTTCGGACTTCAGGTTCCCGTCGACGAGGACCTGCCTGGAGAGGTCGAGGACGTGGGTGGGTGGCTCGTCCACTCGCCGACACTGTCCGCCTGGGTCGAGGCGGCGAAATCCCTGGTCAGTCGTGAACTCGCCGCTGCCCCGATGGCTGCGGGAGTACCCGTCAAGGCCATTGCCGAGGCATTGCGCCGGACCCCTGGCGCAGGTCGCAGACGAAGCGCCGAGACCGGTCGCGGTGCCTCGCCGAAGGCGAAGAGTCGGCTGAGCCTGCCCCTGCCCGAGGACCCCGGCGGCGCGACTCGCACACTGCTCGGCGCGATCATCTCCCGAGCCGGGCTCGAAACCGTCGACGGAATGGCTCGCCCACCCGGACACTCCGCGGACCTCGGAGCCGCCGAAGCCGGGATCGGCGAGATCGAACGTCGCCTCTCAACCGACCCGTTCGCCGCCCCTGAGGCCGATGACCTGCGCGAACTCGGTCTCGGAGGGCGGGAGCTCGCGGTCGCCGAAAAAGCCGGGCGGATCCTGCGCCTCGGCGACGGGATCGTCGTGTCCCCGCGCACGCCCGCGCAGGCGATGCGGATCCTCGCCGGTCTCGAACAGCCGTTCACGACCAGCCAGGCCAGGCAGGCGCTGGGGACGACCAGGCGGACCGTCATCCCCCTGCTCGAGCACCTCGACTCGCGCGGATGGACTCGTCGCCTCGACGGTACGCATCGCGAGGTCGTGCGTTAGGGGAGTCAGCGCTGGTGGGGCGGCGGGGTCTCGGAATCCTATGGTGAGGAGATCTTCGCAGCGCTCAGGAATAGGACGGTTTGTCCACGCTGGTCACCGTGGTGAGCAGGAATGCGCATTCTTCCAGGGCCAGCACCGAGTGGCGCTCATGGGTGAGGATCCACAGTTCGCCGGCCCCGAACTCCCCCTGCATCTCCTCGCCGAGTTCGACCCGTATGCTGCCGGTCAGCACCTGGATGCTGGCCGCCGGGGGCGAATTGTGAGCGGGAAGTCGAACGCCATCTGCCAGAGCGATCACTGATTGGCGAAGTTCGCCGTCGTGGGCGACGAGTTCGGCGCTGCGTCCGTTCTCATTTTCGCGTGCAAGCGCCAAGTGGGATTCGGTCAGTTCATTCAGGTCAGCCATGTCAGTCCTCAGGGTCGTCGGAGTGTGATCCACGATACCCGAGGGCTGCTGCGAGGATGTCGTCCATCGCGGAGGCGGTCAGCGCTCGGCGTTCGTGACGTGGGGGCGGCGACGGGATCCGCTCTCCGCGGACCTTGGCCAGGGCCACCTCGGTGATGGGGGCATGCTGGGGAAACGTTTCGAGCATGTGGATTCCCGCGCGTTCCTTGCCGATGATCTCACCGGTCGCGAGGGTGTGATGCATGCGCGCGGGCCCGAGCACACACCACGAGACGGCGTCGGCGGTCAGTCCTCGCGGGGATGTCAGGAGTCGGCGGAGCAGAGCCCGCGGGGTTCGCCGCGGGCGGTCGCGCAGCTGTGCGGCCAGCGGCATCCAATACTCGCGCAGGTTCGTGCGGATCCAGGGAGCGAGCTCTGCGGGTTCGGGGTCGAGTCCCCAGTCGGCGACGGGATGACCCCGGACGGTGACGCCGCCGTCCTCGAGCTCCTGCCAGATCACCGGGTTGACGTCGAACGCGTCGCCGACGTCGAAGATCTCCCCGGTGTGGGAGGCGATCGGCCGAATCTCGGTGACGGGACGGCTGACCTCGGATTCGGGGATGAAGACGGTGTTGCAGCACGCGCTCACTCCGCGACCGCGTGCCGCACCCAGCGTCAAGCGGGGCACCTGTGTGAGGTGAAGCAGGCGCAGTCGCCGGATGAGATCCGGGCGTGTTCGCCACTCATCGGCGATGACCGCGACGAGGTCGATGTCGCTGCGGCCCGGACGAAAGGCCCCGAGCGCGATCGAACCGGTGACGGCGCAGGCGATGATGCCGCCGGGCAGGATGCGATCGGCGGCGCGCAAGTAGGACCTGACCGCGCGGTCGGTCTCGGCGGGCAGTGCTGGTGGCAGGGGAGGGGGCATGAGATCAACGGTATAGGGACACCGCCGCAGAGTGCGATTGCTGAACCCCTGGACTCCTGGGCTTGTGCAGTGGGTGACTCCTTCGCCGTCGGACGAGCCCGACTGATCCGTGTTCACGTGTTGTTGAAAGCGTGTTGAGACGGCTGTGACGAGATGTTGAAACGGAGTTTGTTGAGGACGCTCTTCGGCTCGGACAGTGTGGAGGACGTGAGCGAATCGGCAGGATCGCTTGCGTGATCGATGCTTGTTTCCGATCGCTTCCCCAGACAGCTCGTCTCGCGTTCTCGCTCACAGCGCCCGCCTCTCAAGAGAACAGGAAGCAGATGAAACTCGCACGCAAGTTCGCGGTGACAGCTCTTACCGTCGCTGTCGCGGTCGGTGGCATGTCCATGGCGACCGCCGCCTCCGCCACGCCGACGTCGGCCTCGGCAGAAGCCGCACCATTCACGAGCAAGGCGCTCGACGGCGGCAAGGTGCCCAGCACCCAGGACGCCACTCAGCTCACCCAGGAGCAGATCGACAATGCTCGGACCATCATCGCCGTCGGCAAGGGAGCAGGACTGTCGACGCAGGCGCAGAAGATCGCCGTGATGACGGCCCTGCAGGAGTCGAGCCTCATGAATCTCGACGGGGGTGACCGCGACTCAGCCGGCCTGTTCCAGCAGCGTCCTTCCATGGGCTGGGGAACTCTGGCCCAGGTGACCGATCCGGTCTATGCCGCGAAGTCGTTCTACGGCGTCAACCCCGAGGGTGCGAACCTCGGTCTCATCCAGATCGAGGGCTGGGAGACGCTCACCCCGGGAGCTGCCGCCCAGGCAGTGCAGGGCTCCGCCTACCCCGACGCCTACGACAAATGGGAACCCCTGGCGACCGAGCTCGTCAACGGCAACCAGGACGTCGCCCCGATCAGCTGATACGCGTCTGTCACTTACCCGAAATCGCCCACTCCGAAGACACACGTGCACACACGAGAAGAATCAGGAGAGAAGATGAAGATCTCGCGCACGATCACAACTGCTGGCCTCACCGCCGGACTCCTCGTCGGCGGCACCATGATGGCCACCGCCCCGGCACAGGCCGACCCAGCTCCCGCTGCACAGGCGACCGCCGGACAGGCAGACTCCGGCACGACCGCCTCGACGCAGGCAGATGAACGCCGAGCCGCGATCATCGACCGCGCCCAGAGGTGGGTCGACCAGGGAGTGCCCTATGACATGGGTGCCTATCACCCGGACCCCGAGGGCAAGAACTACCGCACCGACTGCTCGGGATTCGTCTCGATGGCGTGGGGCCTCGATGACAGCCTCAGCACAGTGACCCTGCCGGACGTGTCCCACGAGATCAGCAAGGACGAACTCAAACCGGGAGACATCCTGATCAAGGGCGGACCCGGCACCGAGGGCGCCAACGGCCATGTGGTGATCTTCAACGGCTGGGCCGACGACGACAAGACCGCGTACCATGCCCTCGAGGAGAACGGCTCCCTCGGTTCGGTCGCCCACGAAGTCTCGTACCCCTACGACCAGGACGACAGCTTCGTCCCCTACCGCCTCAACGGTCTGTGATCCTCAGCTGATCCGAAGACCGTGCTCGACGAGTCTGAGCACTGATCGTCGCCGCGTCCCATGGAGGGCCGCGGCGACGATACATGTGACGAGGGCGTCGGGCCGGAGCCCTGAGTTTTCCCTGGCCCGCGCCTGCAAGCAGCCCGACGAGCCGATCGAGACCCCGGTCACGGGCAGATGAGAGCGCCGCTGGTGACCGCGAGGCGTTCAGCGAACTCTGATCGCATGCACACGGAACCGTGACGATTCGTTGCGACGAGAATGAGCCTCCTCGGAGTCTCTCTGCATTGAACGGGGCCGCTCGGTCCGTCAGTGTGGTGTGGGGCGATTCCACGGCACCTTCTGCTCTGGTGTTCCTGTGCCGACCACAGACCGAATACCGCAGAACACAACACGTATGCCGCGCACCAGGAGTCGCCGACCGGGTCGAGGACCCGATCGAGAGAAAGTGAGAACAGATGAAACGTGCGCGCACTCTTGCGGTGACTGCACTGTCCGCCGCCGTCCTCGCCGGGGGAGTCTCCCTGGCAACGGCGACCTCGGCCTCGGCCGGCCCGATCTCCGGAGGCGTCAGCCAGGAGAACGCAGAAGCACCGGCCGGTGACGGCTCCGAAGCCGGATCGACCGGAGGGATCCACGACCCGGACGAGTTGAGCGAGGAGCAGATCGACAATGCGCGCACCATCATCGGCGTCGGCAAGGGCGCGGATCTGTCGAAGCAGGCGCAGACGATCGCTGTGATGACCGCCCTGCAGGAATCGAGCCTCAACGACCTCGACGGCGGAGACCGTGATTCCGCCGGTGCGTTCCAGCAGCGTCCGTCGATGAATTGGGGATCGGTCGATGAAGTCACCGACACCGTGTACGCATCGAAGGCCTTCTACGGAGTCGACTCCGGAACCGCCAACCCGGGCCTGACCCAGATCGACAACTGGGAGAGCATCGATCCCGGTGACGCCGCACAGGAGGTGCAGCGCTCTGCCTTCCCCGACGAATATGCGAAGTGGGAGCCGCTGGCTGAGAAGCTCGTCGACGACAACCAGGACGTCGACGACATCGACTGATCCAGCGGCGCTGTCAATTGGGTTGTCCCCGCCGCAGCCCTTCCGAAGAGATCAGGCCAAGGCGCCGGCGGCGAGCCGGCGAACCACCTCGGTGAGGTGATGGAGTCCCGAGACGAGATCCTCGTCCTTCGTGAACTCGGCGAGGCTGTGGGAGACCCCGTCGACGCTGGGGATGAAGAGCATAACGGTGGGCACCTCGTCCTTCATGTTCGTCGAATCGTGCCCGGCCACTGTCATCACCCGCGCCGAGGTGAGTCCCAGGTCGTCCGCGGCCGACCGTGCCAGCTCGACCCCGTCCTCGGAGTACGGATTCTGATCCCAGCTGTGTTCGGCGACGATCTCGATATCCACGCGATCATCGGCGCTGACCCGGGCGATCGCGGACATCAGCTTCTCATGGGCGGCGGCGATCACCTCGGCGTTGGGGGAGCGCAGGTCGAGCAGCAGGCTGACCTCACTGGCGACGACGACCGGGGAATTCGGATACACGGTGAGCTGACCGCACGCGGTGTGCAGCGCGCCGGGCTCGAAATCGTCGACGAGCTCACGCGCAGCCACGACGAGACGAGCGGCCCCGAGCAGGGCATCCTGCCGATCCGACATGAGCGTTGACCCGCTGTGAGCCTGAGCGCCGGTGACCTTGAACTCGTACTTGTGTGCCGCCCACGTGGCGTTGACCAGGCCGATCGTCACCCCGTCCTCTTCCATGCTGCGGCCCTGCTGGACGTGGATCTCCGCATAGGAGGCGATCTCGGGGGCGGTGAAGTCACCGCGCTCGCCGATCGCACCGAGCGCCTCGGCGACAGTGGTCCCCGCAGCATCACGCGTGGTCAGGGCCGCCTCGAGCTCGGCCTTGCCGGTGAAGACGTTGCTGCCCATCATCGAGGGCTTGAACCGGGAGCCCTCCTCGTTGAACCAATTGACGACGGCCAGATTGAACCTCGCGCGCGAGGGATCCGCCCGCAGCTCATCGGCGACGGCGAAGCACGCATGCGCCGAGGCCATCACCCCATAGGCACCGTCGAAGCGTCCGGCCGTGGGCTGCGAATCCATATGCGAACCCGTGAGCACGTACGGGGCGCCCGGCACGAGCTCGAGAAGCCCGAACTGATTGCCGATCGCATCCCGGTGGACGCTGAAACCGTGCTGCACAAGCAGATCCTCGAACCATTTCCGCTGTTGCCCATCGGCAGCACTCGCCGCCTGCCGGTCGACCCCGTTCGTGCCCTCGACCGCACCGAAACGCGAATGCACGGCCCAATCGGCGAGGAACTCGGCTTCGCGATCGGCACTGATCAGAGTGAGTGAAACGGTCATGATGGGTCCTTTCGACAATGGGGTCAGTCGGTTTCGTCGGCGGCCGGGGGCTTGGTCGCCGGGTCGATGAGCACGTGGATGAGCGCGGGAGAATCCGAAGCCAAGGCGCGGTCGAGCGCCGGCCCGAACTCCTCGGTGGTCTCGACGCGTTCCCCGTGCCCGGTCAGACCGGACACAGAAGGTCCTGCCCCGTTCCCGGAATCGTCGCCCACCGAGGCGGCCCCGGAGCTGCTCAGATCGAACGCCGTCATCCAGGCCGCGAAGTCAGGGTTGACCATCCGCGTGCCCGAGGGCCGGCCCGGATAGTGGTTCTCCTGGTGGGACACGATCGTGCCGTACACACCGTTGTCGATGACGATGATGAGCGGCTTCGCTCCGTGGGCAAAGGCCGTGGCGATCTCCTGCCCATTCATGAGGAAGTCTCCGTCGCCGCAGATCGCGACGGCTCGCCGGTCCGGGCACGCCAAGGACGCGGCGACCGCTGCGGGAACGGCGAGCCCCATGGCTCCGTTGCGTGCCCCGACGAGGGTCGCAGGTCGTTCGTGCCGGATGAAGCGGTGCCCCCAGATGGTGGCATTGCCCGCCCCGTAGGTCAGGATCGCTTCCCCGCCGAGGCGGTCGTCGAGGATCCCGAAGGCCACCCCCAGATCGACCCCGGGCCGGTCTCCGGCGGTGGCTTGCGAATCGGCGGGTGCCGCCTCGGCGTCGGGTCGGTGAGCGGCGAACCGGGCCTGCGCCGCCGCGCGGGCGTCCCTCCAGTCATCGGTTCGCGCACCCCGCGCAGCGGTCGTATCGAGACTGGTCAGTGCCTCGGTGAAGGATCGTGGTGACGCGAAGATCTGCTGATCGATCCGGCCGGCATGCTGTGTGGCTTCGGCATCCAGGGATACGAGCACCGTCTCGGCGTCGAAGCCGAGGGTGTACCCGTCGCTGGCCACATCGGAACGGGTGCAGCCGACGAAGACGAGCAGGTCCGCCTCGGCGAACCCGGCCGCCACGGCAGCGGCGCGACCATAGCCGAGCCACCCGGCCCACGCAGGCGAGTTGTGCGACAGCGCATCGTAGGCGCGCCAATCGCAGAAGACCGGCACCCCCGCCGAGGCGGCGAACCGAGCGAGATCGGCACCGCAGCCCGACTGCCAACCGTCACCGCCGAGGACGAACGCGGGACGCTCGGCTGCCGCGATGCGGGAGGTCAGCGACTCGAGCTCGGCGTTCGCCGGGATCGGCGGGGCCGCCTCGGTGAGGGGCGGGGCGGGGGAATCGGTGAGACGGACGAGGACGTCCTCGGGCAGGCCGACGACGACGGGGCCGGGCCGACCGGACGCGGCGATGCGCAGGGCATCGGCGGTGAGCTCTCCGGCACGGTGCTCGTCATCGACGGTGAGCACGCGCTTCGCCGTCGAGGAGAACCATTCGGGCAGGCTGAACTCCTGGAACGATTCCCGCGACCGGTCGGTGAGCGGGACGAGGCCGACGAAGAGGACGAGCGCGGTCGCATCCTGCCAGGCCGTGTGGACGGAGATCATCGCGTTCGCCGCACCGGGCCCGCGGGTGACCATGGCGATTCCCGGACGACCGGTCAGGCGCGATTCGGCCAGAGCCATGAACCCCGCGCCGCCCTCCTGACGGCACACCACGGTGTCGATGGACGAGTCATAGAGCCCGTCGAGGACGTCGAGGTAGGACTCGCCGGGGACCGCGTAGACGCGTTCGATTCCCGCGCTCTCCAGGGTCTCGACGATGAGGTGGCCGGCGGAACGCGACATGGGTGTCCTTTCGACGATCGAGCGATGAGGGTCCGAGACTCCCGGCTCAATGGTGTGCTGGTTCTCAGTGTTTGAAGCCGGGCAGGGCGACGCTCATGCGGGGAGCGACATATCCGGCGAAGGCGGTGAACAGGGAGAGGAAGACGAGCATCGCGGCGGCCGGCCACCAGTGGTCACCGGCGGAGGCGACGAAGCTCGTGGCCAGCAGCGGGATGAATCCGGAGATCATGCCCGCGGCATTCTGCGCCATACCCACACCCGTGTAGCGGGTGGTGGCGGGGAACAGTCCGGTGAGCACTGTGCCAGAGGCCGCGTAGGGCAGGGACAGGGTGGACACGGCCAGGGTCATGGCGATGACGACGAGGACCGGATTGCCGGACTCGAACATGAAGAACGCAGGCACCGCGACCACCGCCGAGGCGACTCCACCCCAGAGGATGACCTTCGAGGCTCCGTACTTCGTGCCCAGGGCACCGCCCCAGAGGAGGGCGAGGATCTCGACGGCGGCCGCGACCATGCTGCCGAGCAGGAGGAGCGAATCGTCGTAGCCGAGGATGTTGACCCCGTACCAGACGCAGAACGCGGTGACGAGGTAGAAGCCGCCGACGCCGAGCAGGGCCGCGGCCATGCCGATGATGATCTGCTTCCACGAGTCACGGAAGGTCGTGCGGATGGGGCTCTTCTCGACCTCACCGGACTCTTCGAGCTGACGGAAGACCGGGGACTCCTCGAGGCGGGCACGCAGGTAGATGGCGACGACGAGCAGCGGCAGGGCGATGAGGAACGGGATCCTCCAGCCGAAGGAGTTGAAGCTGTCCTGGGAGAACACCAGGGTCATGACGAAGAAGCCGCCGGAAGACAGGATCGTGCCGATCGGGGAGCCGATCTGCGGGATCGCCGCGTAACGGGCGCGCAGGTGGAGCGGGGCGTTCTCGACGACGAGGGTCATCGCGCCCGACCATTCGCCGCCGACGAAGAGTCCCTGGAGGATGCGCAGGAGCACGAGCAGGGCAGGGGCGGCGAAGCCGATCGCCGCATAGGTCGGCAGGAGGCCGATGAGGCCGGTGACGACCCCGATGCCGATGATCGTGATGAGCAGGACCTTCCGGCGCCCGATCTTGTCGCCCATGCGGCCGAAGATCAGACCGCCGATGGGGCGAGCGGCCAGACCGACGCCGAAGGTGGCGAACGAGGCCATCGCGGCGGCCGTGGCGTTCTCGCTGGTGAAGTACTGGACATTGAAGACCAGGGCGGCCGCTGCCGAGAAGAGGAAGAAGTCGTACCACTCGAGGGCGGTGCCGATCAGGGCGCCGGCGGCGACCTTGTTCGCGTCCTTGATGCTCAGTTCCGTCGTGGCATTGAGCTCGGCGGACGCCGTGATGTTCTGCTCGCTCATGGTTCTCTCCGTCGAGTACTGGGATAGCGGCCCGATCGGCCGCATCCGATTGCGGATGGTGCACTGACCGGTGTGTTCGACCGGCAGGTATCGACCTTACAGAGTGCCACATGTCCTGATCCAGGCACATTTGTCGCCGAAAAGCGGACCGTGTTTGTGCAGATGCACATAATCTTGAGGGTGTGATGGAAAAACAGGATGGAATTAAGGGCACACGACAACTTCGGGACCGGCCGGTGCCCGGGGACGAAGGACGGTGGCTCGAACTCCTCGACGCCCTCGACCTCGACGAGCTGACCGAGCGGTTCATGACGCGCGTGGTCACGGTCTCCGGCTACGATCCCGCCCCGATTCCGATCTCGGAGCTGCGCCGGACCGGGCGACTGTCCTTCTCCACCCTGATCGAGGGGCTGCGGGCAGGCGGTTTCGACGGGCCTGTGGCGGTCTCGACGGAGGTCGGGGTCTCCCGGGCGCGTGCAGGCATCCCGCTCGAGGCGCTCATGACGGCGATCCGGCATGACTTCAATGTGCTCTGGGAGGTGCTCACCCGGGTGGCGAGCCAGGAGGATGCGGAGCTCGTCATCCGCCACACCGGCATCGTCTTATCCACCGTCGACGAGTACGTCTCCCAGGTCCAACAGGCCTACACGGCGGAGCTGGCGCGGATGCGGGCGGAAGAGGATTCGGTGCATGCGGGCCTCATCGCAAGCCTCTTCGACGATCCCGATCCGACCGGCGAGAGGTTATCGACGATCGCGACCGGTCTCGGCCTCGACGTGGACTCACCGCTGCTCGTCATCGCCGCCACCGGGGACGATGTCCGGGCCCTGCGGGTGATCGTCTCCGATCATGCCCGCGCGGGCGGGACCATGTTCACGCACCACCTCGGCGAGGTGCTCATCGCCTTCACGAGTGCTCACGAGACTCCCGGCCACTCCTCGGAGACGCTTGCCCGCAGGATCGCCGAGGCCCGGGTGGGGTATGTACGCGCCGAGAGCATCGGGGCCCTGCGGCGTTCGGCGCTGACGGCCCGAGACCTCGCCGACGTCATCGCCGCTGATGAGACGTCCGCGATGACGTGGCGCAGCGGATGGGCGCGCCTGGCCGCCCGGTCGCTGAACGCGGCGGGCAACCCGATCCTCGCTGATGTCGAGTCGGCACTGTCCGCCTGCGGCCCGGTCGAGCGCGAGCGCCTCATCGAAGCGGTGCAGGTCTACCTCGCTTCGGGCAGCATCGGCGCGAGTGCCGCGCAGCTGTTCTGTCACCGCAACACGGTGGCCAACCGGCTGCGCCGCTTCGCCGAACTCACCGGTGTCGACCCGATGATCCCCGCCGAGGCGGCCCGCCTCGTCGTCGGTTGGGCGTGAGCTGGTCGCGGCGGGACTGCGGCAGTCCGGTGAGGCTCTGCCCGTGTGGTCCGGTCAGAGCGACAGCTCGGCCGTCGACGCTGAGGACGAATCGCCCATCAAGGTTGATACCAAGCGCCTCGAGCTGTGCCCGGTTTTCGGGGAGCACGCCAGCTCCCTCATTGCTGATCCACACGAGGTCTTCGCACGATTGCATGAGCGAAGCGAAGCTGGCACGCGCCTCGGCGTCGACATAGGCCAGCACCGCACTGTGGAACACGACCGGCTGGGTGCCGTCCGGTACCTCGGCGAGCAGGGACTCGACGGTGTCGAGCAGGTCACCGCGGACGAGCCGGGGCGGATCGGCGGCGACGAGTGCAGCCGCCGCAGTGAGCCGTTCGCGTCGCTCATCGTGCTCGGGCCAGATCAGTGAGGTGAGCCATTCCCGCTGGTCAGGTTCGGTGATGTCGAGCGGATTGAGATCGATGCCTGCCCGCCACGCGACCTCGGGGATGCGGAAAGGTGCCTCGACATTAGTCAGTTCGCATTCGAGGACGACCGGACAGGGGCCTTTCGCCGGGTCGAGGCTGACCAAGCGGCCGGACTCCGTTCCGGGCTCCGGCCGGGACCCCGACCCGGACGAAGCGGACTCCGAACTGGGCGATGCGTGCCCGGCACGTTCGGCCCTTCCTTCCGCACCGACCACCTCGGTGAGGGTATAGCGGTAGCTGTAACGGTCGGGATAAAGGCAGAGACCGGCTGAAGCGCCGACCTCGATGAGCGCAAGCGGCCGGTCGATCTGCGCGAGGGCCGGCAGCAGCGCCGCGCACCGGCCGGCCTCATTCGTCTGCGTCGAACGGGCGAACATGAGTTCGCGCACCTTCGCCCAATGATCAAGCAGCCACGACCGCAGCTCAGCATAGGAGCTCTCACCGGCGCCGAGGTGGCGGGCTGCAGCGAAGAGCAGGTTGGCTTGGCGCTTGGGGCGAGGCAGTTCGAGGAGGAGTGCGATGATCTCGTCATCGGCGGACACGCCCTCGGCCCAGGCAGTGTATATCGGGGAGGTGCCGGCGGCCTCGAGACGGGCGAATGTCCGGTAGTAGTCGCGCAGGGTCTCGGCGTCGAGTTCGGACATCGGCTGCACCGTGGCTCCCCCTTCGCAATCGGGTTGTCTGCACTCATCGTAACCAAGTCGCCCAAAGCTAATTCTCGAAACCAGCTGGTCAGTGATCAGGCCCGGGTTCGGCACACGCTGCGTCCCGGTATTCGGAACTTCGCGCCCGAACCCTAGGCCAGCCGCCCGCGCTGTCGTAATGTGTTGCCGTACTGCGCCGACGGCCGCCACCGCGGCGCATCCCGTGCCACCACCGTGGCCGGCCCGATTGAAGGAGATCGCATGTCATCCGAGGTGAGCCCGCCGACCAGCGGACAGACCCCCGCCGATTCGGCCCTGGAGAAGAGGACCCTGCGCAAGGTTCTCCTCCGTCTCATCCCGTTCATCATCGCGATGTACTTCATCAACTATCTCGACCGCACGAACCTCGGCATCGCCGGACCCGGCGGAATGAACGAAGACCTCGCGATGAACGCAACCCAGTTCGGGTTCGCGGCAGGCATCTTCTTCTTCGGCTACCTCATCCTCGAGGTGCCCTCGAACCTCGCGCTGCACAAGTTCGGTGCCCGCATCTGGCTCGCCCGCATCCTCATCAGCTGGGGCATCGTCGCCGCCGCGATGGCCTTCGTGCCCAACCACGGTTGGCTCTACGTCCTGCGGTTCCTCCTCGGTGTTGCCGAAGCCGGCTTCTTCCCCGGCATCATCCTCTACCTCACCTACTGGTTCCCGACCTCGATGCGCGCCCGGGCCACCGCCCTGTTCATGCTCGCCATCCCGCTCTCCAGCGTCGTCGGCACCCCTGTCTCCTCGTGGCTGATCTCCAGCGGCAACGCGATCTTCGAGAACTTCGCGGGCTGGCGCTTCATGTTCATCATCGAAGGCGTACCGGCGATCCTGTTGGGCATCATGTGCATCTTCTACCTCACCGACCACCCGCGCGAGGCGAAGTGGCTGAGCCCCGAGGAGCGCAACTGGCTGCAGACGACGATGGACGCCGAAGAGAAGTCCAAGGAAGAGACCTTCCACTACCCGGTCCGCCGCTCCCTGCTGCAGCCGCGAGTCTGGGCGCTGTCCTTCGTCTACTTCGGCATGGTCTACGGCCTGTACGCCATGAGCTTCTTCCTGCCCACGATCATCTCCGGCTTCCAGGAGACCTTCGGCGTCGAATACTCGATCGTCGAGATCGGCTTCATCACCGCCATCCCCTACGTCTTCGGGGCGCTGGCCATGTACTTCTGGTCCCGCCACGGCGACCGCACCGGCGAACGCGTCTGGCATGTCGCCCTGCCGCTGTTCGTCGGCGGAGTGGCGATCCCGATCGCCCTCTATCTGTCCTCGCCGTTCACCACGATGGTCGCCGTGACCATCACCTGCATGGCCATCTGCGCGGCCCTGCCCACCTTCTGGCCGCTGCCGCAGACCTTCCTCGCCGGGGCCGGTGCGGCCGCCGGGCTGGCGCTGATCAATTCACTGGGCAATTCGTCGGGATTCTTCGCCCCGTACATCACCGGCTGGCTCGCCGATCTCACCGGCACCCAGAATGCCGGTATGTGGGTCGTCGGGGCTGTGATGATCGCCGCCGGAATCGTCACCCTCATCCTCAAGGCCGCTCCCGCGCCCGATAACCTGGACGCGAACCACACGTGAAGGCAGGCAGAGCTGACGTCTCCCGTCACCGAGGCGGCCGATCGTCACCGTGTCCCGTCCGCCTTCGCCGCCACCGATCCGAGGAGCAGCATTGACGACCCCGACGTCCACCGCACCCGACTTCCCCGCCCTCGACCCGACAGCTCTCGACGATCTCGCCGCGCGGCTCAGCCCGGGCGCACTGACGACGGACCCCGACGTCATCGACGCCCACTCCAGCGACGAAGCCCTGTTCTGCCCACGCGAGGGCGCGATCGCCCTGGTCAGGGCCGCCTCGGCGGAGGATGTGCAAGAGGTCATGCGGTTCGCCACCGAGCATCGCATCCCCGTCGTCCCACAAGGGGCACGGTCCGGAATCTCGGGTGGAGCGAACGCCTCACCCGGAGCGATCCTGCTCAACGCGTCGAAGATGAACGATGTCGTAGCCGTGAACGAGGCCGAACGCCTCGTCACCGTCCAGCCGGGCATCATCAACCAGGACCTCAAGGACCACCTCACCCCGTTCGGACTGTCGTACCCACCGGATCCGGGCTCGGTGGCGTTGTCATCGATCGGTGGGAACATCGCGACGAACGCAGGCGGACTGTGCTGTGTGAAATACGGTGTGACCAGGGACTATGTTCGGTCGCTCACGGTTGTTCTCGCCGACGGGACCATCACCACGCTCGGCCCGCAGACGGCGAAGGGTGTGGCCGGACTCGACATGCGGCACCTCTTCATCGGCTCCGAAGGCACTCTGGGCATCGTCGTCGAGGCGACGCTGCGCCTGGTGCCCGCCCTGCCCGAGCCGTTCACCGCGATCGCGACGTTTCCGAATGAGCGCAGCGGACTGCAGACCGTCGCCAACTTCATGGCCGGAGGAGGGGTGCCGAGCCTGTTCGAGTTCCTCGACGGGGCGAGCCTGCGCATGCTCAACGACTATGGCGACTTCGGCCTCGACGGCGATGCCGGGGCCATGCTCATCATGCAGGTCGACGACAACCCGACCGAAGCGGAAGCCGCGATGTCGACCTTCACCGAGGTGGCTCAGGGCTGTGGTGCCCTCGACGTCGCGTACTCCGACGACCCGACGGATTCCGCGGCCCTCATCACCGCGAGGCGGATGATCCAGCCGGCCTACGAGAAGTTCGCGAACGCCCACGGCGGCGGTCAGCTGCTCGACGATGTGTGCCTGCCCCGCACCGCGGTTCCCGAATTCTGCGACCGACTGGCCGAGCTGCGGGCATCATCCGGACTCGAGATCGCTCTCGTCGCGCACGCCGGTGACGGCAATATGCACCCCTCGGTGTTCTTCGACTCTGCGGATGCGGCCGAGACGGCGAAGGCCGAAGAGGTCTTCGAAGAGATCATGCACGTCGGCCTCGAACTCGGCGGCACGATCACCGGCGAACACGGGGTCGGGTTCCTCAAACGTGCCTGGCTGCCGAACGAACTCGACGAGGGCTCACGACGGATCCAGCTGGCAGTGAAGAACGCCCTCGACCCGCAGGGCATCCTCAACCCCGGAAAGATGCTCGCCGAGATCTGAGCCCAGTCGCGACCCTCGGCAGAGGGCGGATGTTCCGCCGAGGCGCACAGGGCTGGCGGCGTGCCCCACCAGGAAGAGGGCTGGCGGCGTGCCCGCAGTCAGCTGGTGGCGAGCTCGCACAGAGCGGTGACCGCATCCTCGATGAGTTCCTGCTGTGGGTGACCCGGATCGCTGATCGCGTGGATGTACCGGATCGGACCGGGAGCTGCCACGGGAACGATCACGACACCCGGAGGCAGAGGTTCGACACCGAGCCTCGGCAGAATCGTCAGACCCAGACCCCGACTGACCATGTGCAGGGCTGTGACGAAGCTGTGGGCCTCATGCTTGAAGTGGACGCGCACGCCTGCGCGTGAGCAGGCATCGAAGAGAATCGTTCGGCACGGGCCGTCCCCGGTGTCATTGTCGATCCAGGGGAAGTTCTCCAGCTCGCTGAGACCGACTTCCGCACGAGAAGCCAGCGGATGGTCCTCCGGCACTGCGACGACGTACGGGTCCTCGGTGAGGAAGTGACCCTCCACCCGCGGCGGGAACTCCGGTGCCGCGGTTTCCGAGATCACCACCTGCAGATCGGAATGGAATGCGGTCCAGGGTCCCTCGGCCAGATTGAGCTGGACGGCGACGTCAGGGTGACGGTGCTCGAGGTAGGAGACGAGTTCCGGCAGCCACTGCGTGCCCGCCGTGCCGAAATATCCGATCGACAGTCGTCCGATTCGATTCTCGTGCAGGTCCGAGATGCGCTGCCCGAGTCGCCCCGAGCTCTCGAGCACGGAGTCGACGTCGGGCATGATCGCGGAGCCGGTGTCAGTCAGGCACAGGCCGCGCCCCTGTCGCTGGAAGAGCGTCAGCCCCGTCTCCTGCTCGAGGAGTTTGAGATGATGACTGACCGCAGACGGAGAGAGGCCGAGATGCTGAGCGGCGGAGCGGACGGACCCGGTGAGGGCAACCGACTTGAACGACTGCAGATGAACCACGTTGTGCATGATCCAAACGTACGGATTCATCGCACAGTCGTGCAATGGTGTGCGCTTTTATTTCATGGTTGAACGCCGAATAATCGGACTCATGAACAGACCGGCAACCGACCTTCGAGACTCGACTCCGAACCTCCAACCACAGGCAGGCCCCCGAGGCCTGCCGTGGATCGCGGCACTGCTCACCATGACCTTCTGGGCGTCGTCCTTCGTCGTCATCCGCGACGTCGGTGAGGCCTTCTCGCCCGGGCCGATGGCGCTGCTGCGCGGCGCATCTGCGGCTGTGGTGCTCTCCGTCTGGATGCTCTTCCGCCGCCCGAAATTCCCCACCCGTGCGGTCACCTGGCTGATCCTGATCCTCTGGGGCGTCGCCTGGTTCGCCGCCTACGTGGTGGTCCTCAACGCAGCCGAACGGTCCATCGACGCCGGCACGGCCGCGATGATCGTCAATATCGCACCGCTCATCATCGCCGTCTTCGCCGGACTCGTCTTCGGCGAAGGTCTGCCGAAGCGTCTGCTCATCGGCATCGTCGTCTCCCTGCTCGGGATCGGGATGATCACTGCCGCCACCTTCACCGGCTACTTCACGATCGGCGGGCTCGTCCTCAGCCTCGTCGCCGCGCTGCTCTATGCCGCCTGCGTGCTGCTGCAGAAGCACTTCCTGTCCAGAGACGACTCCGTGACCGTCACCTGGGCGGGAATCCTCGTCGGGGCACTCGTCAGTCTCGTCTTCGCTCCGGGCCTCGTCGACGAGGTGGCCGCGGCGCCGGTCGAGATGACGCTTCAGGTCGTCTACTTAGGGGTTGTTCCGACCGCCATCGCCTTCAACCTGTGGGGATATGCGCTCAAGTTCCTTCCGGCAGGACTGCTCAGCTCCTCGAGCCTCGTCGTCCCCGCCGTCGTCGTCCTCCTGGCCTGGGTCGTACTCGGATAGGTTCCGCCTCCGCTGGCTGCGGCCGGCGGCGTGCTGTGCCTTGCCGGGGCGGCCACTGCGATCGGACCTCAGATCGCCGGGGCACTTCGCAGGTCGACGACTCAGCCCTCGGCTTTGCCCTGCCGCCAGTAGCCCATGAACGCGATCTGCTTGCGATCGACCCCGACCTCCTGGACGAGGTAGCGGCGCAGACGCTTGACCGGTCCGGCCTCTCCGGCGATCCAGGCATAGAAGGGACGGTCGTCCTCCTCCGTCGCACTCGAACTGCCCTGGGCTGCCTCGGTGAGGGCAGCGGGAACATCCCAGAGGATCTCCTCGTCGATGTTGACATCATCGAGTTCCCGCACCGGACCACTCGGCCCGCCGGCCGACCCTGCCGATCCGGCCCCCGCCTCGGCAGGGATCCGGGTCTCAGAGCGCACGGCCTCACGGACGGCGGGTTCGAGCAGTTGTCCGAAATCGGCGTTGCCGCGCGGCAGCCATTCGATCTCGAAGCCGGCGGGAGCAGTCATGTCGATGATGTCCTCGGCGCTCGGGACCTCGAGAACGGCCTTGCCCAGGGCCTGGCTGTCCTTGAGCGAATCGAGGATCGAGGCGATCGCGGGCACGGCGGTCTCGTCGCCGGCGAGCAGGATCTGGTGGGCGTCGCCGGGGGCGAATTCGATCCCGGCGCACGGGGTCTCCGAGGCACGGGAGGGGCCGATGATGTGGAGACCGTGCCCCACCTCGGCGGCTTCGGCCCATTGGGCCGCCGGACCCGAATGACCGTGCTCATCGGTGTGGAGGACCATGTCGATGACGAGTCTGCGCTCGGCATCGTTCCATTCCCGCACCGTGTAGGTGCGCATCGCGCCGCGAACCTCGGGATCGATCTGCAGCCAGGCCTGGTACCAGGACACACCGGCGGCTTCCTGCTCCGTGAGGAATGCGGGCAGATCGAACTGCGGCACGGCAGCACGCTGAGGAGGGATGACGAGTTTGATCCGCAGGTCACGAGGGTGCGTGTTCGGGCCGAATTCCTCGAGCCCCGCACCCCCGAATGTCACCCGACGGAAAGACGGGCTGAGGTCTTCGACGGCGAGGACCTCTGCTTCGAAGGCACCGATGGGGGCTCGTGACACTGATTCTCCTTCGCATCCCACGACCACAGGGGCGCGGGTTCGTCCCCGCGGGGACGCGTTGTTCGTGTGTGCAGCTGTCGAGGACGTCGGAACATCCACAACACTGCTCTACTCTAATTCAGTAAGGCTAGCCTTTCCAAATAGTGTTACGGTGGTTCCGGTGTCACCACAGGCGTCATCAACAGGGCCAGCTGAGCCGCTCTGACCAGCACTTCCACCGATCCGTCACGTCCAACGTCCCCGCGGGGACCTGCCCGATCCGTCCTCGCCGGGACTCACCCATTCCGTCCCCGCGGTGGCGCTCACCGAAAGGCTCTCGATGCGTCGTCGTCAGCTTCTTGCCCTCTCCGTTCTCGCCCCTTTCGCCCTCGTCGCCTGTCGAGGTGAGGCCGATGGCGCCGCAGGAAGCGGTGCTTCCGGCTCCGCAGGCGGCGTCCCGAACTTCACATACTCGCCCGACGGCTATGACGGGCTGACGATCGAACTCGACCGGCCTGCCAAGCGCATCGCAGCGGACTTCTACTCGGCGGCCGGGCTCGCGCAGTACGGAATCACCCCGGTCGCGGTCTTCGGCTTCGGGCAGAACGAATCCCCGGGCAAGGCCTTCGACTCCGAAGGAGTCGAGGTCGTCGGCACCGATATGGAACTCGATATCGAGGCCCTCGCGGTCGCCGAACCGGACATCCTCGTCGCCTACGGCAATGAGGCCGGGGACGGGTGGACTTGGTGGGACGATAAAGTGAAAGGCCAGGTCAGCGAGCTCGTGCCCTTCGTCCCGGTCAAACTCGGCGGGCAGGGGCCCGATGCGATGTTCGCCCAGTACGCGGCCATCGCAGAAGCGCTGGGCAAGGACACGGACACCGGCGACATCGCGGACAGACGCAAGGACTTCGACGACGCCCGCACCCGCATCCGCAGCGTGGCGAAGAAGCAGGACGAGCTGACCGTGCTGCTGGCGAACTTCACCGCGGAGATCAATTACACCTCGAACTCCCTGGGCATCGCCGAGATGCTCAGCGAGGACGGACTCACCCTCGTCGGTCCCGACGCCACGGGTGAGAGCAGCTGGGCCGAGGTCTCCTGGGAGAAGATGTCGGACTACCCGGCCGACGTGGTCCTCGTCCACGACGCCTCGACCGACTATGAGGACAACCCCGTCTACAAACGGCTGCCCGCAGTGGAGGCGGGGCAGCTGGGCACCTGGGACGACAAACGCGCATACACGTATGACGGCTATGCGAAATGGCTGAACGAACTCGCCGACGTCCTCGAATCCGCGAAGAAGATCGTCAAGGATTGACCTGATCCGCCGGCTCGGTGATTCCCTGCAGTATGACGTCGGTGAGTGCTGCGAATCGGGAAGTCGTGACCGGTTGTCGTGATAGGACGAGGAACACCAGTGAGCCGATCAGAGCATCGACGGCGACGGTGATGTCGGCATCATGGCGGACCTCCCCCGCTCTGACGCCGTCTTGCAATCGCCGGGTGAGGATACTCCTTGCCGGCAGAGTGAACCTCTCCCACAGCCGCTCGCCGACTTCCTCGTTTCCCGCAGCGGCCGAGGCAAGCGCCCTGATGAGGGCGGAACCGCCCGGTTCGTCGACGCTTGAGGTGAACCACCCGACGAGAGTGCGGAGATCGGCGGCGAGGTCGTCGGTTGCTGTTGGCGCCCGTGCCTCCAGCGGAATCACACCGGATAGGACCGCCTCGGCGACGATCTCCGCTTTCGACGTCCACCATCGGTACACCGTCTGTTTGCCGACGCCCGCCGAAGAGGCGATCTCACCAACCGACATCTGCTCGTAGCCATCGCTGATAAGCAGAGTCTTCGTGGCTTCCAGCACGGATCTGCGAGACGACTCTGAGCGGGGTCTGCCGCGTCGGGATTCAGCCATCTCCCCAGTATACGAAGTACCATTACATTTACGAGACGACGAGTCTCGGAACTATGAGCTCCCGACCGCCCCTGGCCGAGGGCAGGAACTGAATAGGAGAGATGAAGATGGGCGAGACGGCAGTCATCATCGGTGTCGGTGGCATGGGCGAGGCGATCGCTCGGCGTGTGGGGTCGGGCAGGGACGTGCTGCTCGCCGATTCCAACCCTGCTGCCCTGGACAGAATCGCGACAGCTCTGAGCGACGACGGCTATTCGGTGACGACCCAGCGAGTCGACGTCTCCGACCGCGATTCCGTGATAGAGCTCGCTGGGAGGGCCGGTTCCCTCGGGTCTGTGGCGCACGTGGCCCACACTGCGGGCCTCTCGCCCGAACAGGCCGACGTCGCCGCCGTGCTCGACGTCGATCTGATCAGCGTCGCCAACAGTCTCGACGAGTTCGGAGCAGTGATCGCTCCCGGAGGGTCGGGAGTCGTCATCAGCAGCATGGCCGGATGGCTCGTCGCCGGGCGGATGTCCGCGGAAGAGGAGACCGCCCTGGCGCTCACGCCCACCGCGGAACTCCTCTCACTGCCGATGTTGCGGGGCCTCTCGGATTCGGGGGCCGCCTACGGCATCGCCAAACGTGCCAATCAGCTGCGTGTCAGCGCGGCGAGTCCGATCTGGGGTCGGCGAGGCGGCAGGATCAACAGCATCAGTCCCGGAGTGATCTCCACTCCGATGGGGCAGCAGGAGCTCAGCGGAGAGTCCGGTGAGGCGATGCGGGCGATGATCGACGGTTCCGGCACCGGCCGGATCGGCACTCCGTCCGATATCGCCGCTGCGGCGGCCTTCCTGCTCGGCCCCGAAACGAGTTTCATCACCGGCGCGGACCTCCTCGTCGATGGCGGAGTGGTCGGCAGCGTCCGTGGAGGTGTCAGCGTGCCCGGGGACGAAAGCTGACGGAATTCGCCGGTCGACTCCGAATGGGCCGTCCGGTCCGACGCGGAACCACCCAGCCAGACGCATGGACGCGCAGCCACGCGTCGGCCCACACATTCAGGCACTGCGCAACACCAGGAGGAAAGGAACACGAAATGACGAACAGCACAGCAGAACAGATGACGGTGACGTCGCAGAACTTCGAGGAAGGTGTGCAGCGTTTTGCCGGACAGACGGTCATCGTCACCGGAGCCGGTTCCGGCATCGGCCGCGCCACGGCGTTGCAGATCCTCGCCGAAGGGGGTCGCGTGATCGCCGTCGACATCTCCCGCGACCGTCTCTCCGAGCTCGAGTCAATGCCCTCGGGGGAGAGGGTCGTCACCGTACGTGCAGATGTCACCGACGAAGAGGACATCAAGGACGTCGTCGACTCCATCGGGGATTCGCCGATCGCGGGGCTGGCCAACATCGCCGGCATCACAGACGGTCATCGGCCGCTTCATGAGACAGAGGACGAAATCTGGCAGAGAGTGATGGCAGTGAACGTCGATGGGCCCTTCCGGCTCACCCGCGCTGTCGTTTCGCGAATGCTCGCGGGCTCCGGAGGCGCCGTCGTCAACGTCGCATCCGAGGCCTCGCTGCGTGGGAACGCGGCGGGCACGGCCTATACCGTGTCCAAGCACGCGATCGTCGGACTGACCCGCAGTGCCGCGTTCCTGTACGGATCCGAAGGCATCCGTGTCAACGCTGTGGCGCCGGGGCCGGTCGCCACAGGTATCGAAGGTGCCTTCGCCTCGGAATACTCGCAGCAGCGCCTCGGGCCCTTCATGCGCATGATCCCGCCGATCGCTGAACCCGAGGCCATCGCGGCGTCGATCACCTGGCTGCTCAGTGCGGAATCGCACAATGTCAATGGCGTCGTCCTGCCCTCGGACGGCGGCTGGTCGGTGCAGTAGAAGTCACTGCGGCGGTTCAGTTGTGAACAGCCCCCGATGGAGGATTGCGCGGACCCGATCGATCAAGGGGCCTGCGGGAGCCTGACGGTCCACGACGAGAACGGTCATCGCCATCGGGAGAGTGAGGAGCATGTCCGCGGCCATCACCGACGAATGCAGCAGGCCCTCCCTGTGGGCTGCCTCCACGAGTGGTTCAAGGGCGGCGAGCGTTCGTTCGGAGAGCTCGCTCGTCGCTCGGGTGCTGCGTCCCTCTCGAGGGCCCTGCGAGATCATCTGAGCGAGCCAGGGCACGTCGAGTTGGACGTCGAGCAGGTAGTGGTAGAGCTGCACCGCCCCGTCGGGTACGTCGGCGAGGGAGGACGCGCGCTGCTCGATGTCAGCCACATTGTCGCGCAGCACAGCAAGCGCGAGGTCCTCCCGGTTCGCGAAATGACGGTGGAGCGTGGTGCGACTCACACCAGCCTCGCGAGCGATCTCATCAAGGGGAACTTCGGTGCCGCGCTCGGCGACGATGCGGCGGGCGGCGTCGAGCAGGAGGCCGCGGTTGCGGGCGGCATCGCGTCGATGGGGGACCTCGGGCATGGCTGCATGCTATCAGCGGTGCAGGGTCGCAGCACTGGACGGTGTGCGGGGGTGATCGGGCGGAAATCTCGAGCCGCGGTTTGCGTGCGAAACGTACATATATGTACGGTTTGGATCGCTCGCACTGATCGTGCGGGCCTTCGACGAAAGGCCCATTGCTATGACCGCTCCTTCGGGATTCACGGAGCTCCCCTTCGACCCCGACGCCTTGCGCGAGAAGTATCGCGCAGAGCGCGATCGGAGGATTCGACCGGATGGCAGCTCCCAGTACCTGGCCGCTGCGGGAGAGTTCGGCTACTACGCCCACGATCCCTATACGCCGAGGACAGAGCGGAGTCCTGTGGCCGATCGTGTCGAAGTGCTGGTGATCGGTGCCGGCTTCGGCGGATTGGTCACTGCGGCGCGACTGCGAGAAGCCGGAGTCGAATCGATGCGGATCATGGATGAGGCCGGTGATGTCGGAGGCACCTGGTATTGGAACCGCTACCCAGGCATCCACTGTGACATCGAGTCATATGTCTACATGCCGCTGCTCGAGGAACTGGGCACAGTGCCCAGTAAGCGCTACGCTCCCGGCGAGGAGATTCGGCAGCACGCGATCGCGATCGCCGAGCACTACGACCTCTATCGTGATACCGCCTTCCACACCCGCGCTACCGAGATGCGCTGGGACGAGGACGCCGACGAATGGATCGTGAGCACCGACCGTGGTGACAGTATGCGCGCCCGCTACGTCATTGTCTCCTCCGGCACGCTGACCCAGCCCAAGCTGCCCGGCATACCGGGGATCGAGGACTTCGGTGGGCACACCTTCCACACCAGCCGATGGGACTACGGCTATACGGCCGGCGACGCCTCGGGCGCTCTCACAGGCCTGGCAGACAAGCGTGTGGGAGTCGTGGGCACCGGCGCCACCGGACTGCAGGTGATACCGCACCTGGCCCGCGACGCTGAGCAGCTGTTCGTCTTCCAGCGGACTCCGTCATCGGTCGATGTGCGCGACAACCGACCGACGGACCCCGAATGGGCGGCGAAGCTGCGGCCGGGTTGGCAGCGTGAGCGGATGGAGAACTTCCTCTCCATCCTGTCCGGGGAGGAAGTGGATGAGGACCTCACCCAGGACGGTTGGACATCCACTGCGCGACTGCAGCGCAAGATGATCAGCGGCGCCGTGGATACGACTCTCGAACCGACGGAAAGGGAAAGACGGGACGAGCTCGCCGACTTCGCGAAGATGGAGCAGATCCGCGAGCGCGTCGATTCCGTCGTCTCCGACCCCGCAACTGCCGCTGCGCTCAAACCTTGGTACAGGTACATGTGTAAGCGACCCGGCTTCAGCGACGAATACCTGCAGGCCTTCAACCGGCCGAATGTCACGCTCGTCGACACGGCGGACCACGGCGGGGTCACTCGCATGACTGAGAATTCGGTGGTCGTCGGCGACGAGGAGTACGAAGTCGACTGCGTCATCTTCGCCACCGGATTCGAGACCGGCGTCTCAGGCGTCATCTCGGGCACTCTTCCGGTGTATGGCCGTCACGGAGTCGAACTGCTCGATGCGTGGGCGCAGGGACCGAGGACACTTCACGGATTCTACTCACACGGGTTCCCGAATCTCTTCCACCTGGGATCGCTGCAGAACGCGAACGCAGTCAACTTCGTCCACATCCTCACAGAACAGGCCGAACACATCACCGCTGTGATCGCGGCCGCCAGGCATGCGGGCGCTCGCCGCGTCGAACCGACCGCGGAGGCGGAGCAGGAATGGTGTGAGACCATCCGTGAGGTCGCTGCCGACAACTCTGCCTTCCTCGCCGAATGCACACCTGGTTACTACAACGGCGAAGGGGCAAGGACCGGGAAGTCGAACTCCTACGGTCCCGGGCCCATCGCCTTCCACCGGCTGCTGGCGCAGTGGAGGTCCGAGCGCCTCTCCGAGGTGCTCGTGTCGTGTGAAGTCGAAAGCACGGTGGCCTGATGCTCGACCGTGATGCCGCCCCGGCTGCCGGTCCGTCGCGCTCGAGCGGCACTGAGGACGAGTCGACCATCCGGTCGGCGGCGCACTCGACGAGCCGTCGTGCGCGGTTCTCGCGTGGACGAACCGCTGGTCTGGCAGGTGGCGTCCTTGTCTTGACGCTGACGGCCTGTACCGCACACTCCGGTGCAGGGTCCGCCGAAGAAACCAAGCCCTCAGCCGTCGGGGAGATCACTGCGGAGAGAGTCCTCAAGGTCAGCGAGCCGCATGAGGAGACGGGCATGACTCTGTTGGAGGGGCCCACATTCGACGATGAGGGTAACCTGCTCCTCGTCGATGTGACGGCCCCGGCGCGGGAAGACAAGGTGATGCGCATCGATCTCGACTCCGACCGGGTGACGCGGTTCCATACCGATGACAAGAGCGCATTCACCTCAGCACAGTGGGGGCCGAACGATGACAGGCTCTATCTCACGGACTATGCCGGAGGGCGCATCATCTCCGTCGGATCCGATGGAGATGATGCGAAGACGGTCTTCGAAGGAGATGTCGAGGGGCGACAGATGCACCCGGACGACCTCGCCTTCGATTCCGATGGGAACCTCTTCGTCTCGGACTCCGCTGCGACCGCCTATCCGGATGCGGAACCCGCAGGCAGGGTCATTCGCATCGATGCCGACAGCTCCGAGGCCACCGTTCTGGCGAAGCGACAACCAAATCCCAACGGAATCTCACTCGGTCCCGACGATGATGAGCTCTGGGTCAGTCAGCTCGATGCCGACCGGCTCGACCGACTCCTGCTCAACGATGACCATACGGCGGTGACCACGGGGCACACTGCGTTCCACATCGACGGCGGCGCGGCTCAGACGGACTCCAACGGGATCGATGCCGAGGGCAATGTCTATCAGGCGATGCACGGCATCCCCGAGATCCGCGTACACAGTCGTCACGGTCAGCACCTGGCCACGGTCCGCATCCCCGACGGCGACGATGAACTCGAATCCGCGACGAACATCGCCATCAGACCGGGAACCGACGACGCCTACGTCACCGTCAGCGGGCCCGAAGGCGGCTTCGTCTACCGCTTCGATGCTTTGGGGGAGGGCACACGACAATCCAACGGAGGCTGAGCATCTGCGTCTGGCCCGGCTACCATCGGTGCATGAGCGAACTGCCTGACGAACTCAGCACCGACGAGATCATCCGATCCCTGGCAACGGGCCGACCGACCATATGGGTTCGGTCCAACCCCACCGAGGCGGCCCTGCCCGATCTCGCCGAGGTCATGGACTCCGCGGCGGCCCGGTTCGACCGCTTCGCCCCCTGGTTCGCCGAGACCTTCCCGGAAACGGCAACGATCCCGGCCGAGCTCGAATCGGCATTCCCCGAGGCCCGCGGCGGGATGATCGAATCGGCCCTTGTCCCCGCCCCCGCGACGCAGCAGCGCCTCGACGGTCTGTTCGGATCGGACTTGGTCGGACAGCTGTGGCTCAAGCGCGACGACAGCCTGCCGGTGAGCGGGTCGATCAAAGCGCGAGGCGGCTTCCACGAGGTGCTCGAATTCGCCGAGGCGGTCGCCGCCGATCGCGGCCTCGACGCTCATGATCCCGCCACCTACTCGAGCCCGCAGTTCCGGGAGATCGCCGCGAACCACCGCATCGTCGTCGGCTCGACGGGCAACCTCGGGCTGTCGATCGGAATCCTGAGCGCTCGCCTCGGATTCGCCGCCTCGGTGCACATGTCCGCCGACGCCCGCGCCTGGAAGAAAGACCGGCTGCGCGATCACGGAGTCGACGTCATCGAACACGCCGGTGACTTCGTCGAAGCCGTCGAAGCCGGCCGAGCCTCAGCGGAAGCCGCCGAGAACACCCACTTCGTCGACGACGAGGACTCGGTGAGTCTCTTCGCCGGATACTCGGTGGCCGCACTGCGGCTCAGACGGCAGTTCGACGCCGCCGGAGTGACCATCGATGAGCAGAATCCTCTCACCGTCTACCTGCCGTGCGGAATCGGAGGCGGTCCCGGGGGAGTGACCTTCGGACTCAGACGCGTCTTCGGTGCTGCGGTGCGCTGCGTCTTCGTCGAACCGAGCCAGGCACCGGCGATGTTCCTCGGCGTGCGCACCGGTCGGCACAGCGACATCTGCGTTCAGGACATCGGACTGACCGGAGCCACCGCCGCCGACGGACTGGCGGTCGCCCGCCCGTCACGATTCATCGGACCGACGATCGGGCCGCTGATCTCCGGTTTCGCCGCCCTCCCCGACGAGGTCATCCGGGCCGGAGTCGGCGTGCTCCACGAGACCGAAGGCATCGATGTCGAGCCCTCGGCGACCGCTGGGCTGACCATTCCGTGGCGGATGGGCGACGCAGCGGCTGCGTCTCCGTCGGGCGTCCACCTGGTGTGGCTCACCGGTGGGGCGATGGTGCCCGACGATGAGCGGGCTGCCTACGTCGATGAAGGACGAGGGCTGCTGGAGAGGATCGGCGGCGCCGCCTCGGCGATATTCGTCGACTGACGCGCCAGCTCACCAGTCCCAGGGGTCGTCGGTGACGGTGATGACGACCTTGCCGTCGACGATCTCAGCCGTGCCGGTGAGGTCGAAGGTCACGGTGTCATCGAAGGGTTCGGACTCGTCGAACATGTCGTAGCTGCCGGTCACGAGCGCCTCACCGGAGGTGTCCGAGGAGATCAGCCACGCAGGTCCGCCGTTCGGACCGGTCGCATCCGCGGGATCCGAATACTGGTCGGCACCGATGGAGTCATCGGCGACGGTCACCGTCGGATACGACGAGATCGACCACGTGAGTCCGGTGGCATCGAAGCTCTCCGCCATCGAGGAGCCGAACGGGCACCCGTCGGGCTCGGCGACGGTCTTCTTGGCGCAGCTGTCGATGAGGGTCTTGACCTGCTTGTCGACCTCGCTGCGGAACGCGTCCGAGGGGTGGGCGGCAAGCAGCGGCGTCTCCTCACCCTCCATGTCCGCGTCGTCACCGAGGAAGGCCCGCACCTCGACCGCGTCGGCGGTGATGAGATCGGACTTCTCAGCCAGATCGATCGTGTAGAGACCGGGGAAGGCCGGCAGGGACAGCGTCGACCCGTCGCTGTCGACATCGATTCCGTTGACCTTGACCTTCTTGAGGCCGGGAGTGTCGACGGTGAGGGTGAGCAGATCCGGGCTCTTGAGCGCCCAGTCGTCGAAGAACAGCGCCTTCTTCCCCGCCTTGTGCAGGGTCAGGGTGCTGTTGCCCTTGGACCCTCCGACGTCATAGGTGACCGCGACCTTCGCTGTGTCGCCTGCGAACTCGGCATCCTCGACGGTGACATCGCCGGGCAGCGCCTTGGATCCTCCGAGGACGTCGTTCGTCAGCAGGGTCCGTGACTCCTGTGGAACATCGACGTCGGCGACCTTGAGCGCACCCTCGGCGTCTCCGTCGGAGAGCTCCGCGAAGTACTTCTCCACCGTCGCTTCAGGACCGAACATGTGACCATTGAGCTGGGTGACGACGATGAGCGCGGCGACGAGGAGAAGGACGGCCCCTCCGGCCACGACCGACACCAGCGTCGTCTTCTTCTTGTCGAAGGGTTTGGCCGGACCCGCATACGGCTGCGCGGCGTACATTCCCTGCGGAGCCGAGTACGACTGCTGCCCGGCCGAACCCTGCGGGTAGGCATAAGGCTGCTGGTCTGACGGTGTCGGATCCTGCTGCGGCCCGACCGGGGCGGAGAACTGCTGCGGACCCTGCGGCGGCCCGACCGGTCGGCCCTGCGAGCCGAACCCTTGAGGCGATGCCGGCTGACCCTGATATTCGCCGGGCCCCTGCGGACCGAGTTCGCCGGGGACGGGGCCGACTTCGCCGGGGACGGGAGCGACCGGCGGCGGGGTCGGGGCGGTTGCCTGGGCCAGATCGGGATGAACGAAGGCGAAACGCGGTTCGCTCATGCCCAGATACGGTCCCCAGTGCGGATGCACGGTCCGTCCGGCGGCGATCCGTGCCAGGGCCGGGAAGGTGAGGGCGAGCCGTGGGCCGAGGGTGCGTGAGAGCACCTCGATGATCCCGCCCCAGACGGCGAAGATGAGGAACGTCCAGGCAAGGGGACCGATCCCGGCACGGGCCGCACCGGACCCACCGAAGTACATGGCCGCCTCGGCGGATCCGGACATCGACAGGTTCGCGGGAAAGGCCAGCAGCGACAGCAGGCCCCAGACGAGGCAGAACGCCACCGGCAGCTTCCAGGCACTCGACCACTGCTGTTTGTCCTGGTTGATCACGGTCCAGGCTGGACGTCGGGTGACGGTGGCGACGATCGTGGCGATCAGCACCGCGACCGCAACGACGAGCAGTCCCAGCCACAGCAGGCCGGGAGCGTCGCGACTGAACAGGGTGAGGCTTTCGCTGAACGAGTCCGAGTAGAAGCCCAGGTCACCCTGGGCGGTGGCGCTGATCCCGCCGAGGTGGGTCAGCGAGGTGAGGATGAGCCCCATGTTGACGAACGTCAGCAGCACCAGCTGGCCCGGCATCTCGACGGACAGCGGCAGGACGAAGAGCGCGACGATCGAGAATACGGCCACGCAGAGGGCAAGGTGGATCCAGGTCACCAGCAGCGGAGGGACCGCCCAGCGCAGGAACGGTGCGCCGATCGCCTCGGTGCCTTTGAAGTGCCCGGCGACCCGACCGGCGATGCTCGCGACGAGGATGACGAGCAGAGGCAGGAAGAACGACCTGACGGTGACCGCCGAGTAGGAGAAAGTGAGAGCACCGTCTTCTTCGAACGAGGAGAAGCGGGCGGCGAAGATGACCTGGAGGAGGAAGAGCACGAGCGTCATCGCCAGGGTCGCGAGCCCGATGCGGATCCACGTGGACACCCGATTGGGTGCAGGGGAGCGGCGTTCGCTGATCTTCGTCATCCACCACAGCAGACCCACGATGACGATGGTGACCAGCAGAGGTGCTCCCGTGGTGAAGAGGCTCAGCTGGGCATTGAGGCTGTCAGGGGCGTTGATGTCCAGGCGCAGCGCCGCCGAACCGAACAGAGACAGCGCCATGAGGATGAACGGCAGGGCGTAGCTGAGGCTGTCGAGGTTGAAGCCGGTCTCCTCGGTCAGGGAGCTGAATTCTGACATCGACGCGAGGATGACCGTGAGGGTGATGGAGACGATGATGCCGCCGAGGAGGGCGATCCCAGGCGGGATCAGGGCCGTCTTCCACGTGGATCCCTTCGCCAGCGCCGAGGCGAACTTCGACCTCGGGACATGTGCCGGGTAGCCCGGTGGTGCCGGGTAGAGCATGGGACCGGATTGGACGGATTGGTAGCGGCCTTGCTGGTGAGGGACTTGCTGGTAGGGGCCCGAGCCCTGCGGGAAGGCTCCGTGTTGGTAGGGATCGGGTTGGTTGGGGCCGGCGCCTCGAGCGTATGGACCTGCCGTCTGCGGATGCGAACCCGAACCCTGGGGGTACGCGCTCGCCGCTTGGGGCTGAGGGCCGGTGTTCGCAGAGTCGTTCTCGGCGGTGTTCTCGTACGGATCGACTGTCTGCGGGATGGTGGGCGTGCCGTCTTCCGGAGGCGCCCAGCGAGCAGTCTCTTCGGTGGCCTGACCCTCCGGGGCCTCGGCGTCGACGCTCTTCTCGGATTCAGGGTCCGGCTCGGGTTCGGCGCTCGCCTCATCAGAAGGCTCGGGACTCTCCTGAGCCTCGGCGTTCCGATCCTTCGGCTCCTCGGCGGCGGTCGGTGTCGTCTCGTCGGATTCGTCGTCCATACCCAGTCCTCAAATGCCGTTGCCCGACAGCTCCGCAATGTAGTTCAAACCGAAACAATCAACTGAGCAGATCAAGCATGTGTAGTTCACAACTTATATTAGGCTGTTAATGCAAGAGAAGTTCTATATCGGGACTTTTTCTGGAATACGGCGTGATCGATCTGGAGTTGCGGATGAGTACGAACCCTCCCGGACGCGGGGATGAGGACGAATGGGACGTCAACGACCGGTCGGGAAGCCAATGGTCGCCGCAGCCCGGATCTCAGCCGGGATCCCAACCGGGCCCTCAGTCGGGCAATGGCTGGGGCACGCCACCTCCGCCACCTCAGCCGCCGCAGCGCCCGTATATCCAGACCCCGCACCCGCAGAGCGGCCCGCCTCACCGCGCCGGGCAGCCTCCCCAGCAGCAGAGCGGCCCGCCTCATCCTCAGGGCACCCAGGCCCATCCCGTCGGCGGCCAAGCACACGCCGCAGGCATGCCCCCGCAGCCCGGCCAGCCCGCACACCAGCAGCCCTTCGCCTATGGACCGGGACCGTACCAGCCGGCCGGACAACCTGCGCAGAAGAAGCGCGGCGGACTGATCGCCCTCTTCGCCGTCGTCGTCATCGTGCTCGCCGTGGGCATCGGCTGGGGCGCGGCGACCTTCTTCTCGCAGGACTCCGACGACCCCGCCACCGTCGCCTCCACCGATGAACCGACAAACGCCGACAGCGAAGACGGTTCGGCCGCAGCCAGCGAAGCGCCCGAACCCACCGAGACCGAATCGGCGCTTCCTGACGATCCGAAGAAGGCCCTCGAACAGCTCGCCGACTCCGACGGTCAAGCGGCCAAGAGCGAACTCGACGGCAGATGGGTGCCCCAGCTGAGCTCGAAGAAGGTCGGCCTCGAAGCCGAAGGAAAGACCTGGGACGAAGAGGCGATCCTCGAGGAATTCGAAGGACTGCGCGAAGAGTTTCCACGAGTGAAACTCCTCTGGTCCGGCGACTTCGACAGCTTCAAGGAAGACGACTTCTGGGTCACCGTCGTCGGCATCGGCTACGACGACCCCGACGACGCTCTGTCGTGGTGCTCATCGCACGGACTCGGACCCGACAGCTGCTACGCCAAACAGCTCAACACCTCCGGTGGCCACGACGGAACGACCCGCCTGCAGGACTGACGGCCCCCTCGCCGAGGAGGCTCAGACGTGGGTATGCCGTCGGTTGTTGACAGCGAAGACCGCAAGCCCGATGACGAGCCAGACGCTGCCGATGACCAGGGCCAGAGGATTCGCGCTGACGAGGACCGCGATGAGCAGCCCGGCACCGATGACCGGGACGACGCCGTGATTGAACCAGTTCGGGGCCTCCCCGCCCTGCTTCTTCACCAGGAAGTATCCGACCACTGAGGCCTGGAGGAACACGAACGCCGTCAGCGCCCCGACGTTGACGATCGAGGTCAGCTGGTCGAGACCATCGGCACGGGTCGCCGCCCACCCTGCCACGATGACATTGCCGCCGGCGGCCACGAGGATCCCCTTCCACGGAACACCGGTCTTCGGGGCCACCTCGGCGAGGAATTTCGGCACCTGCCGGGACCGTCCCATGTCCATGAGGATCCGGGAGCCGGCGGCCTGACCGATCATCGCGGAGAACGCCGCCCCCACGGCCTTGGCCAGGGCGAGCAGCCAATGCAGCCACGAGCCGAGAGTCGAGTCGACGGCACTGTAATACGCCGCCCCTTCGAGCGCGGGATCGGCCTGCAGCTGCGCCGGGGTCAGCGGTGAGAGCAGACTGCCCACCCAGGTCTGCGCGACGAAGAAGACGCCGGCGAGCACGAGGCAGATGAGCGTGGCCCGACCGACGATCCGCGGCCCGCCCTTGGCCTCCTCGGAGAACGTCGCCAGTGAATCAAAGCCGAGATATGACAGGACAGCCACGGACACGGCCGCGAGCACCGCGGTCACGGAGAACGCATCCACCCCGGTCAGAGGGGTCATCCATCCCCGCGTCGGACCATGCTGGAGAAGGTAGGCGATGCCGAGGACGAGGACCAGGGCGAGGACGGCCACCTCGGCGAGTACGACTCCGGTGATCACGCGGGAGGCGACCTTGACCCCGGCGAGGTTGAGGCCGGTGGTGAGGACGACGGCCACGGCCACGAACACCCAGACGGGCAGGGCCGGGAAGATCGAGTTCAGGGCGATTCCGGTGAACAGATAGGCGACCGAGGGGATGAAGAGATAGTCGAGGAGGATCATCCACCCGGCGACGAAGCCGGCCGGTCTCCCGATTCCCGCCGAAGCGTAGGCGAAGACCGTTCCCGCGCGGGGGACCTCTCGTGACATGCGCATATAGCTGACCGCGGTGAAGGCCATGACGATCGTCGCGACGATGTAGACCAGAGCCACTGCACCGCCCGAACGGGCGTCGAGAGTGCCGAACACTCCGACGGCGGCCGCCGGACCGATGAAGACGAGACCGAAGAAGACGAGTTCGCTCAGGCCGATCGTCCGTCGCAGGCTCCCCCCACTCGCCGAGGCGGCCGTGCCCTCGGGCGCTGATGGATCTGTTCCGGTTCCGGATCGGTCGTCGGCAGTCGTGTCGTCCATCGTGGTGCCGTCCCTTCGCAGCGAGGTTCGATTCGCTATGTTCCGTCCGCGGTGTGCGATCGGGGAGTGTGCGCTTCAACTCTACGCGCCGGTCATGGTGTGGTTTTCGGTCCCCGATAGGATCGGGGGAGACGAAGGAGGCCCGGATGACGCATCACCCGCACATGATCCGGCCCGGTGGGTTCCCGCCGGGTGGGGTGCCTGCGAAGAAACCGTCCGTGGTGCCGGGAATCCTCCTCATCATCGCCGGAGTCCTCGGGCTCGGTGTGGGGTTGTGCATCCTCGTCATCCCCATGTTTCTGTTCCTCCTCGGAGGCGGCGGGAACGTCGATGCCTTCGACGATTTCGCCTCCGGCTTCTACACCACCGGGTTCGTCGTCGCCGTCGTTTCCGTTCTGGTGCTGATCGCCGGGATCGTCCTCACCACCGTCGTCGCCAGAAAGCGACGCAGAATGCGACCGCAGGTCTGGATGGTCAGGCCCCCTGGCGGGTCGCAGATACGGCAGCCTCCCGGAGGACCTCCAACGCCGAGGCGATGATCGGCTGAGCGCCCGAACCGCGGCGAATGCCGGAGAGGATCTTCCGCGACGGCACCGGATCTCCGCGCAGCGGCACCCGAACCACATCGAAGCCATCGGGCAGGCGGGCCAGACGAGGAATGAGCGCGACCCCGAGCCCCGCCGAGACCAACGACGCCCCCGTCTCCCACTCCCGTGACTGATGGCCCTGCTCCGGTTGGAAGCCGGCCGCCGCACACGCCGTGCGCACCAGACGGTGATACGGCGAACCCGACCGATCGAGGATCCAGGACTCCTCGGCGGCCTCACTCAACGGCACCGACGCCTTCTCGGCCAGACGATGCCCGACGGGAACCAGCAGATCGAGACGATCGCTCAACAGTGCGGACTGCTCGAATCGAGGATCGCTGCGCGGCGGCAGCGGGTCGGTGGCCACGACCACGGCGACATCGGCGTGGTCGGAGACGAGAAGATCGAAACACTCTTCGGGATCGGCTTCGATGATGGTGACTTCGGCACCCGGGAACCGCTCCATCACCGTCAGGGCCGTCGGTGGCAGCAAGGCGGCCGCGGCAGTGGAGAACCCGCACAGGCGCAGCCGCCTGTTGCGCGTGTCGTGCCCGGAGCCGAGGCCGTCGAGCTCCCCGCGGATCTCCTCCCACCGGTTGAAGAGCTCCTGCGAACGCTCGAGGAGGAGCTGACCGGCGCGAGTGAGGACGAGACCGCGGCCGCGCGGTTCGACGACTTGCACACCGAGGTCCTTGGACAAGCCTCTGAGCTGGTGCGATACGGCCGAAGGGGTGTACCCGAGGCGGTGTGCCGCCTCGGTGAGGGTGCCGACTTCGGCGAGGACCCGAAGGACGTGGAGACGTGGATCGATCATGCAATAGTATTGCACGTTTCGGATGAAGAAGATTCGCTTTTCTTCAGCATACCTGTGGCGGACACTGGGGGCAGGAGTACGAACTCCCGGGCCGCGGCCGGCGAAGGGGCCGGCAGGAGAAGCGGTCGAGACATTACGACGAGGTGGTGGACGAAATGACTCTGGCACCAGAGCAGAAGAGAACCGATTCCGGCGCGAGCGGTACTGGAGCGGGCGGGCACGGCAGGACCGACATCGACCGACTCATCGACGAACGCGTACCCGGCTACTCGTTGGCGGCACCGTTCTACATCAGCCCGGAGTTCTTCGAGCGCGACATCGAGGCGATCTTCGCCTCGACCTGGATCTTCGTCGCCTCCGCCGCCGAAGTGCCCGAAGCCGGCGACTACCTCACGATCGACATCGGCACCTACTCGGTCATCGTCATCCGCGATGACGATGGGGAGATCCGCGCCCACCACAATGTCTGCCGGCACCGGGGCACCCGACTGCTGGGCGACCTGTCCGGGTCGGTGGGCAACATTGTGTGCGGCTACCACCAGTGGACGTACACTCCCGCAGGCGAGCTCATCTCCGCGGGCGTCCAAGCTCCCGGTTTCGATCGGACCTGTTTCTCGCTGCGCTCGGTGAACGTGCGCGTCATCGGCGGGCTGATCTTCATCTGCCTCAGCCCCACCCCTCCGGACGATATCGACGAGGTCGCCGCCGTCATCGAACCGTATCTGGCAGGGCATGACATCGCCGGAACGAAGGTGGCTGCGCAGAGTGACCTCATCGAGGACTCGAACTGGAAGCTCGTCATGGAGAACAACCGCGAGTGCTACCACTGCGAAGCCGGTCACCCGGAGCTGACCTGCACATTCTTCCCCACCTACGGCTACGCACCCGACGAGATTCCCAAGCGTCTGCAGCCGGCTTACCAGCGTTACCTCGACGCCGAGGAGCAGTTGCGTGCCGACTGCGACCGCAACGGCCTGCCTTATGCCCTCGTCGAGGAACTGAGCGGACGGCCGACAGGGTTCCGAATCGAACGGGCCGCCCTCGATGGGCGGGGTGAGTCGTACACGATGGACGGGTCGGCCGCCTCGGCGAAATTGTTGGGCGAGCTCGACACCTTCGTTCTGGGCCGGGCCTCGCTGCACGTGCAGCCGAACATGTGGTTCCATGCGATGGGCGACCATGTGGTGACGTTCAGTCTGCTGCCGCTGGCCGAGGACAAGACGCTGGTGCGCACGACCTGGCTCGTCCACGCCGATGCGGAAGAAGGCGTCGACTACGACCTCGACAACCTCACAAAGGTGTGGATCAAGACGAACGAACAGGACGCGACCTTCTGCGAACGCGGGCATCTGGGCATCTCGTCGCCGGCGTATGAGCCCGGCCCCTACGCACCGACCGAATCGCAGGTCGACGACTTCGTCACCTGGTACATCGAACGGCTCCAGGCACACAAGGAGCTCAACGCCCACAAGGAGAAGGGAATGCGGCGATGAGATACCGTCACTCGACGCTGGCATCCAGGCTCGTCGACGCGGCAGCTGCGGCAGTCACTGCAGCAGAAGATGCGGCGACTCTGTCTCCGGCAGGCAAGGCGACTTTCCGTGTGCCCGCGAGGACCGGGCGGGCCTGGGCCGAGTGGCCTGCCCAGACGAGCGCGGCCGCCGGGGCTGCCTGGCCCGCTCAAGCGACCATGGCTGCTCCGGCCGCCCCGTCCACGTATCCGGCTGCGACTACCCCGGCCGTCCCGCCTGCCCCGACCGGTCAGCTTGCCGTCGTGGAGGAGCCGCTCGACCCGGAGCTGCTCACCGGACCCGTCGAGGTCACCGGCATCACGCAGGTCACTAACGACGTGAAGACCTTCGAGCTGCGGGCGGGGTGGATGTCCGCCGTCGACTTCGCGCCGGGCCAGTACGTGACGATGCGCATCCCCGAGCTCGGACTCGAGCGCTGCTATTCGATCTCCTCGGCGCCCTTCGGCGCGAACATCTTCACCATCACGGTCAAGCGCGTGCCCGGAGGGGCGGTGTCGACCCATCTGCATGACAATGTTCAGGTCGGCGATCGGCTTCACGCGGACGGGCCCTACGGGCTCTTCAGTACGAGCTTCCATCAGGCCGAACGCCACCTCTTCCTCTCCGCCGGCTCCGGGATCACCCCGATCATGTCGATGGTGCGCAGCCTGCTGGCCCGACAGGGCGGGTTCGGCACCGACATCGTGTTCGTCCACAGCGCCTCGACGCCGGAAGACATCATCTTCCGAGCCGAGCTCGAACAGCTCGCCGAGGTCGCCGGGGTCAGCGTGACCATCCTCTGCTCCCGGGGCACTGAGGCGGAGACGTGGACCGGCCGTCACGGTCGGATCGATGCGGCCACCCTCGCCGAGGTGATCCCCGACGCCGCCGATCGCGAAACCTTCGTCTGCGGCCCCGGTCCGTACATGGACGCGGTGCGTCCCCTGCTCGCCGACGCGGGGGTGTCGCAGGCTCGGACGCATGAAGAGTCGTTCGTCTTCGCCACCTCACCTGCCGATCGTCTGGCCAGGACCGGGGCGAGGGCGAAGGCCGCAGGCGGGGCCGCTGGAGTCACTGGTGTGAGCCATGCGGTCGAGTTCACGGTCTCCGGGCGCGTGGTCGACTGCGATGAGTCCACGACCGTCCTCGACTCCGCTCTGGACGCTGGACTGTCAGTGCCCTCATCCTGCTCGGAAGGCGCCTGCGGAACCTGTAAGTCCGTCCTCGTCAGCGGGGAGGTCGAGATGAAGCATGCCGGTGGGATCCGGCCGAAGGAGATCGCCGCCGGGAAGTTCCTGCCCTGCTGCTCGACGCCCCTGACCGACCTCGTCGTCGAACGGTGAGTGGCTGCCTCAGTGTTTGAGCTTCGTCTCCTTCAGCCCGTAGGTGCCGAGAACATAGGGCTCGAAGTCGACGACGTCCCTGCTCATTCCGTACAGCGCTCTCTGGTAGGCGATCGGAACGATCGGTGCCTCCTCGGCGACCTGCTGCTGGATCTGGGCGTACAGCTCGTTCTGCTTCTCCGGATCCTCTTCGGCCACGGCCTCCTCCGCCCACGTCTCCACCTTGGGATTCGCATAGCCGGAGCGGACTCCGGAGTCGTCGGTGACAGCGAGGAAATTGATCATCTGTGAGGTGTCGGAGACATCGGAAGTCGCATAGCTGACCTGGACTTGGAAGTCACCGTTCGTCCGGTTCGTCGTCAGTGTCGCATCGTCGAGCTTCTTGACGTGGACGGTCAGCCCGATGTCCTGCCACGCCTGCTGGGCGATCTGCGCCAGCAGCTCACGATCGGCGACACCCGAGGGAATCTGAATGGTGATGTCGATTCCGTCGGGATGGTCGGACTCCTTGACCAGCTGCTTGGCCTTCTCCATGTCGAACTGGCTGCTGTCGACCTTGTCCGCATGACCCGCAAGGCCCGGTGAGATGAACGAAGTCGCGGGCTTGGCATAGCCGGCGTAGACCACCTCGACGATGGACTTGCGGTCGACCGCATACGACATGGCGCGGCGCAGCTTGGGATCGTCGAGCCCCTTCTCCTTGTTGTTGAGGTTGAAATAGAGGATCTTCGTCGAGGTGAAAGCCTGGGCATTGATGTCCTGAGAGCGTGAGAGCTGACTCATGCTCAACGGTGCAGGTTCCTGATTGATATCGGCCTGGCCTCCCTGCAGCTGCAGACGACGAGTGTTGTCATCGGCGACGACGTTGAAGGTCACGGAATCCAGTGAGGGAACGCCCTTCTCCCAGTAGTCCGGGTTCTTCACCAGTTCGAGACTCTGCCCCTTATTCCATCTGCCGACCTCGAACGGCCCTGTTCCGTCGGCATGTGCGGCCATGTACTCGGCGTCGTGTCCGCCGAAGTCATCGGGATAGATCGATGCGGCGAACAGCGCCATATAACTCGGCAGAGGACCCCATGGCTGCTTCAAGTCGATGCGCACCGTCTTGTCGTCGACCTTCTTCACGTCTCTGATCGGATCGAACTCGGCCGCCCAGAGGTTGTTCTCATCCTCCTGATCGCGGGCATAGTTGAGGGAGAAGACGACATCGTCGGCATCGAGCGTCTTGCCGCTGTGGAACTTCACTCCCTCGCGCAGGTGAAAAGTCCAGGACATCTTGTCCTTGGACTCCTCCCAATCGGTTGCCAGACCCGGTTCGACCCCGGACCCGTCGGGTTTGTTGAGGGTGAGAGTCTCGTAGACCTGCTGCAGCGTCCAGATGTCTTCGTTCTGGGTCGTCGTCGGCGGCAGAAGAGTGGTGGCATCGGCGGCGCGAGCGAAGACGAGATCGCCTCCGGGACGAGCGGTCTTCTCCCCTCCCGAACCGCACCCTGCGAGGACCAGGAGGCAGGCACAGAGCGCTGCAGTCACTGCTGCGAATCTTCTGGCCATCACCCTTCGCCTCCTCGGATCCGGTTGAGGTAGGCGCTGTGGAAAGTCGGTATCGCCTTCAGCAGCGTCTTCGTGTAGTCGTCGCGCGGGGACGTGAAGATCTCCTCGGTCGTGTTCTCTTCGACGAGGCGGCCACGGTGGATGACGTAGATCCGCTCGCACAGCTTTCGGACGACGGCCAGGTCATGGGAGATGAAGAGGATCGACAGGTCGAGCTCCTCCCGCAACCGGGCGAAGAGCGCGACGATCTCCGCCTGAACACTGACATCGAGGGCGGAGACTGCCTCATCGGCGACGATGACGCTGGGTTCGACGGCCAGGGCACGAGCGATCGCCACCCTCTGCCTCTGTCCGCCTGACATAGCGGTCGGGGTGCGGTCGAGGAACTCCTCGGGCAGCCGCACCATCTCCATGAGTTCTCGGCAGCGGTCGCGCAGTGCAGATCCGGAGGCGAGACGATGATGACGGATCACCTCGGCGAGGGTCGCCCGCACCGTGTAACGGGGGTCGAGGGAGGCGAAGGGATCCTGGAAGACCATCTGCACGATCCGCCACTGTGCGCTCGTGCGCTTCTGCGCGAACTCCCTGCCCTCGACGCTCACTTTTCCGTCGTAGTCTCGCTGGAGTCCGCAGATGACGCGGGACAGCGTCGATTTTCCGGACCCCGACTCGCCGACGAGTCCGACGATTTCGCCGGGTCGGACATGCAGATCGGCGGAATCGACGGCGGTGAAGGCTCGATCTCCGCGTCCGAAGGTGACGGTGACGTTCTCGGCGCGCAGGCCGAGCGACGGTGCCGGCGTCGGCGAAGGCTGAGTCGGGGTCTCGATCATGGCGCCTCCTCGGCAACGCCCTCGTCGATGCGCGGAGTCGCTGTGAGCAGTCGACGCGTGTACTCCTCCTGAGGGGCGTCAAAGACGTCCTGCAACACTCCGTGTTCGATGATCTGTCCGTCCTTCATCACGCTGATCGTCGAGCAAAGCTGAGCGACGACCGCGAGATCGTGCGTGACGTAGAGCAGGCCGAGCCCCTCGTCCTGCTGCATGGAGCGGAAGAGGTCGAGCACCTGGGCCTGGATCGTCACGTCGAGCGCGGTCGTCGGTTCGTCACAGAGCAGAACCTGCGGCTCCTGAGCCAGCGCCGCCGCGATCATCACGCGCTGACGCATGCCGCCGGAGAGCTGGAACGGGTAGTTCGACGCTCTGCGGTCGGGCTCGGCGATGCCGACGCGGTCCATGAGCTCGACGGCGAGGTCGTGTGCCTGCCTCTTCGACAGTCCCCTGCGCTCGGCGATGGCATCGGTGATCTGGCGTCCGACCTTCATCACCGGGTTGAGTGCGATGGCAGGTTCCTGGAACACCATCGAGACGCCGGTGCCGCGGATGCGCTGGTCGAACCTTCCTCCTGGCCCGGAGGAGAGGATGTTGCGACCGTCGAACCGGATCTCTCCGTCGACGACGGTGGCTCCGGGTGGAAGCATCCCGAGGACGCTCCGCAGCGTCATCGACTTACCCGACCCCGATTCGCCGACGAGCCCCATCGGCTCACCGGCCTCGAGGCTGATCGACACATCATCGAGGATCCGGCGTCGACCGGCCTCTCCGTCGATGTCGACGGTGAGCGAGTCCACTTCGAGGATGGGCATGATCACCTCTTCGGTTTCAGTGTGTTCGTCAGTCCGTCGCCGATGAGCGCCAGTGCGAAGGACACGATGACGACGGCGAATCCCGGCCATAGGATGAGTCCGTAGTTGCCGGTGCCCATGTACTGCTGACCGTCATTCATCATCTGACCCCAGTCGGCGGTCGGTGGGACGATGCCCATGCCGAAGTAACTGAGGGTGACGACGACTCCGATGTTGAGCACGATGTCGGACATCGCGTAGATGACGCCCTGGCTGACGGTGTTCGGAATGATGTGGCGAGACAGGATCCGGGGTGTGCTCAGACCCGAGGCGCGGCAGGCGGAGATGAACTCCTGCTCTCTCAGGACGAGCACCTCGCCGCGGACGATGCGGGCGTAGGCCACCCAGGACACGGCGCTGATGGCGACGAAGATGCTGCCCATCCCGTTGCCCATGACGAAGACGAGCACGATGACGAGGACGTAGAAGGGGAACGCCGAGACGATATCGGCCAGGCGCATGATGACGATGTCGACCCATCGGCCGAAGTACCCGGCCAGCGAACCGAGGACGGTGCCGAGGAGGAAGGGCACGATGACGGCGACGACGGCGACGATGAGGTCGACGCGTCCCCCGTGGAGGAAGCGGGAGAGGACGTCACGGCCGAGCTGATCGGTGCCCAGTGGGTGCGCGACCGAAGACGGGGCGAAGGTGTTGAGCAGGTCCTGCCGGTTGGGATCATCGGTGACGAAGAGCGGCCCGATGGCGAGCAGCAGCACCATCGCACCGAGAATGACCGCACCGATCCACAGCTGCAGATTGTGCCGCCGCAGGAACGCCGGCAGGGGAAGCGTGAACCGTGCGGTCGGCGTCGCCCGGGACGCCGTGCCGCCGCGGGTCCGCGGTGGCTTGCCTCCGGAGCCACCGGGGCCGGCCGTCGCGGGGGAGGTCATCGGTTCGGTCATCAGGCCCCCAGACGCACGCGCGGATCGACGAGGCTGTAGACGACGTCGGTGAGCAGGTAGACGAGGACGACGAGGACACCGAAGATCACGGTCAGGGCCTGCACGACGTCGTAGTCGCGGGCGAGGACGGCTTCCATGAGGAGTGAGCCGACTCCGGGTATCGCGAAGACGTTCTCGACCACGAGCGCACCGCCGACGAGGTGGCCGACCTGGATGCCGAGGATCGAGACACCCGTGATTCCGGCATTGCGGAATGCGTAGTCGATCACGGTCCGCTTCCTGCTCAGTCCCTTCGACAGGGCGAAGTTCGTGTACTCGGCCGACATCGAATCGTTCAGTGCCGCCGTGAGGCTGCGGATGAGCACGGGGCAGATCGTCAGCGCCACAGCAAGTCCGGGCAGGACGAGGGAGTAGAGGTGCTCACCGAAGTTGCTGCCGTAGCCGCCTACCGGGAAGATTCCCAGGTTCACGCCGAGGACGAGGATGAGCAGCGTACCGACGAAGAACGCCGGCATGCCTTGGACGGTGGCGGCGAAGACCCTGGACACGATCGCCGAGGCGGCTGATCTCTTTGCGGCCACCCACAGTGACAGCGGGACGGAGATGACGACAGCGAACACCAGGGACACGAGCATGAGCAGCAGCGTCGCCGGCATCCGCAGCTTCAGCAGCTCGAGCACCGAGGTCTGGAAGATGAATGACTGTCCGAAGTCACCGACGAGGAGGCCCGCGAGGAACTGGAGATACTGGATGATCATCGGTTCGTCGAGACCCCAGGCCTGACGAAGCTGAGCGACGTTCTCCGGAGTGGCTTTGTCGCCGAGATAGGCGGCGGCGGGGTCCCCGGGGGCAAGCTTCATGAGGATGAAGGACAGCGTGGCGACACCGAGGACGATCGGGATCATCAGCAGCACACGCCGGAGGATGTACTTGCCCACGGCTGGCCTCCTGCGACTCCGAAGTGTGACCTGGATTACACCTGTCAGTCTATTCGCACTACGGCTTGCCTCTGCGATTCGGGATGCGGCGTGTCGGTCCCTACTGTGAGGCGATCGCGGTGACGATCGTCTGGATCTGAGGGATCAGTTCGTCGAGTGCGCGCCCCTGCCTGTGCAGCCACTGATCGATCTGTGCGGCCGACAGAACTGCCATGACCGCCTCGGCGCGGGTTCGGATCAGATCGGACTCGGGTGCGTTCGCTGCCGACGGCTCGGGGGTCTCGTTCGTCCAGATGTCGGTGATGAGGATCTCCACGTGGCGTCGCCAGAAGGGGTAGGTCTCTCGGTCGAAGCGTCCTTTCGGGGAGCTGCTTTCGGTGAGGAGCACGAGGTCGAGATTGCGCGCGATGTGGTTGAGGTAGGCGGCGACGAATGCTCGGAGGCGCTCGCCTCCTGAGGCGCCGGGCCCCAGTGGGGGCGGCCCCTGCAGCATTTTGGCGTGCATGTCCCTGACGCGGTCATCGAGCAAGGCGGAGGCGATCCCCGCCTTGTCGGTGAAATTGCGGTAGAGGGTGCCTTTGCCGACCCCGGCACTCCGCGCGAGTTCGTCCATCGTCAGCCCGTCCACTCCGTGCTCGACGAGGATGTCAGCGGCCGCATCGAGGACCTTCCGCCGATTTCTCTGCGCATCGGCGCGCAGAGGTGCCTGCGAGGGGACCAAGGGGAGAAGCTTCTCGTCCCCACTTCCATAAGCGGACTGCGGTCCGATAATCTCTTCCATACCCGGACTATAGTCCGCATCGATCTCGACTTCGAGGAGGCAGCAATGACATCGATCATCGTCAACGAACACGGTGGACCCGAACAATACGTGGTCACCGCTGATGACTCCAGCACATCCGCCGCGCCCGCCGAGGGTCAGCTGCAGGTCAGTCTGAGCAAGTCGGGAGTGAACTTCCTCGACGTCGTCCAGCGACGTGCCGCCCTGCCCACCCCCTTCCGCGCCGGAGTCGAAGGGGTCGGCACGGTCACCACCGTCGGTGACGGAGTCGACGGCTTCTCCATCGGCGATCGCGTCGGCTGGATGGCCGGCGGTCAGGGAAGCTTCTCAGCGACCGCGCTCGTCAATGCCGACAAGGCAGTGCCGCTGCCGGATGACATCGATGACGAGACCGCTGTTGCCGCCCTCATGCAGGGCATCACCGCCCACTATCTGACCACGGACACCTACCCGGTCTCATCCGGCGACGTCGTCCTCATCCACGCGGCCGCCGGTGGCCTCGGTCAGCTGCTCACCCAGATCGCGGTGCTCAAGGGAGCCACGGTGATCGGCACGACCTCCTCCGAGGCCAAAGCGGAGATCGCCCGGAAGAACGGCGCCGCCCACATCTTCGGCTACGAGGACTTCGCCGAGAAGACCCGCGCAGTCACCGACGGCCGGGGCGCCTCGGTCGTCTACGACGGGGTCGGCAAGACCACCTTCGACGGCGACCTCGAAGCCGTTGCTACCCGCGGCACCATCGTCGTCGTCGGCAACGCCAGCGGACCGGTCGATCCGGTCGACGTCAATACCCTCAACACCTCGGGCTCGCTCTTCCTCACCCGTCCCACCGTCGCCGACCATGTCCGGACCCCGGAAGAGCTCCGCACTCACACAGACGAGATCTTCGGTTGGATCCGCAGCGGAGACCTCAAGATCGATATCGGCGACCGGTTCCCCGTCACCGAGGTGGCCGCCGCCTTCACAGCGCTCGAGTCCCGGGCGACGACCGGAAAGATCATCCTCGAGCACTGATCGACGAGGAACGGAGACTCACCGCAGCACGAACCCGGGCACGAGGTCATCGAGCGGGTCGATCTCGAAGGTCGAGGTTGCCACGCGGTGGGCACTGCCGCTGATGACCGGAACGACGCCGTCAGCGGTCTCCTCGAGCACTCTCGCCCGAAAACGCGTGCCGACGATCGACTCATGGATCAGCGTCTGCCCCGGTCGAAGCTCACCGGTGGCATGGAGAGCGGCCACTCGAGCCGCCGTTCCCGAACCGCAGGGTGAGCGGTCGACCTGACCGTCGGCGAAGACCGTGACATTGCGCTGATGCAGCGCCCCGTCGGGCAGGATCCCGAACCGGTCGACGAAGATCGTGCCGTAGACGCCGGAGAGGCGGTCGTCCTCGGGATGGACGGTGTGCGGATTCTCGGCGAGACCCGCCTTGATCTCCCTGCCGACGGCGATGAGCGCGGTGAGATTCTCGGGAACGACCTGGCGACCGGGGGTGCCGAACCCGGTCGCGTCGACTGCGGCGGCGTCGAACTCCGCGGTATCGACGATCGCGTAGATCGCCCCACCCCATGCGAGGTCGACCGATACCGGTCCCCGGCTCGTGGGCACTGTGATCCGAGAAGTGATGAGTCGACTGGGCACATTGACGAAATCCACCGAGGTGGCCCGCCTCTGAGCATCGGTGTGCACCTGCGCACGCACCCGACCCGAGGGGACGTCGATCGTGACCTCGGTGATCCCGGACGGGTCGACGGTGACGATTCCGGACGCCACCGCCCACGCCCCGAGCGCCATCGTCCCGTGGCCGCAGGCCGTGGAGAAGCCGTCCTTGTGCCAGAACAGCACCCCGAAATCGGCCCCGTCATCGTCGGGGGCGGTGATGAAGCCGCCGTACATGTCCGCATGACCGCGCGGCTCGAAGCACAGCAGCCTGCGCAGATCATCGACCGCCGAGCCCGGCACGGCCAGCGCCCGACGCTCGGCCACGCTCGCGCCGGGGATGTCCACGGGCGGTTCGGCCACGATCCGGAACGGTTCGCCGGCAGTGTGGAAATCGATGCTCGTGCAGATCGTGCTCACAGACCCATGCCCACTCTCAATCCTTCCAACACCGCCGCATGCACATTGCGGGAGGTGACAGCGTCACCGATCCGGTACAGCGCGAACTTCGGCCCCGCCTCGGCGTCGGTGGATGTGCTCTCCGGGTCGGCACCGGAATCCGGCTGAGGCCGTCCCCGCACCCACGCCTCGAGATCCGTCGCTCCGTGGTTCGACGACTGCGATTTGAGCTCGAAGTAGACCTCATCGTTGGGGGTCGTCCCGAAGTCGACGACCACGGCATCGGTGACGACCTCGGTCTCCCGATCCGAATAGTCGTTGCGCAGCATCGCCACGATCTCCTTCCCCTCGATCCGCGGCTTCTCCGTCAGGCGCTCGCCGAGGCGGACCTCGACCCCGAATTCGGAGAACGCCTGCAGATAGGCGGGGGAGTTCATCGATCCCACGTCGATGCCGATCGTGCGTTCGGGGCTGACGTAGGTGACCTGCTGGCCGCCCCGAGCCAGACGTTCGACGGCGTCGAGGGCGGGGTAGAACCCGTGGTCGTCGAAGACGAGCACCCGCTGCTTCGACTTGAGCCGGTCGTCCATGACGTCCCAGACGTCGAAGCTCGGGCCCTGCTCACGGAAGGGATACCCGGCGTCGGGGACTCCTCCGGTGGCGACGATGACGACGTCGGGGTCCAAGGCGAGGATGTCGTCCGCCTCGGCGAAGGTGTTCAGGCGCAGATCGACACCGTGCTTCCTGCACTGCTGGGCGCGCCAGTCGATGATGCCGATGAGGTCGCGGCGACGCTGCGAGCGGGCGGCGAGGCGGACCTGCCCGCCAGGGGCGTCCTCGGCCTCGAGCAGGGTCACGCGGTGCCCGCGCACGGCGGCGACGCGGGCGGCTTCGAGCCCGGCGGGACCGGCACCGATGATGACGACATGCTTGGATCCGGTCTCGACGTCGTGGGGGATCTCCTGCGGCAGGTCCGCCTCCCGGCCGCTGGCCGGGTTGTGGATGCAGGTCGCCGCTCCCGAGGTGTAGATGGAGTCGAGGCACATGTTCGCACCCACGCAGGGCCGGATGTCATCCTCGCGCTTCTCCTCGATCTTCGTCACCAGATACGGATCGGCCAGCTGTGCTCGGGTCATGCCGACGAGGTCGAGGCAGCCGTCCTCGATCGCGAAGCGGGCGGTCGGAGCGTCAGCGATGCGCGCGGCGTGGAGAACGGGGAGATCGATGGCCTCACGGATGCGTCGGCAGGTTTCGAGCCAAGGTGCCGAGGGTGTGCCCATGCCCGGGATCGCCTCGGCGAGTTCCCGGTCAGAGCTGATCGTCCCGACATTGAGGTTGAGGAAGTCGATGCCGTGGGCCGCATATTCCGTGAGTGCCTCGATGGCCTGCTCCTCGGACGTGCCTTCGGCGACCTGCTCGAGCACTGACATGCGCACGCCCAGCGCCATTCCGGTGGACTCCTTGCGCATCGCGTCGATGATGCGCAGGGGGAACCGCAGGCGGGCTGAGAGGTCTCCGTTGTACTCGTCGTCCCGGTCGTTGAATCGGGAGGCGAAGAAGTAGTCGATGAGGTGTCCGGTATGGAGGAATTCGAGCCCGTCGAAGCCGGCCGCCTTCACGCGCGCCGTGGCCGCGGCGAAGTCGTCGACGACCCGCTCGATGTCGAAGTCCTCCATCGCCTTCGTGAACGAACGATGAGTCGGCTCGCGATGGCGGCCGGCTGAGATCAGCGGCAGCCAGTCGGCAGTGAAGTTCGAGTTCCGCGGCCCCAGATGCGTGAGCTGGATCATCACCGCAGTGCCCTCGGCGTGGCAGTCCTCGGCGATCGCGGCCAGCCACGGAATGACCTCGTCGGTGGAGAGATCGACGTTGCCGAAGGCGGCGGGGGAGTCCTTGGAGACTGTTGCCGAACCTGCGGTCATCGTCAGGCCGACTCCACCACGTGCCTTCTCCCGATGGTAGAGGCGGTAGCGGTCCTTGGGCATGCCGAGTTCCGTGTAGGCGGGTTCGTGGGCAGTGGACACGATGCGGTTCTTCAGTTGCACCGGCCCCAGCGTGAACGGTTGGAGCAGCGGATCGGCGGACGCTTTCGCCGCGGGCGTGGTCGGTGCAGATGTGCCGGGTGCGGGTTCGGCAGTCATGGGTTCCTCCTTCGTTGCAGGAACGTCATTGTGGGAACGACTCCGGTGAGGAGTCGAGGTGGGTAATCGATTACCGACTACCTACGTCAATGGTGCGATCTCGCGGTTATGCTGTCAATAGTCGGCGAGCAGATCGGGGCTCAGAGATCGAGCCGGCGGGCCGACCGCGATTCGAAGGGGTGTGTGAGATGGAGCGAGTGAGACCGCAGGCCGAATCGCTGCGCGAGCAGGCATTGGGCATCATCCGCGATGCCATCACCGCAGGTGAGCTCGCGGAGGATCGCATCTACTCCGCTGCTGGCCTCGCCAAGCAGCTCGGCATCTCGCTCAGCCCGGTGCGTGAGGCGATGATGGCGCTCGTGACCGAAGGGACCGTCGAAGCCGTGCCCAATCGCGGCTTCCGCCTGGTCACGATCACCGAGGCGGACCTCGAGGAGATCATCGCCATCCGCGTCCTTCTCGCCGTTCCGGCCGCCCGCAGCCTGGCCGAGGCGGGCAGCGATGACATCGTCGGCCGTGCGGCGGACGCTGACGGCGAAGCAGGCGGGGCGAATGCAGGGCCGATCTGGGCGATGAAAACAGCGACCAAGGCCGAGGCGATCGCACGACTGCGAGATTTCGCCGAGGCGACTGTCGCCGCCGCCGTGGCCGGCGAATTCGCGGAGTTCTACACGCAGGACCGCCGGTTTCACGAGGCTCTGCTCGAGTTCGGTCTCGGCGGGCGGGCGGCATCGATCAGTCTGCGCCTGCGCGATCAGTCCCGCCTCTACCGGCAACAGGACCACATCGGGGCCGTCGCAGTGGACTCGGCCGGCGAGCTGCCGAGAATCGTCGATCTCATCGAAGCGGGAGACTCCGCCGAGGTGGCCGAGCTCGTGACGTCGAACCTCTACTTCTTCAAACGGTTCCCGGCCACGACGGACGCCGAAGGCTGAGTCGTCACTGTCGAGCCTTGCACCTTTCGACAGACGCGCTGCGGCTTGAACGAGGCGATTGCGGCGCCGTTGCATCGATGCGACCTGGCGAATCGGCACACCTTTTTCTCAACTGCACAGGGAGGAACGTGAGGAGTTCAGAGAAGACAGTGCCGAAATAGCCTTGGCTGCCTGCCCACGCCTACGAACCGCACCGAGAAACGACGCTGGGCCGCCCGGAAACGGAACGGCCCAGCTTCTTCTGCACTCGATCTGGCATCGCAGCCGATCAGGTTCTCACCTCGATCAGGCAGGTGCCTTGTCGGGGTCGATGTCGACGATCGGCATGGAATCGATGTCCATGTCCGGGTTGTCCGCCTGGGTCCGTGCCAGCTCCTCGGCCTCTTCGTGGGTGTTCACCGTCGGGAACGAGCCGGGCAGCGGCCTGTGTGCCGATTCCTTCATGAGCAGCACGGCGACGAGCGCGACGACCGAGAAGAACATGATGTAGAACGCGGGCATGTACGAGTTGCCGGTGAGGTCGATGAGTGCCTGAGCGAACAGCGGCGTGGTGCCGCCGAACAGGGAGACGCCGAGGTTGAACGTCAGCCCCATCGCACCGTAGCGCGACGCGGTCGGGAACAGAGCCGGCAGCGTCGAGGCCAGGCACGCGATGTAGAACCCGGCGGGCAGGGCGACCATGAACAGGGCCACGATCACCGCCCACATCTCACCGATCTGCATGACGGCGAACGCGGGAACGATGAGGACGATCGTCATGATCGCGGCCGCGAGAAAGACGAACTTGCGTCCCAGCCTGTCGGAGAGCCTGCCGATGAGCGGCAGGCACAGCGACATGATGACGAGGACCGGGATCGTGGCCACGGCGGCCTGGACGTTCGAGACCTTGACGGTCTCTTCCAGATAGGTGGGCATGAAGCTCGTCAGTGCGTAGCCGACCGTCTGGGAGCCGGCGACGACGGCGATGCCGATGAGGATCTCCTTCCAGAAGTGGCGGACGACGCCGATGAGACCGTGGCGGGCGTACTTGTCGTCCTTGACCTTGACGTCGCGTCCGGCTTCCTCGCTCGACTCGAAGCTCGGGGTCTCCGGGATCTTCAGACGGAACCAGATGGCGACGGCACCGAGCGGGATGGCGATGAGGAACGGGATCCTCCAACCACCGTCGAGCATGGCGTTCTCGCCGTTGATGGACGTGGTGACCACTGTTGTGATGGCCACGGTTCCGGCACCGGCGGCGAAGCCGAGGTATGAGCCGACATCGAGCCAGGAGGCCCAGTAGCCGCGGGACTTGTCCGGAGCGAACTCGGAGACATACGTGGTGGCACCGGCGTACTCGCCGCCGGTGGAGAAGCCCTGGATCATCTTGAGCAGGTAGAGGGGGACGATCACCCACAGGCCGACCTGGGCCGCGGTCGGCAGGACGCCGATGAGGGCGGTGGCGGTGGCCATCGTGGCCATCGTGAAGAACAGGACCTTCTGTCGTCCGATCTTATCGCCGAGCGGTCCGAGCACCATGCCGCCGAGCGGGCGGACGAGGAAGGACACGGCGAAGCCGAGGAGGGTCACGAGCAGACCCATCTGTCGATCCATGCCTTCGGTGAAGACCGAGGTCATCGTCACGGCCAGGTAGCCGTAGACACCGAAGTCGAACCATTCCATGAAGTTGCCGACTGTGGTGCCGCCGATGGCGGTGCGGATCGATTTTGTTTCGACGACGATGCAGTCATCGGCCTCGAACCGCTTCTGTTTCTTGATCGCACGCCGTTCCCTGCGGGTCGGCTTCTTGTCTGTCTGCGCGGGTCTGTCGTGGGCCTCTGGCATCAGTGGTTCCTCGTTTCAGCTGCTGCTGGGCAAGTTGCAGTGCCGAGTCGCCGGAATGGAGCGAACTCTGCGCGGCAGTTGCTGTCGAATTTCGACAATGCAGAACATCCTTACGTGGCGGTGAAAGCATGTCAATAAAAATTGTGACACAGTTCACGCCGAATGCACCCGCGGGCAGTTGCCTTCGTTGGAATCCGTCCAGTGGTCCAGAAGATACGCAACAAGGATATAGCCTAATTCGCAGTGCCCCTTGTCCAGTGACGTTGTCGCCCGAGGACATCGGGATCGGCCGGAGCGCTGACGGAGTGCTGACGGAGCGCTGATCGATCAGTACCTGACGACGCGATAGGTTTCGAGGCCGGGATCGACGGCGCCGCGGACGTGACCGGAGGGGCTCGCCGCCACGGCCTGGAGGAAGCCGATGGTCTCGCCGGTGATCTCCTCACCGGGCAGCACATTGGGGATCCCGGGCGGGTACGCAGCCAGCGAGCTCACACTCACCCGTCCGACCGCCTCGGCGGCGGTGACGAGTTCGGAATCGGCGAAATACGCCTCACGCGGGGTCATCGCCAGCCGGCCGGCCGTGGGCAGCGGCGGGAGGGCGGCTGCCGGGCTCGTCGCCGAGGCGGAGTCCGCGGTTTCGAGGCGCAGGGTCTCCAGGGCATCGATGAGGCGGCCGATGTCCGGGGACTTTCCGATGCCGATGAGTGCGACGAGGGTGGTCGCCGTCGACATCTCGGGGAAGATGTCGAACTCCTCGGCCAGGCGCTTGCGGACGGTGTGTCCGTCGAGGCCGGTGGCGGTGATGTCGATGGGCAGGCGGAACGGGTCGATGTCGACGACGTCGGCATGGCCGAGGAACTCGCCGGAGAGCAGGTGGTAGCGGTCGGTCGCCTCGATCTGCGCGCGGATCTGGCGGATGTTCTCCAGCGAATCCGTGATCGCCTCGGTCGAGGTCATGAGTTCGCGGCGGGCCAGGTCGATCGAGGCCATGAGGTGCGCGTTCTCGCTCGTGGAGGCGGTCATCATGAAGGCGCGGGCCAGCGCCGGTTCGAGACGATCGGCGAACTCGGTGTCACCGAGGTGGAGCAGCGCGGACTGAGTGAGCGAGCCCGCGAGTTTGTGCGTGCTCATGATGACGATGTCGGCGCCCTGGGTGACGGGGGAGGCCGGCAGGTCCGGGTGGAAGCCGAAGTGGGCGCCCCAGGCGGCGTCGATGATCAGTGCCGCACCCGATTCGTGAGCCGCCTCGGCGAGGGCTTCGACGTCGGCGACGGCACCGAAGTAGCTCGGGGTCACGAGGTAGACGGCGGTCACCGGCTCGGGATGACTGCGGATGGCCCGGCGCAGGGCGTCGGGGGTGACGCCGTGGGCGATGCCGTTGACCTCGTCGACGTTGGGGTAGACGAAGCCGGGGTTGAGTCCGGCCAGCACGATGCCGTCGATGAAGCTCGAATGCGCGCTGCGCTGGGCGACGACGCCGGACCCGAGGGTGCCGACGGCCAGGGCGGCCATGCGGTTGCCCTGCGAGGAGCCGTTGGTGAGGAACCAGGTGCGGCGGGCGCCCCAGGCCTCGGCGGCCAGGCGCAGGGCTTCGTCCTTCGGGGTATCGACGCCGAGGTCGATGCCGTCGAAGAGCGGGGGGATGTCCAGGGAGAGGGTGTGCTCGCCGAAGAATTCGGCCTGACCTGCGGAGATGCCCTCAGTCGTGCCTCCGTGTCCTGGGGTGGACAGGAACAGCGAGTTGCGGTCGGCCGCGTGTGCCAGAGCTTCGGCATAGGGTGCGCGGGACTGCGTGAGGGCGGGATGCGTCGGTGACCCCGAGGAGGTGTGCGGGGCCGGGGGCATGGGGGAGTCCTGGTGCACGGTCATGCGTCCAGATTAAGGAGGCGAGCAGGTCCGAGAGAATAGCAACTTTCCTCCCTTGCTCTATAGTCAGTATTGAACTCAATGGGGGAGAGCAATGGGACCTCTGGATACTCGCGGGCTCACCGCTCTGCGTGCCGTCGCCGAGACCGGATCCGTGGCCGCGGCCGCCGCGCAGCTGCAGTGGAGCCAGCCGACGGTCAACCACCATCTGCGCAATCTTGAGCGGGCACTGGGCGCCACTCTGCTCGATCGCACACCGCGCGGATCGCAGCCGACGACCGTGGGCAACCTCGTGGTGACCCGGGCCGTGGAGATCCTCGGTCTGTGTCAGCGGCTCGGTGCCGAGGTGGCCCTCTGGCGGGAATCCCAGGCGGTGCCGGTGCGCATCGGGGCCGTGCCGACGGTCGGTGCCCGTGTCATCCCGCGCCTGCACGATCAGCTGCAGGTCCGCCCCAGGTGGCAGACCCGTGATGAGGCGGTCGCCGGCGACCGGACGGATGTCCTCACCGCGGCCCTGGACGTGACGATGGACGAGCACGCGAAGCTCGTCTCCCGGCTCGAATCCGGTGACCTCGACCTCGCACTGCTCGTGTCGACCGATCTCGATCGGACGTGGATTCCGACGACGCTCACCGCCGCCCACCTGTATTCGGAGAGGCTGTTCCTGTGCGTGCCGAAGTCCATCGGCCCGATCGGCGTGGACGACCACGGGCTGCCGGACCTCAAGGCACTCGTCTCACAGACCTGGGCGTTCAGCATCGACCCCGGTGACGCCATCGACGAGGTGGTCCGCTCCTTCTGTCTGAGCGCGGGGTTCGAACCCCGGGTGGGAATGCGGATGGATGACTATGCGGCCATCAACCGGATGATCTCGGCGGGATTGGCGGTGGCGATGATCCCCGAGTCCTCGCTGTCGACCGACCCGGACATCGAGGTCATCCCGATGCCGCTGAGCGACTGTCGCCGCGATGTGCTGCTCGTGTCGCGTGCCGCACAGTCGCCGGTGCGCACCCGCCACGATCCGATCGTGGATGCGCATAACGCCGCCATCGCCGAGGTGGTCGCCGACGTTCGTACCGTCACCCGGCAGTGGCGGTGATTGCGCGAATCCGGACCGAACCCATGGCCCAGGTCCGTTTGTGGTCACTGCGCCGAGGCGGGGAGTCCATTTCTGCCGATTTCCCTCGGCGCAGTGACCACAGACGGCGGTTGCTGACGATCGTCGGATTCGCGCGGTCACTCACAGGGCGAGGAGTGCGGGCACGGTGAGCACGGCGACGTAGTAGCCCATGAACTGAACTCCCGCGTGCATGCCGATGAACCGGTTGAACAGGCCGCCGACGAGTCCGACGGTGAGCGTCACGCCCAGAGCCAACAGTCCGCCTTCATAGAGGCAGATGACGCAGATGAGCGCGGCGAAGCCGGCGATGATCGCTTCGTGGGAGACCGACTTCATCACCCAGGTCGCCGCCCGATGGGCGTTCGTCATCACGAAGGGGTAGGCGATGGCGACGGCGATGATCGCCGCGATGACGGAGAAGAGAGCGAACTCACCGGTCGTGAGCAGGTCGTGGAGATTGTTCGTCGTTCCCGCCTCAGCATCGAGGGTATAGACGGGAGGAGCGTTGAACAGCGGTCCTGCGGGACCGGCCGCCATCGGTGACAGCGGCAGGCCGATCGCGATGAGCGGGATGAGAGTCTCGGCGATGTAGGTCGACTCTGTGGTTCCGTTGCGGACAGTGATGACGGTGGTGAGTCGTTCGTACCCGTTCTTGACCCGGCTTCCGACGATCTCGCCCATGAGCACAGCCATGGCGACGGGGGAGAAGACGAAGGTCGCGCTGGTGATCGCCGCTGAACCGCTGGTGTATGCCAATTGCTTTCCGGTCAGCACCTTGAAGGGGTTCGGCATCCTCGATCCCCCTGCGGGCCGGACGTCGGGGGCAAGGTTGAATTCCCGCTTGCCCGACTGCTGCATCGAGCGGCGTCCGACGGGGGAGAGCGCGGCGAACAGGTCGAAGATGAGCGGTCCGGTGGCGATGCCGAGGAAGAACGAAGTGGTGAACGTCGCTTCCTTCTGCTCCATGATGAAGGCCTGGAGGCCGACGATGAGCAGGACGAACGGGATGAGCCCGGCGATCGCAGCGAGCTTGCCCTTCGAGGTGTAGGCGACGAGGACGGCCGCGGCGATGAAGATCCAGGGCGCGGCAGCGCCGATCGCCTCGGCGAATGGGGTGAGTACGAGGGCGAACACGATCGACAGCGGAATGGCGATGGCCACCGAGACGACTCCACCGGAGATCGCCTTCTGCAATGCGATATGCGGGATTCCGAGCGACCTCAGCAGCTGCGCCTCACGCAGCATCGGCACCGCTGTGGTGTCACCGGGGATTCCGAGGAGAGTCGTCGGTACGGCGTGGGAGATGTGTTTGGCGATGATCGCGGCGAGGAAGAAGGCGATCACCCCGGCAGGCGGCACCCCGATGAGGATGACAAGCAGCGCCAGCGGTGCCACGATCGCCGTCTCGTCCGTGCCCGAGATCAATCCGATTCCGGTGAAGAGCACCCCGGCCAGCAGCGCCATCCCGACCGCCCACAGGATCGGTTCGATGAGTTCCGCAGTCACTGGTGCCCACCCTTCTCCTGGGCGCGCGCCTCATGGTTGTCGACGAGGGCGTCGAAGAGACCGAGGGCTCGGACTTCGGCTTGAACCGCCGGACCGAGGTCGCGGGGGTCACCGAGATCCCCGTATTCCTCGACGACCTCGTCGATGATCTCCTGGCGGCTGCGGGTGTCGGCTGCCGAGGTGGTGATCACTCTCTTGGGTTTGAACAGGAGCCCGGAGATCACGGCGCCGACGATGCAGCCGACGACGCCGACGAGGAGCGCATAGGAGTGACCCAGCGCTTCGTCTCCTCCGGCGGCGAAGAGATGATCGGCGATGAGATAGGCCGGGACTGCCGTCCCGACGGCTATGGCGATACCGCCGATGAGATGTCTGGGGTCGACGGTGTCATTCCACACCTCGAGCAATTGCGGCATCATTGCCTGCCTTCTGTCGGCCGACGGCTGTCGGGAACGTGAACGATGGAACTACCGGCCTAGGACGGCCGAGGATGTTGCGGATGGAAGCGGAATGCCGAGCTGCTCGCCCAGCCACTGGCTGACCGTCGCCACGGCGTCGATGTCGACGCCGGTCGAGATGCCCAGACCCTGGAGCATCCAGAGAAGATCCTCGGTCGCCAGGTTTCCGGAGGCGGTGCGGGCGAATGGGCAGCCACCGATCCCTCCTGCCGATGCGTCGAACTGACTGACACCTGCTTGAAGCGCGGAGTAGACATTCGCAAGCGCCTGGCCATAGGTGTTGTGGGTGTGCAGGGCGATCCGATCGATCGGAATCCCGGCGCCGACCAGGCTATCAAGAACAGCGGTCACATGACCGGGAGTCGCGGTTCCGATGGTATCGCCGAGCGAGATCGTCAGGCAGCCCGCATCGACGAGGCGACGCGCAGCTGTCGCGACGCGTTCAGGATCGACCGTGCCTTCCCAGGGGTCCCCGAAGACCATCGACAGATAGCCGCGCACCCGCAGGCCCGCCGCAGTCGCCGCTCGTGCCACCTCGAGGCTGCGGTCGGTGGTGTGTTTGAGGGAACCGCCGAGGTTGGCCTGCGAGAACGATTCGGTGACGCTGATGAAGACCGAGGCATCCTTCGTTCCCGCCGCGACGGCATCATCGAGACCCCTCCGGTTCGGGACGAGGACGGGGAACGCGATATCGGAGTCCAGGTCGAGCTCTGCGAGCACCGATCGGGTGTCGGCCATCTGGGGAACGGCTCGCGGAGAGACGAAGCTTCCGGCTTCGATGGTCTTCAGGCCGGCACCGGAGAGCCGCCGGATCAGTTCGAGCCGGGTTGAGACAGGAAGTGTGCGTGCTTGCGACTGCAGACCGTCTCGAGCGCTGACTTCGCAGACACTGACCTCGGTCGGCAGGTCCGACGGCGCGAACTGCTGTGGAAGCTGTGCCGTCATCGCGACCCACCGGCGCGGAGTTCGTCGAGGATGGACTGGACCCTGTCGAACCGGAATGCCTTCTCTTCGATCAGGCGGTCCACGATGATCGCGGTCTCCCCGGCGTTCGCTCCGGCAGAGGCAGCGAGGTTCTTCGCATGCAGTGACATGTGTCCGCGCTGCACGCCCTCGGTGGCGAGAACTCGCAGTGCCGCGAGGTTCTGCGCCAAGCCGGCGGCGACGATCATCTCGGCGAGATCCTGTGCGCTCGCCACCTCGGCGATCTGCAGAGCTGCGCGCGCGGCGGGATGGACCTTGGTGGCGCCCCCGACGAGGCCGACCGGCATGGGCATCTCGAGGGTGCCGACCAGGTCGCCGTCGGCATTCCTCTCAAACGTCGAAAGAGAAGAGTAGCGGCCGTCGACGAGCGCATGTGAGTGCGCTCCGGCTTCGACCGCGCGGGTGTCGTTCCCGGTGGCGAGGACGACCGCGGAGATGCCGTTCATGATGCCCTTGTTGTGAGTGGCCGCTCGATAGGGATCGGCTGCGGCGAGTTCGTAGGCATGGAGGATGTTGTCGATGACGTCGTCTCCGCCGAGCAGATCCCTGTCGAAGACTGCCCGTGCCCGAGACAGTCGACGGTCCGCCTTGTTGGTGAGGATGCGCAGGAGTGCGTCACCTCCGGCGATCGCTGCCACGGTTCCGGAGACCGCCTCAGCCATCGTGTTGACCGCATTCGCCCCCATTGCGTCTCGGACATCGACGAGGAGGTGGACGAGAACATATGTCGTCGTCCGCGCCTCGACGAGGCGGACCTCGATGCCCTTGACTCCGCCGCCGACCGCGACGAGCTTGGGGTCCTGCGCATTGGCCAGGTCGATGATCTCTGCTTGGCGTTCGAGAACACGTGTGCGCGCGGCCTGTGGGTCCGCCACGTTGATGAGCTGGATCTGTGCCTGCATGACGGGCTCGGTCGAGCTTGTGAAGAAGCCGCCGTGAGGTCGTGCCATCCGTGCTGCGTTGCTGGCGGCGGCGATGACCGAGGCCTCTTCGGTCGCCATGGGTACGAGCACGTCGGTGCCGTTGATCGTGAAGTTGGTGGCTGCCCCGAGAGGAAGCGAGAACACGCCGAAGATGTTCTCGCTGAGGTTGGCGGCGGCTTCTGGGCCGAAGGCGTCCGCATCGAGCTGGCTGAACAGTTCGGCGTCGAGCCCGGTCGAGGCTGCAACGGCTTTCCTGCGCTCGTCGACCGACATGTTTCGGAAGTCGGCAATTCGGCTGTTCTCTGCCATCGTAAGTCTCCAGTCAGGTCGTCTTCGGCCGACATCGGCCGTCAGTCGGAGTTCCTCCGCAGAGATCAGTCAAACAATGCACGCGCGAATCTGCCATGTCCGTTTCGGACGTGAATGTCGCTCAGCTATGGCTGTTCCAGACATGGAGGCTTAGAAGCATGACTTCAGTTTGTCCAAGCGGAGCGCGACCTGGAGGCGGAACGCCCGCTCCGGTGCCCTCCACTCCTGACCGAGCACGAGATCGGCTCTCTCCAGCCGTTGCTTGACGGTGTTGACATGCACTGACATCTGAGTCGCGGTTCTGCGGATGTTCATGCCGGACTCGAAATACTCCCGCAGCGTCGAGAGCAGCTCGGCTGAATGGGCTCGGTCCCATCGGCGCAGCGGCTCGAGCATCCGTTGCATGAATCTCTCCGCCTGCTCCGGCGCGGTGCCGAACATTGCGGTGTAAGGCGCGAAGTCCTCCGTGGGAAAGATTCCTTCGCTGATGCCGAGGGAATTGAGGATGCGGATGCACGACCACATTTCGTCCTCGGCAGTGCGCAGCTGCTTCCGGTCGTAATCGGTGTCGGAGATGATCACCAGCGAACTGTCGAGGGCGCCCGACTCTTCGAACAGGGTCTCCAAGGTGGGCCTGTCGCGGATCACGGCGCTGGGGAGGAGCACCGTGATCCCGGGGGACCGCTGCGTCATGAGGATGCGCGGCTCCACGCGGACCAGGCGCGCGCCGATGCGGTCATCGTTTTCGATGTCGCCCTGAATCGTCATCAGTCTCCACGGGCCGGAGAGACTGAAGCTGCCGGTTCGGGAGCGGGCCTCGAGTTCACTGAGATCACGCGTGCCGGCAATGATGTCGACTGCGAGTTCTCCGCGGACCCGGTTCTCGGCATCGGCCCGGGCCTGTTCGTTCATTCGGATGAGCGCGAGCGTCTGCGCCGCCTGGGCGACGATGTTCGCGTCGCCGTCCGCCGGTTCGTCGTTGAAACGGACGAACAGTCCGCTGTGCTGTCGGCGGTGGGACGCCACCGAGGCGACGTACAGGTGCTGTGCACCAGCGACCTGTGCGCTTCGGCCCGTGGCTCGGCTGTGGCTCAGCGCCGTTCGGACGTCGGCATTGTCCACCGTGATGCCGTCGAAGAACGCCTCATCGGCGGGGAAGCTCGGAGCCCCGAGGCGTCCGCTGTCGACGACGATCACGTCGGCCTCGAGCAATTCGGAGATGGCGTCGAGAACTGCCGGGACTCCTCGTCCCTGCAGCACGAGCTGCGTCAGCTGCTCCTCGACCTCGACAAGCCGTCGGAGGGTGCTGGCCTGCGCGGCTGCCGTCTCCTCGGCTTCCGCGGAGGCCTGGGCCGCCTCTGCGAGGTCTCCCATCAGCTGCGCCGTCTTCAGCACCACGGAAGCGTGGTCCGCGAGAGCCGACAGCAGGGTGATCTCGTCGGTGGTGAAGTCATGTGGGTAGCGGTTGGCGGCGAAGAGGGCGCCGAGGACTTCGCCGTCGACGACCATCGGCACTCCGAGGAGCGATTCCATGCGCTCGGCCTTCACCGCGGAGTCGACGCGTCTTTCGTGAGGCAGTCGGGTCAGATCGTAGTTCGACGTCCACTGTGCGGCGCGATCGCGCACGACCTGTCCTGCCAGTCCGACGCCGGGAGGTACCCGCAGCTCTTTGAGATTCGCCGAGATCGCTCCGCGACTGGCCTGAACACGCAGGTCGTCGGTCTCCGGATAGTACTGGGAGAGGTAGGCGATATCGCATCCGATGAGTGTTCGGGCACGATCGACGAGCTTCTGCAGCAGCTTCTCGGTGTCTCGCACACGGATGAGCTCCGAGGCGCTTTCGAGCAGGGCCGAACGCTCGCGATCCTTCTGCTTCCACCGGGTCATGGTCGCCGAGAGGTCGGAGAAGGAGTCGATGAGGTTGGGGTGGTGCTCGAGGCCGCGGGCCAGGGCAGCGCGGTCGAGATCGACTCCGCGGGAGAGGGCTCTGACGATCTCGGCCACGGCGGCCGCGGACACGGTCCCCGACTCATCATCGATCTCTGTCATGAGACCAGTGTCGCAGGGGCTCGGTGCCTCTGCCGCACCCGGCATCGGACGGATGATTCGCCCGATCGGTCGTCGCCGTCAGCCGGCGGCTGCGGCTCCGCGCACCTCATGCTCGCGCACGATGGGCAGTTCACACGTCGTCGGAGCGACCTGCCGGTAACCGGAGAGGAACGTGTCGAGGCGTTCGATCGCCTCGGTGAGCACCTCGACCGAGGGCAGGGTGACGAGCCGGAAATGGTCCGGTTTCGGCCAGTTGAAGGCCGTGCCGTGGGAGACGAGGATCTTCTGTTCGCGCAGCAAATCGAGGGCGAACTGCTCGTCATCGGTGATGCCGAACTTCTCGACATCGAGCTTCGCGAACATGTACAGCGCTCCGTCGGCCCGGTGTGCCGAGACCCCGTCGATCGAGTTGAGCCCCTCGTAGGCGACCTGCATCTGTTGGCCGAGGCGGCCGGCCGGCAGGACGAGATCGTCGATCGACTGCTTCCCGCCGAGGGCCGCCTGGATGGCGTGCTGTGCCGGCACGTTCGAGCACATGCGCATATTCGCCAGCAGTTTGATGCCCTCGAGGTAGCTGTGCGCCTCGTTCAGCGGTCCGGTGATCGCCAGCCAGCCGGAACGGTAGCCGGCGACCCGGTAGGCCTTCGACAGACCCGAGAAGGTCAGGCACAGCACGTCGTCGCCGGTGAGCGTGGCCATGTTGACCAGTTCGACGCCGTTGTAGGTGATCTTCTCGTAGATCTCGTCGGAGAAGACGATGAGGCCGTGACGGCGGGCGATGTCGGCGATCTTCTGCAGCGTCTCCTTCGAGTACACCGCGCCCGTCGGGTTGTTCGGGTTGATGACGACGATTCCGCGGGTGCGTTCGGTGATCCGGGATTCGAGATCTGCCAGATCCGGCTGCCAGGCGTCTTCTTCTGCGCAGCGGTAGTGGACCGGGGTGCCGCCGGACAGTGCCACCGAGGCGGTCCACAGGGGATAGTCGGGACCGGGGACGAGGATCTCGTCGTCCGGGTTGCACAGCGCCTGGAGGCTCAGGGTGATGAGTTCGCTGACCCCGTTGCCGAGGAAGACCTCGTCGGTGCCGAGGTTGTGGATGCCGCGAGTCTCGTAGTACTGGACGACCGCACGGCGGGCGGAGAGGATTCCCCGCGAGTCGGAATATCCCTGCGTCACCGGCAGGTTCGCGGCGATGTCCTGGACGATCGCCTCGGGGGCTTCGAAACCGAACGGGGCGGGGTTGCCGATGTTGAGCTTGAGGATCGTGTGCCCGGCGGCTTCCATCGCCTGGGCCTCTTCGAGGACGGGTCCCCGAATGTCATAGAGGACATTGGCCAACTTCGACGACTGCCTGAACATGTGAACCGAAAAACCTTTCATACGACTGCTGCTATATCCACGCTAGGACCCCCGCCGAGGTGGTTCTGACCAAACAGAGGCCCGTTTCCCAGACCTTTGCCGGGCTCGGCGGATTGTTGTGCAGACCTTTTGCAGCTTGGTCTCACGATACTCTGGGAACCATGGCGGATCTGAACCCGGGGCCCCGCCGGAGGGGGCGCCCGCGCAAGGCGGGCAGCAGTGACGCGCGAGCCGCGATCACCGACGCCGCTGGCGCCGAATTCGCCGAGAAGGGCTATGACAAGGCATCTTTGCGCGGCATCGCCCGCCGTGCCCAGGTCGACTCCGCGCTCGTCCACCACTACTTCGAGTCCAAGGCCGGCCTCTTCGCCGAGGTGGTCAGGCTTCCCGTTCGACCGGATCGCATCATCCGCTCGGCTTTCGACGTATCGGACGACCGCCTCGGCGAGTCTCTCGTGCACACGGTGCTCAGCGCCTGGGAACACTCGAGCGTGAAGTCGATCGGGGTGTCCGTTCTGCGTTCTGCGGTCAGCGATTCGGCGGCCGGCCGCCTGATCAGACAATTTCTGCTGCGCGAGCTCAAAGGAGCAGTGGCGGGGAGGATCGAGGACAGCGGCGTCGACCGTGCCGAGGCGGACCTGCGGGCCACGCTCGTCCTCACTCAGATGGCGGGTGCGCTCATGTTCCGCCATGTCCTCGAACTCGAACCGCTGGCGTCGATGTCCGTCGACGATCTCACTGCACGCCTGTCGCCCGCGGTGCAGGGGCATCTCGACGGGGTCAGCGACGCGGATTGAGCCCGAACGGCTTCAGCGCAGCTGCCGCTCATCGGCGATGGGGCAGCAGTCATGAGAACTGTCGGTGACAACTCTTGACCGGAGCACTCTCGGATGTCATATTCAGCACATGATGAATAAGTCGGTGGACGCACGAGGACTGACGATCCGGAGGGGCCGTCGGACCGTCATCGACTCCTTGGACCTCGATGTGTCCAGGGGCGCTGTCGTCGGCCTGCTCGGGCCCAGCGGCAGCGGGAAGACGACGCTGATGAGAGCCGTCGTCGGAGTCCAGATCGTCGCAGGCGGGCGGGTACAGGTGCTGGGTCGGCCCGCCGGGTCGGCGGATCTGCGGCATCGGGTCGGGTACATGACTCAGTCGGCGAGCATCTACGAGGACCTCAGCGTGCGGGCGAATCTGCGCTACTTCGCCCGCGTGCAGGGCGCTCCGAAAACCGATGTCGACCGGGTGCTCGAGCGCACGGATCTCATCGACCAGGCCGATCAGCTGGCTCGGACGCTCTCGGGCGGTCAGGCTAATCGGGTGTCCTTGGCCGCGGCGATGCTCGGATCCCCGGACCTGCTGGTCCTCGATGAGCCGACCGTGGGCCTCGACCCTGTGCTGCGGGCCGACCTGTGGGACCTCTTCCGCGGTCTCGCCGAGGAGGGGACCACGCTGCTCGTCTCGAGCCATGTCATGGATGAGGCCACTCGGTGCGATCGTCTCCTGCTCATGCGTGAGGGCGCGATCATCGCCGATACGACGCCGCGCGATCTGCTCGCGACCACGGGGGCCGCCTCGGCGGAAGAGGCGTTCCTCGACATCATCGACAGGGACACGACCGGTCGGGGATCGGCCGGGCGGCGGAGTTCGGGGACTCATCTGCTCTCGCGTGAAGTCGACGGACCAGGGAAGCGGGGGCATGGGCGACGAGGCCATGCCGGGGACAGAGGAGGCAGGCGATGAACCCGATGCGCACCCTGGCGACGACGGGGCGCGTCCTCGCTCAGATCCGCAACGATCCGCGTACGATCGCACTGCTGCTCATCGTGCCCAGTCTGCTCATCGGCCTGGTGGCGTGGATCTTCGACGAGACCGAAGTGTTCGCCGACATCGGGCCGGCGATGCTTGCGCTCTTCCCCTTCATCGTCATGTTCCTCGTCACGAGCATCGCCACACTGCGCGAACGCCGCAGCGGAACGCTCGAGCGTCTGCTGTCGATGCCGTTGGGACGCGGCGACTTCATCCTCGGATACACCCTGGCGTTCGGTCTCCTCGCCGTGGCGCAGACGGCCGTGGCCGTCGGGTACGCAACATTGGTGTGCGGGCTTGAGATCGAGGGCTCGGTCGGACTGCTCTTCGTCGTCGCGATCGCCGATGCTCTGCTCGGCACGGCGTTGGGGCTGTTGGCCAGCGCGTTCGCCCGCACGGAGTTCCAGGTCGTGCAGTTCATGCCCGTGTTCGTGTTCCCGCAGATCCTGCTCGGCGGGATCTTCCTCCCGCGCGATCAGCTGCCCGATGTGCTCGAGGTCATCGGCGACTGGTTGCCGCTGTCACACGCGATCGACGCGCTCGGGGCGGTCTCGACCGGAGATGAGGACAATGCCTATATCTGGCTGCGGGTGCTCTTCATCGCCTGCTGGATCGTCGGTGCCGTCATCGTCGGCTCGCTCACTCTGCGGCGTCGGACGCCGTGAGATCTGGCGGCGCTTGAGTCGTCTAAGTCTTCAGCCAACCAGTCCTGTGTGGTCGCCATTATGCTGGCCAGGTCGCATCAGAGGGCGCATGAAGCCACGGTCCGCGATGCCGGGTGCGATACGCCCGGAGACGTCCTTTCGGTACCACGAGATCTGACGACGGGCTGGGACCGTCTTTGGTGAGATGTGCAGTGGCACATCGGCGGAAGTGGTGCCAGTCTGGGCACATGGAGCAGGTGAATGAGGCGAGTCTTCTTCTGCTGGCTGCCGGCAGCGGTACTCGGATGGGCGGGCCGAAGGCACTGCTGCGGTACGGGGACGGCACCGCGCTGCTGACCGCGCAGGTCGAGAGGATGCTGACTGCGGCGACCGCGCGGGGACTCGACCCGGACGTCATCGTCGTGCTCGGCCCCGCATTGGCGCAGACGTCCCGTCTGGTGCCTCGCGGCGCGCGAGTCGTCGAGAACCCGGACTACCGCCAGGGTCTGAGCACCTCCCTGCACGCTGGGCTGAGCGCGGTGCCGAACACGGCCGCTGGTGTCGTCATCTCACTGCTCGACCTGCTCGACGTCCCGGCCGAGGCCCACGGACGCCTGCTCGATGCGACAGCCCCCGAAAATCTCGCCCGCGCGCACTGGAACGCGGTCCCCGGCCACCCCGTCGCCCTCGGTCGCGATCACATCGCCGAAGCGCTCGCGGCCGCCGCCGGGGACAAGGGGCTGCGGGCCATGCTCAAGCGCCACTCAGGCAGCGGCGCCGTCACCAGCGTCGAGTGCGCGGACCTGCTGCCGCCGGGCCGCGACGGGCTGGTCGACGTCGACACCCCGGAAGCCGCAGCCGAATTCGGAATGCACTTGGAAGGAACCCACTCATGACCCCGATCCCATCGAACAGAGCAGCCGAAGCACGAAGGGTCGCCATCGTCTCCGGCACCGGGAAGACCGGCCGCGCAATCGGAGACGCAGTGACGGCCGCAGGCCATGTACCGGTCCCTCTCGGGCGGAGGGACCTGACCGATCCCACTGCTGCTCTGCGCGGCTGCCACGCCGCCTACCTCATGGCCCCGAACCTGCACAGCGACGAACTCGGGTTCATCGAGATGCTCCTCGATTCCTCACACAGAGCAGGCATCGAGCGCATCGTCTATCACTCGGTGGCTGCTCCCTACGCCCCCTCGATGCCGCACCACCTCGCGAAGGCCGAGTCCGAGGACCGAGTGCGCAGGAGCTCTCTGCCTTTCACGATCGTCCAACCCTGCGCCTATATGGAGAACCTCCTGCCTGGACTGCGCGAGACTCCGCCCGCCATCAGTGTCGCCTACAGCGCCGACACTCCCTTCGGGCTCATCGGTCTGCGCGATGTCGGTGAGGCGGCCGCACGGCTGCTCACGACCGAGGACCACCTCGGCGCGACCCTTGAGCTCGGCGGACCGGAGCTCGTCAGCGTCCGGGACGTCGCTCGGGCCGCGGGCGAGGTCCTCGGCGCCGAGGTGGGCCTCGAGGTGACGAATCCAGCGGCCTGGACCGCTGCCCAGGAGGCCCGCGCCGATTCCGGCATTGACGCCCGTGAATGCGCATGGCTGACGGCGATGTTCGACTACTACGACCGCTACGGACTGCCCTGCGGCAGCGCCGGGATCCCGGCGGTCCTCGGGCGCGAGGCCCGCAGCCTCGATGAGGTGCTCGCCGAGGAGCTGCGCGCCAGCCTTGGCGAGAGCCGGTTGTGAACTCTCGCCAACAGACGCACTCGCGTTTGTCAGCTCTTGCCGGTTCAGTCAGCGTGGGCACCGGGAAAGATGGTGACAAATCCCACGCGACCTGGAAGGACGAAGATGTCGCCCCAAGCTCCACGGATCCGCATCGGCATCGACACCGGCGGAACATTCACGGACATCGTCGCATTCGACGAATCCACCGGTACACTGACGACGACGAAGACTCCATCGACGCCGTCGAACCCAGCCGACGGGTTCATCAACGGCATCGACAAGGTGCTGGCCATGCTCGGCGACTCGGTCTCAGCGGAGCACATCAGCGCCGTCAGCCACGGCACGACCGTGGCGACGAACCAGCTGCTCGAGGGCAAGCTCGACCGTCTCGGCTTCATCACCACCGAAGGCTATGAGTTCGTCCTCGAGATCGCCCGTCAGGCCGTGCCCGACGGCTACGGCAACTCCTATTTCTGGGTCAAGCCCGAACGCATCGTCCCCGCCGACCTCGTCAAGACCGTGTCCGGTCGCCTCGACTTCGAAGGCGGTGAGGTCCGTCCCTTCGATGAGGAGCAGGCCCGCGAGGTCGCCCAGTGGTTCAAGGATCAGGGCGTGATGACGCTGGGCGTGAACTTCCTCCACGCCTACGCCAACCCTGCCCATGAGCAGAGGATGCGGGAGATCCTCACCGAGATCCACCCTGAGGCGACGGTCTCGCTGAGCTCCGAGGTGCTGCGCGAATACCGCGAGTACGAGCGCTCGATGACCACCCTCGTCGACGCGGCCGTCAAACCGAAGGTCTCGAAGTACGTGCACAACATCCACGAACGCCTCGACGCCTACACCGGCGTCGGCGAGAACTCCGCTCTGCCCTTCTACATCATGAAGTCCAACGGCGGGGTCCTCTCCGCCGAAGAGGTCGTCCACCAGCCCATCACCACCGTGCTCTCGGGGCCGGCCGCCGGTGCGCTCGGCGCCGGGCTCATCGCCCGGGAAGCGGGCTTCGACCAGGTGCTCACCTGCGACGGCGGCGGCACCTCGACCGACGTCACCGTCGTCATCGACGGAGAACCGGCCCTGACCACCGAGGGCACCGTCGGCGTTTACCCTTCCAAGATCCCGATGATCGACGTCGTCACCGTCGGCGCCGGCGGCGGCTCCATCGCCTGGACCACACCGGAGGGCCAGCTCAAGGTCGGCCCCCAGTCCGCGGGAGCCGATCCCGGCCCCATCTGCTACGGCAACGGCGGCACCGAGCCGACGATCACCGATGCCCACGTCTTCCTCGGACGGATCCCGCCCCACCTCCTCGGCGGGGAGATCCCGCTCGACGTCGACGCGGCGAAGACCGGCATCGTCCGGACCGCCGAACGCCTCGGTCTGAGCGCGGAGAAGGCGGCGACCGGCATCCTCGAGATCTCCGCCTGGAACCAGGCCAATGCCCTGCGCCAGATCTCCGTCCAGCGTGGGCTCGACGTCCGTGACTTCATGCTCGCGACCTTCGGCGGCTCCGGCTCCCTGCTCGCCTGCACCCTCGTCGACGTCCTCGACCTCGCCGGCGTCGTCGTCCCGCACGACCCGGGGAACGTCTCGGCGTACGGTCTGCTCACCGTCGACGTGAAGAACGACTACGTGCAGACCCACGTCAGCCGCGACGACCGCCTCGACATCGCCGAGGTGGCCGATCTCTTCGCGGGACTCACAGACCGGGCCGCCGCCGCACTCGACGGTGAGGGCTTCCCCGCCGCGGCGCACCAGTTCGACCGTTCGGTCGACCTGCGCTACTTCGGCCAGGCCTTCGAGGTCCGCGTCCCGGCACCGGCGGGCGCGATCACGAGGGAATGGGCCGACGAGGTGACCCGAGCCTTCCACGCCGAGCACCGCAAGCTCTACGGCTACGACTTCGCCGCCGCCGACGACCAGTTCGTCGAATGGGTCAACCTCCGTGTGTCCGGCATCGGACCGATCACGCGACCGGAGACTCGCAGCATCGCCTCGGCCGACGGTGCGCCCGCCCTCGACGAGAGGGCGAAGACCGGTCAGCGTCCCGTCTGCTTCGACGCCGCCGACGGCTTCGTCGACACCCCGGTCTACTGGCGCGAGGAGCTGCTGGCCGGTGACGAGATCGCGGGGCCCGCGATCATCGAGGAGTTCGGTTCGACGGTGCCTCTGCACCCCGAGTTCAGCGCGCGCATCGATCGCGCGGCCAACATCATCATCACCCGCACCACCGGTCAGGAGGACAGCAAGTGACCACCACAGCCGACACGAGCGCCGTCGATTCGGGTTCGATGCTGCGCACCGAGCCCCTGACCGGCCAGGAGCTCGCCGACTACATCGCCGCCTCGCCGATCAACCCGGCCGGCCTGCCGACCGCCTACGAGCACGGCAACCGCCTCACCGCGGAAGGGTCGAGCGTCGACCCGATCATCGTCGAGATCGTCGAAGGCACCCTGGCCAGTGTGGAGATGGAGGTCGAGACCTCGATCTCGCGCACCTCACGCTCCCCGATGATCCGCGATGCCCATGACTTCCGCGCCGGCATCCACGACCGGCAGCTGCGCAAGCTCACCGGCCGTTCGTACTCCGCACTCGTCCACCCCGTCGTCCGGGACTTCCCCATCGAGGAGATGCGCGAAGGCGATGTGTTCTTCCACAACGACGTCTACGAATCCGAAGGCGGCATCGGCCACCTGCCGGACATGTGCGTGACCGTTCCCGTCTTCGCCGAGGGACGGGTCGTGTGCTTCGTCCAGGCCTTCGGCCACCACGACGACATCGGCGGGGCGTGCCCCGGTTCGATGCCCTCAGGGGCGACGAGCGTCTTCGAAGAGGGCCTCATGATCCCGCCGATCAAGCTGTGGTCCGAAGGGGTCCCGAACAGGTCCGCACTGCGGATCATGTCGCGCAACTCCAGGATGCCGGATTCGCTGTCGGCCGATCTCGACGCCGAGTGCTCGGCCTGCCTGATGGGCGCTCGTCGTCTCTCGGAACTCTTCACCCGCTACGGAGTCGAGACCGTCGAGACGGCCTTCGATGCGATTCTGCAGAACTCCACTGAGATCTACCGCCGTGAGATCCTGTCGAAGATCCCCGACGGCCAGTACGTCTGGGAGGACTATGCCGAGCACGACGGCGTCTCGGACCCCATGCTCCACACCCAGCGCATCACGCTGACGAAGACGCCGACCGGGGGACCGGACGACGGACCGCGGCTCATCGTCGACTTCACGGGCACCGCCGCCCAGGCCGCGGGACCGATCAACCACTGCGGCGACTATGTGGGCGGAAACTTCCTCAAGAAGTGGCTCGCCCCGATCTTGCGCAACCTCGCCGACACCCCCGAGCGGATGGGCGAACTCGACGTCAACGAGGGCATCGTGCCGCTCATCGAGATGCGCTTCCCGGAGAAGGGCACCCTGCTCACCCCCGAGTTCCCCGGACCGACGAACGCACGCACGTTCGTCATCCTCCGCCTCCTCGGCGTCCTCGCCGGCGTAGTCGCGAAAGCTGTGGACGGCCGCATGCCCGCGGACCAGGAGACGATCCGCTACACCGGGGTCTACGGCAAGGACCGCGACGGCAAGGACTACCTCATGCGCGAGGTCCTCGGCGGAGGCTCCGGCGGACGCTACTACTCCGACGGCGAGGACACGATCCACGTCGTCCCCGATTCCCGGAACCTGCCCACCGAATTCACCGAGTCCCGTTTCCCGTTCCGCGTCGAACGCCTCGGTCTGGCCGTCGATTCAGGCGGTGCCGGTCGTTACCGCGGTGGCCTCGGCTACGAGAAGCACATCCGGATGCTGCGCGACGGGCACTTCATGTCGATCGCCGACCGTTCGATCCTCGCGTGCTGGGGCGTCAAGGGCGGAAAGGCGGGCAAGCCCTTCGAAGTGACCATCGATCCGGGAGGTCCGAACGAACGTGAGATCGATGCGCTCGCCGATGCCGAGGTCATCAGCGCCGGTGAGGTCGTGCGGATCCGCACCACGGGCGGCGGAGGCTGGGGCGACCCCCTCGACCGTCCGATCGCCGAGGTGGTCCGCGACGTCAGCTGGGGCAAGGTGAGCATCGCCGGCGCTCGTGGGTCCTACGGAGTCGTCGTCACTGCCGATCCGAGCGCATCCGTCGGCGCCGATGCCGCCGGAGTCGACGGTGCCGAGGCCGACGAGGCGGCCACGACCGCGTTGCGCGAGCAGATGCGGGCCGCCCGGGATGCGAACGAGCCCTTCTTCGACCGCGGACCCGGCTATGCCCAGCTGTCCGTCGACGGAGCCTCAGCTGCGGCGGTCGACTGGCTGTGAGAGTCCTCGTCGCTCTCGGCGGCAATGCGATGACCGGGCCCGACGGAGATCCGTCTCCGTCGGCCCAGCAACGCGCGATCGCCGCCGCAGCCGTGCATTTGGCCGATCTCGCCGCGGCCGGACACGAACTCGTCATCACCCACGGCAATGGGCCGCAGGTCGGCAACATCCTGCGCAAGAACGAACTCTCCGCTCACGAGCTGCCGCCCGTGAGCCTCGACTGGTGCGGAGCGCAGACCCAGGGCACCATCGGCTTCACGATCGTCAGCGCCCTCGAACGCGAACTCGCAGCCCGCGGGCTGGAGAGCAAGGTCGCCGCCGTGGTCACCCGCACCGTCGTCGACCCCGCCGACCCAGCGTTCGCCGACCCGGTCAAGCCGGTCGGATCCTATCAGGATGCGGACTTCGCCGCGGAGATGACCGCTCACGGTCAGACCTGGAAGGACTTCGGCGCCAAGGGGTGGCGTCGCGTTGTGGCCTCTCCGGACCCCGTCGAGATCCTCGAGACCCCGATGATCTCCTTCCTCGCGGACTCCGGCTGGATCGTCGTCGCCGCCGGCGGGGGCGGCATCCCGGTCGTGCCCGCGGACGGGGGCTGTGCCGGGGTCTCCGGAGTCATCGACAAGGACCTCAGTGCCGCGAAGCTCGCCGCCTCGGTGGGCGCGGATCTGCTCATCATCGCGACCGATGTACCCTGCGCGGTCGCCGGCTTCGGCACTCCGGACGCGAGCGATGTCGGTGCCGTCACCGCAGCCGAGCTCAAAGCCCTGCGTGCCACCGGCACCTTCGCCTCCGGTTCGATGGGACCGAAGGTCGACGCGCTGCTCGACTTCGTCGACAACGGCGGATCACGAGCCGTCATCGCCGAGCTCTCGCAGCTCGCCGCGGCGGTGACCGGGGGAGTCGGCACCGCCGTGAGTTCGCACGGTCAGACGCACTCGGATGACCGGGTGGCAGCGGACGTTCGAGAGAGCAGAGACGATCAGTAGACTCGACTCGGGAGGAGGCGACGCAGCCATGACGATCTTCGACGATCCCCGTTCCCTGGCACAGGAGCTGGAGCGCGTGGGGCACATCGTCGCACCCGAACTCGCGACCACCTGTGTGCTCGCCCACCGCCTCGGCAAACCCCTGCTGTGCGAGGGTTCCCCGGGCGTGGGCAAGACTAGTCTGGCCCGAGCGCTCGCCCGCGCCTCCGGCGGCCCTTTCATCCGGCTGCAGTGCCACGACGGGCTCGAGGCCAGCCAAGCGCTCTACGACTGGGACTTCGCGAAGCAGATCCTCCACGTGCGCACGATCGAGGCGGCGTCCGGCTCGGCAGGGGAGCGCATCGACGCGCTCCGCCTCGACGATGAGCTCCACGACCGGGCCTTCCTGCTCGCCCGTCCGATCCTGCGCGCGATCGAGGACTCGCGGGGACTCGAGCCCGACGAACCGCGACCGGTGCTGCTCATCGACGAGATCGACCGCGCCGGCGACGAATTCGACGCCCTGCTGCTCGAGGCGCTCGCCGACTGGTCGGTCACCGTGCCCGAACTCGGCACGATCTCGACGCAGACCCCACCGCTGGTCATCCTCACCTCGAACCGCACCCGCGACCTCCACGACGCCCTGCGCAGACGCTGCCTCTACCAGTGGTTCGATCAGCCCGGCGCCGAGGCGGAATCACGGATCCTCTCCCTGCACGTGCCGGAGGCCGACGAGTCCCTGCGCCGGGCCGTCATCGCTGCGGCCAACCGACTCCGCAGCGCCGATCTGTTCAAACCACCTGGCACCGCCGAAGCCATCGACTGGCTGCGCGCCCTGCACGCCCTCGGCCTCGGCGAACTCGACGACCCAGCGATCGCGGCGACGATCTCCGCAGTCCTCAAAGACGCCGACGACCTCGCCCCCGCCCGCACAGTTCTCAGTCCGTTCGGAGGCGATGGAACGTGAGGACTCTGACGGACACTTTCCTGACCCTTGGCGCCCGGCTGAGAGCCGCGGGACTGCCCGCAGACCCGGACGCGGTGCGGTCGCTCATCACGGCCGTGACCTGCCTCGACCCGCTCGATCCGCAGCAGGTCCGAGCCGCGTCTCGGGCGCTGACCTGCACCCGACCCGAACATCTGCGCCTCCACGATGCGATCTTCGACGCCGTCTTCGGACTGGCAGGCCGACAGGATGCCGAGGAACCGGGCATCGACGTCGAATACCCCCGACCCGAAATGAGCACAGAGGGCGCAGGCGGGGAGGCGAGCGAGATCACCGAAGCCGGCCGGACCGAACACTTGCGCCACGTCGACCTCGGGTTCGAACACGGCAGCGAGGCCGCCGTCCTCATCGACGGCCTCGTCTTCCGACCACCGCGCGGCCTCGCGCATCGGACTCGCCCGGGGCACACCGGCATCATCGACGCCCCTCGGATCCTGCGCAGACTCATCCGCTCCGAGGAGATCTCAGCGATCCCGCGCAGGCGCAGCCTCCATCGCCGGCGCCCCGTCACCCTCGTCGCCGATGTGTCCGCCTCGATGACCGTGTGGCGGGAGCCCGCGCTGCGCTTCCTCGCCCGCGGCTCCGCAGTGCTCGGTGCCCGCTGCTTCACGGCGGGGACCCGCCTGACCAGAGTCGACGGACGCACACGAGCTGCTGCCGGTCACGGGCGAGGTGGCAGCGGTGTCGCCTCGGCGCTGGGTGAGGTCCTCGACGCGGGGGCCGGGACGCGCCTCGGCGATTCTCTGACCGAACTCCTCAGCGGGCGAATGAAGGACCTGGTCCGCGGCAGCATCCTCGTCGTCATCAGCGACGGCTGGGAACACGGGGACTGTGCGGAGCTCGACATCGCCTGTGCGCGGTTGGCCCGACTCAGCCATCGGTTCCTTTGGGTCAATCCCCGGGCCGGACGCGCAGGATTCGAAGCGCGCACTCGAGGCCTGGCCGTCGCCGCAGCGCATGCCGAGGCCGTGCTTCCGGCGACCTCCGTCGCCCAGTGGCAGAGCGTCGCCGACCTCATCGCGGCACCGGGATCGGCGCACGGCACCGGCGACGGACGCGCGTTTGCGACTCCGCGCGCTGTCGGTGGGCCTGTGACGGCGGTGGACGCGACTGCGAGCGCTGTGCCGACAGCGACCATGGTGCCGACAGCGACCGATCAGGAGGCTCACGCATGAACGAGGCCGACGCGATCCTCGCCTGGCTGGACGGACGTCGGGACTTCGCACTCGCCGTGGTGACGAAGACCTGGTCATCGGCGCCGCGACCGGCGGGCGCGATGATGGCCGTCGCCGCGGACGGACAGGTCATCGGCAGCCTCTCGGGCGGATGCGTCGAATCCGCCGTGCACGAACTCGCACTCGAGGTCCTCAGCACCGGTCGTGCGGCCTCGGCCCATTACGGAACGAGCGATGCGGAGGCGTTCGCAGTAGGGCTGGCCTGTGGAGGACAGATCGACGTCCTCGTCACCCCCGTCCTCGAGCCCGCCGCTGTCTCCCGACTGCGGATCTACCTCGAGGCGGTCTCCGGATCCCGTGCGGCAGCACTGGCTCTCGAGCTGCCGGGAGCCACCGAGGAGGACGGCGCAGAACTTGACGGACCGAGCCGCCTTCTCGCCCTCGACGCGGAAGGGAGAGCGCACGGTGACTTCGCTCATGAGCGCCTCACCGAACACATCTCCACCGACGCCCGAGGGATGATCGCCGACGGCGCCACCGGGATCCTCGAATACGATGAGACGGGACGTCGCCTCGGGTCGGGCACTCGCGTCTTCGTCGCCACCTCGACGCCTCCGCCGCGCCTGCTCATCTTCGGTGCCATCGACTATGCCGCGGCCCTGGCCGAGCTCGGCCGGTTCCTCGGCTACCGAGTCACGGTCTGCGACGCCCGGCAGGTGTTCACCACCGCAGAGCGTTTCCCCGCGGCCCACGAGGTCGTCGTCAGCTGGCCCCACCGCTACTTCGCCGCCGAGGCCGCAGCCGGTCGCATCGATGCCTCGACCGTGGTCGCCGTGCTCACCCACGACCTCAAGTTCGACGTCCCGGTCCTCCTCGAAGTCGTTCGGTCTGCGGCCGGATATGTCGGTGCCCTGGGGAGCCGGCGCACGCACACCCAGCGCACCGAGGCTCTTCTCGAGTCCGGGGCGAGCGAGGAGGAGATCGCGCGGATCCACGGTCCCATCGGTCTCGACCTGGGCGCACGCTCACCCGAGGCGACCGCGCTCTCGATCCTCGCCGAAGTGCTCGCCGAGAAGTCGCAGGGCACCGGGGCGTCCCTGAGCGCGACCACCGGCGCGATCCACCGCTGACGGCGGTCTGCCCCGGTAGGCGCAGGGCATCAGCCCCGCTGTGCGCTCAGGCCCTCGATCGCCGAGGTGAAGCATTCGGGCGGCGGCGTGACGAGTCCCGCGCCCACCTGGCCGACTCCGGCCACCTTCCCGGCCATACCGGTGTTGATCTGCGGCAGCACGTGCGTACGGAGCACCTTCGCGAGGTCGATTCCGCTCGGCACCCCGCGGAACTCGAGGACGGGGATCTGATGCTGCGGATGCTCGCCGAAGGTGATCTCATACATCCGTCGGGTGGTGTCGACCGCGAAGGCGACGTCCCCACCGACGAGACGTACGACCGCGGGGGCTGCGGCCATCGCGAGGCCGCCGATGCCCGCGGTCTCCGTGATCGCGGAGTCGCCGATGTCGGGATTGGCGTCCTCGACGCCGTAGGAGCCGAGGTAGAGACCGTCGGCGATCTGCGCCGGGCCCGAGTACCACTGCTCACCGGTGCCGGCGAGCTGAATGCCGAAGTCCGTGCCGTTGCGGGCCATGGTGACGACGAGAGTCGAGCCGGGCACCCCCTTCGCCGCCGCCATGGCGAGCTTGCACGTGGGCATGATGAGATTGAGCGCGAAGTAGTCGTTGGCCCCGAGGAAGCGCGCGACCTCGGCGAGGTCGTCAGCGGGGAAGTCGAGGGTGAAGAGCTTCGGCATGATGTCACGGAGGAAGAGCAGGGTCGCCGTTCGGTTGCGGTTGTGCCCCTCGTCCCCGGACTGGAGCATCTGCGTGACGTAATTCTTCGTGTCCAGCGGCCCGGTGGCGGCCACGGCCGCGGCGAGCACGGGGCCGAGCACGTCGCGCATCCAGTTCAGGCGAGTGAGCACCTCCTCGTTGTTCGCGCCGTAGCGCAGCACCTTGCCGAGGCCCTCGTTGAGAGAGCAGTAGGCGCGATTGCCGTGGACCGGGTCGACGAGCTCGAACATCCACATCGAGGGGCTGACCACGCCGGCCATCGGCCCGACTGCGTCACGGGAATGGCAGGGGGCGAAGGAGAAACGGCCATCGGCGAGACCGGCCTCCGCTGCCTCCAACGTCTCGGCGAGTCCTTCGAAGACGACGGCGCCGGCCAGAGCCCCGCGCATCGGGCCAGAGGCTCGGTCCCACTCGAGCGGAGGGCCGGAGTGGAGGAACTCGTCCTCGCGCAGTCCGAGGCACTCGCGGGCCGGTCGAAGCCCCACGACTTCGGCCCCTGCGGCAAGCATGCGCTCAACCGCTTGGGCGTTGGCCTCCCGGCGGCGGGGGTCGGCCATCACCTGATAGAGCGCGGCCGGATCGCCGAGGGCGGGCTTCCACGGAACCTCCGTCACAGGTACAGCCTGGGCACGCAGCTCCTCGGCGAAGAGGCTCAGGCCCACGGAGACCACGGAGGGTGCGGTTTCGAGCAGGCCCGAGAGGCTCTGGGTGCCGGCTGAGTCGGTGGTTGCCTGTGCGCCGGAGAAATTCGGGCATGCGCGCGACGGTGGCATCGAGGATTCGGCGACCGTGCTCACCTGTGCCTCGTAGCCGAGGTGAGCGAGTGCACGTGCGCTCGCCTCAGCGTTCGAGAGGAACACCTCGGCGCCGACGTCAACGAGCGCGCGGACGGCGGCAGAGAAGTCCTGCGGATCGGCACTCGTGCCGATGAGGCTGACGACGACGGGCAGGACTCGGCCGTCTTCGGCGGCCGCCGACTTGGCCTCAGTGATCGCTGCGGCCAGATCATCGGCGGGATCCGCGTGGGCGCCGTGGCCGAGCACGAGGTCGAGCAGCAGCACACCGGCCCGGGGGCCCAGATCCCGGATCGCCTGCAGACGCAGCGAGGGGTCGATCATCGGGTGGGCCCGGCCCCGGGTCATCTCGTCGGCACCGAAGTCGAGCACGGTGTGCGCGTCGGCGCTGACGGCCGTTCCGCTCACCAGTTCAGCTCCGGCCAGTGGGATGTTCGAAGAGATCGGGCCGAGCGCGGACCGCGCGATGAGCATCGCCTCATCGGCCATGGTCCCACCGCAGAACAGGCCGATGAGCGAACCGGTCAGCGCCCCGGCTGGCTCGGAGACTCCCCAGTGCGGCCATTCGGGCACAGTGAAGTCGGCTGTGCTGAGGGCGGTTTCGACCCCGGCCGTGAGACTCGGCGAATCAGGGCCGAGGATCGCCCAGCTCACACGCACTTCGAGTTCGGCGGCGAGGTCCTCGATCTCAGCGACCACCTCGGCGTCGGCGGGCTTCGAGACCACGATGATGTGCTCGGTCTCGGCGTCGACGGCGAGCGCCCGCAGGGCCTGTCGTGCGCTGAGGCCGCCGACCTCGTGGGAGAGATCGCGTCCGCCCGTGCCAATGAGATGGCTGACCCCGGCCCCAGCGGCATCGAGGAGGACCGAGACTTGCTGGGCTCCCGTGCCCGAGGCCGCGATGATGCCGAAGGTCCCGCGGCGCACCTCATTGGCGAATCCCAGTCCGACCCCTGAGATGATCGCGGTGCCGCAGTCTGGACCCATGACGATGAGGTCGCGCTCGGCGGCACGAGTTTTGAGTTCGACCTCGGTCGAGACATCGACATTGTCGCTGAAGAGGAGCACCGAGGACCCGGAATCGAGGGCCGCGAGGGTTTCGACTCCGGCGCTCTCGCCGGGCACCGAGACGAGAGTGAGCCCGGCCTCGGACCCGGCGAGCGCGGATTCGACGGTGAGGGCCGGCTGCACGGAGCCGCCTGGGCCAGTGGACTCGCGGGCGGCGGCGGTGAGCCTGTCGAAGGCGACGTCGACGGCGTCGCTGCCGTCTGACAGGGCCGCCTCTGAATGCGCGCGGATGGCGATGATGAGGTCGTTCGGGGTGACCTCTTCGGCGATGTCGAAACCGGCTCCACGGATGAGGTCGAGGTTGAGCTCCGAGGCCATCCCGATGAGGGCGTCGTCGACCCCGGGAGTGGTCTTGACCTCGGTCGAGACCTGCATGAGGGCGACCGAGTCGACGTAGACGCCGTGGCGGACGGTCAGTGAGCGTGGCATGGATGAGTCCCTTTCGATGAGTGCTGGGGCGGAGTGCGGGTCGGAGTCCGCGGGTCGTCGCCGCCGCGGATGCGGATCATCGCCGCGGTTGGAGACCGGGGTGGTGACAGCGAATGGCTCGCTCCCGGGCGCGAAGGGCGGCGGCGAGTGAGAGCTGTGAGGACGGCGAGGAACCCCGTGAACAGGTCGTGGCCGGAACTGTGGCCGATCCGGTCGAGCGGAGAGAGCACGGCTGCGTACTCAATCGGCGGAGTCTCAGCGGCGGCGGGTCCGTTCGCGGATGCCGTGAGCAGCCTGTGGGCGGCTTCGATCGCCGCCGCGACCTCGGGCAAGCAGTGACCGGCTACAGCCGCACGGATGAGCGCTGCCGACAGTGCAGGAGTCGCTTGGGCGAGGTCGATAGGTTCGAGTGTGCGCGAAAGCAGATCGAGCGGAGGGTTCCTGCCTGTGGATCGGAGCGCGAGGGCGATGCCGGACAGAGCGTCGTCACCGCTGGGGGTGCTGCCGGGTCCGGCGCCGATGAGAGCTCGCACCCCAGCCTCGGTGTCGGCGACGTCCTCGTCGAGGAGGGCGGAGGCGAGGTCACCGGCACGGGAGCCCAGATCTGACAGCCCGGGACGCAGATGGCCGGCCAGGGCAGCCAGCGTCATTGAGTCGAGGCCATTCCACGGCTGTGTCTTCACACGAAGCGGCCGGTGCGTGCGGACGATGCGGAGCGCAAAGTCAGGGAACCCAATCCACCGAGGTGAGGGGACATGGTCCTCGAAGATCGGCGGATGCGAGCCGAGTCGCATCGGTGAGACGGCGGGGATCACCCGGGCAATGGTTCCGGCCCGCAGTGTTGCGAGGTGCGTGCTGTCGAGCTGCGGGACACTGAGCCCGAAGGGCAGCACCAGGGCGCCAGGCCCCATGATGGGCAGCGGGCACCGGCCGGTACCTCGGGGACCTTCGCTGTCGCCGACTGCGAGGTAGAGCCCCGCGGCGAACACATGGACCACCTCGGCGGGGATAGCGCCGACCTCGGCGGGGGGCCGGCGGACTTCGGCGGGGTCGCGGGCGATCGGTGAATGCTCAGCGCCACCGACCCGTGCCGCATCGATCCGGGGGACCGGCAGGAGGGAAGCGGTGGCGGGAAGAACCACGGACCGAGACCTCATTTCGACAGAGTATCCCGCCCTGTTATCGTCAATGCATGTCAAATGATGCCAAGGATTCCGGATTTGGTCAGCAGGAATTGACATTCGGCGGGGGAGGAGGGCACGGCTTCTCCCCCGAATCTCTCACCGTGGCGGATGTGCTCAGACTGCCGAGCATGCGTGGGGCCAGACTTGTCGGCGGTGCCGCCGGTCTCGACAGAGTCGTCGAGCTGTCGAACGTCATGGAGGTTCCGGACATCCTGCCCTGGGTCAAGCCCGGCGAGCTGATGCTCACGACCGCGTATCCAATACGTGATCGTCCCGAGGATCTTGGGGGGCTGCTCGAAACCTTCGACCAGCACGGGCTGGCGGCAATCGGCCTCAAATCCGGGCGCTATCTCGAGCGGATCCCCGAGGCTGCCGTGAGGGTCGCGGATGCCCTCGGCCTGCCGCTCATCCACCTCGGCGAGGACGTCGGCTTCGACGAGATCATGCAGGAGGTGCTCACCGGCAATCTCGACCGGAGGGCTCAGGTCATTGCCCGCACGGAGGCGTCGATGCGCGAGCTAGTCGACGTCGTGGTAGGCGGCGGGGACCTCGCGGACGTGTGCCGCATGCTCGCACAGTGGACGGGCGTGGCCGCAGCGGTGACGACGCTTGACGGCCGTGTGAGATGTCTGCGCACGGCCGATGCGGAAGTTTCGTCGGCCGAGGTCTCCGCTCTCGAGTGCTTCGACCGTTCGGGCCGGTTCCGTGTCGAGGACGAGCCCGCTGGCATCAGCCGACACGCCGAACTCCGCGGCGGAGAACCCCGAGGTGGCAGCGGAGACGCGCGCACTGCACGCACAGGATCCGACCGAGACGATAACAGTACCGCGAGCGAGGCACTGAACTGGGGAAACGTCGTCATCGAGGGTGGCCGGCGGCCGGCGGCCGAGACTCTGCCCGCTGCTTCGAACCTCGGTCGGATCGTCGCCTTCGGCGCCCGGACGCTGCGAGCGGGCGACTTCCGTCTACTCGAGCAGGCCGCGGCCGCGGCCGCACTCGTCATCACCCGTGAGCAGGCCATCACCGCTGTCGAGAGCAAGTACCGCACCGACTTCGTCCTCGAAGTTCTGCGCGGGCACATCGCCTCGAGTGACCGGGTGCTCTCCCATGCGCACTCGCTCGGCTGGGACCTCGACCGGCCGATCAGCATCGCGGTCGCCGAGGTGGATTCCGAAGCCGACTCCACGGACGCGAGCAATAAGCGGACGATGCAGTCGCTGTTCGCCGACGCCTGGACGAAGGTCGTCTCCCAGTTCGACCCCCACGCGGCGGTGGTCGGCTCGGGTGATCAGGTGATCGTGCTCCTGGCAGCGGAGCCAAGAGAGAGGATCGTCCGTCGCTTGGAGGAGTTCGTCTCCTCGGTGAGGGGGCACGGGGGAGGCGGCCGACGACAGTTCTCCGTCGGGATCTCCCGCCCCGCCGAGGGCGTCTCGCGTCTGGCCCCGGCCTATCAGGAGGCGATGCGGGCACTCGAGGTCGGCCGGCAGCTCGCCCGCGGTCAGGGTCTGCGTCACTATGACTCTCTCGGCGTCTACCGACTGCTGCTCCAGGTCGGGGAGCAGACCGAGCTGCGCAACTTCGCCGAAGAGGTCCTCGGGCCATTGGCGACCGATGCCAAGGAGGAGTACGCGGGCCTGCGCGAGACCCTGCAGGAGCTGCTCGACCACAATCTCAACGTCGCCGAGACCGCCCGGGCGCTGTTCTTCCACTACAACACTCTGCGCTACCGGATCGGCAAGCTCGAGCAGATGGTCGGGCCCTTCACCGAGGATCCGGACCTGCGTCTTTCCCTCGCGCTCGCCCTGCAGATCGTCAAGTTGCCCTGACGGCGCGGGTCCGGGAGCTGCGAAGCAGGAATGCTGCGAGCAGGGAACTTGGCGAAGACTGCCGAAGGTATGGGTTTTTCTTTGGCAGGAAATGACGTGATGCAGGACTCGAGGGCGCAATAGAGTCGGTTCCTGAGTCGGAGTGGTCCGCAACCGTGCAGGCATCGAGTCAAGCGGCCTATATCACTGACGAACCATGTATCGGAGCCGGCAATTCTCAACGATGAGGAGAGGCACATGTCGATGTTTTCCTGGAAGCTCCACGGCGACGGAAAGACCATAGCGCCTGGGCAGGCTGTTGCTCCGGACGAGCGCCTGACGTGGGGCAGAACCGTAGGGCTCGGCGTCCAGCACGTCGTTGCGATGTTCGGAGCGACCTTCGTCTTCCCGATCATCATGGGGCTCAATCCGCAGCTGGCAGTAATGATGTCCGGAGTCGGCACGATCATCTTCCTGCTCATCGTCAAGGGCAAGGTGCCCAGCTATGTCGGCACCTCGGCCGCCTTTGTCGGGGGCGTCACAGCTGTCACCGCTCAGGGAGGTACTCCCGCAGAGGTCACCGGTGCGATCATGGTTTCGGGCGTCATCCTTGCCCTCGTCGGTACGTTCATCCACTACATCGGCTCTGCGGCTTTGATGAAAGTCCTTCCGCCCGTCGTCACCGGCGGCGTCGTCATGCTTATTGGCTTCAATCTCGCACCGGTGGTTGCGAACACCTATTGGCCTCAGGACCAGTGGATCGCCGTCATCGTCATGGTCTTCATCGTCTTCGTATCAGTATGGGTGCGCGGCTTCCTTGGTCGCATCGCTGTCTTCCTCGGCCTCGTGCTCGGTTATGTGCTGTCCTGGATCTTCGACCAGGTGTTCGGCCAGATCACCTCTTTCAGCGCTACTGCCGGTGAGGTGACGACCCACTTCCGTGTCGACTTCTCTGGTGTCGCTGCGGCGCCCTGGATCGGATTTCCGCCCATGACCGACACCGCGGCTGGAGTCGTCGGTGTCCATCTGCCCGTTTTCAATGCCGCGGCTATCGTCGTCATGCTTCCTGGCATCATCGCCCTCGTCGCCGAGAATGCTGGTCACGTCAAAGCCGTGGAAGAGATGACGGGAGCCCCGCTCGACAAGTATATGGGGCGTGCCGTCATCGGCGATGGCGTCGCAACCGTCGTCGCCACCTCCGTGGGCGGTTCTCCGACGACGACTTACGCGGAAAACATCGGAGTCATGGCAGCGACTCGGGTCTATTCGACAGCTGCCTACTGGGTTGCCGCTCTGGTGGCGATCCTGTTCGGGCTCTCGCCGAAGTTCGGTGCCCTCATCTCAGCGGTACCCGGAGGTGTCCTAGGAGGCATCACCGTCGTCCTCTACGGCATGATCGGCATGCTGGGCGCGAAGATCTGGATCGAGAACCGCGTGAACTTCGCTAACCCGCTCAACATCGTGCCTGTCTCGGCGGGTCTGATCATTGCGATCGGCGATGTGAGCCTGAACTTCAGCGAGGATTTCGTCCTCTCGGGAATTGCCTTGGGAACGATATCGATGCTGGTCATGTACCATGTTGCCCGCCGGTTGGCACCTGCTGACATGCTTTCCGACTCCGACGGCGGTGCCGGTGGGGCTGGTCTCTCTGTCGGGCGGGAAGGGCACCAAGGACGTGTTGTCGATGGTGCGGAAAGCGATCGCGGCCGACGCGGTCAGGAATCGAGTGAATGAGACGATGAAGCCATCACCCCTGCGAATCCATCGACCGACGACAGTCGACGAGACTCTCGACCTCCTTGCCGCTCGAGGTGACACCGGAAAGATCCTCGCCGGAGGCCAGAGCCTCGTTCCCGTCCTCAACATGCGCCTGGCCGCTCCCAGCGATCTCTTCGACATCACTTCCGTGGCCGGAATCGACGAGCTCGAGGTCTCGGGCGCCGACGGTTCGGAGGAGATCTGCGTGGGTGCGAGCGTCACACATCGACGGGTCGAACGCAGCGCGGACGTCACCAGGGCCAACCCACTCCTCGGCGAGGCTCTGCGCTTCGTTGCGCACCCCGCGGTGCGCAATCGGGGCACGACCGTCGGCTCGATCGCCCATGCCGATCCAAACGGCGAGATGCCGATGGTCCTCGCGCTCACCGGTGGTCGCATCGAGGCACGCAGCCGACGCGGTGAGAGGACATTGAGCGCCGAGGAACTCAACATCGGGCCGTTGGAGACCTCGCTGGAATCCGATGAGCTCATCACCCGTGCGATCTTCCCAGCGCTGCCCGCGGGTTCGCGCACAGGCTTCGACGAACTCGCCCGGCGCAGCGGGGACTACGCGCTTGCGGGAGTGGGGATGATCCTCGACGTCGCCGGCGAGACCATGACGGGACTGCGCTGCGGATTCGTCTCCGTCACCGACGTTCCCGACATCCTCGACCTCGGCGAAACCGTATCGGGCGCAGGGCTCAGCGATGCCTCCGAGGTCGCCGCCACGGTCTCCGAGGCGGTGCGCGACTTCATCGACCCCGGCGGAGACATCCACGCCTCGGCGGACTACCGGAGACACCTTGCCGGAGTGATCGCCTCCCGCCTGTTCCGGCGTCTGTGCCGCAGCGACGGCGCGAGCGGTCGCGGGGATGCGCGCGGCGTAAGCGGTCGAGTCGAGGACAGCCCGGTCGGGACGACCGGTGACGACACGGAGAGAAGGCGAGCATGACCGAAGACATCGGCACAGAACCGACATCGAATATCCGACTCGCAGTCAACGGCACCCTCTACGAGCTCGAGGTCCCCGACAGGAAGCTGCTCTCGGACGTGCTCCGGCAGGACCTGGAGCTGACAGGCACCCATGTGGGCTGCGAACACGGAGTCTGCGGGGCCTGCACGGTCCAGCTCGACGGTGAGCCCGTGCGCTCCTGCCTGGTGTTCGCCGTCACGGCTCAGGGCCGTGAGATCACAACGGTCGAAGGCATTGGCGACGATCCTGAGAATCCATCCGACGTCCAACAGGCCTTCATCGACTGCCACGGTCTCCAGTGCGGCTTCTGCACCCCGGGCTTCGTCACGACCATCGACGCCTACATCGACGAGAATCCGAACCCCACCGAGGAGGAGGCGCGCGAGGCCGTATCCGGCAACCTCTGCCGCTGCACCGGCTACCAGAACATCGTCTCCGCAGTGTGTCGAGCCGCCGAACTGCGCGCAGAGGGGGCCTCGCAATGACCACTCGCCTCTTCGGTCAGAAGATCACCCGACGCGAAGACCCACGCCTGCTCACCGGCCACGGCCGGTATGTCGACGACGTCTCGGGAACGGCGATCGCCGCCGCATTCGTGCGCAGCCCCCACGCCCATGCTGACATCCTCGACATCGACGTCACCGGCGCCCTCGACGTCGTCGGCGTCATCGCGGTGTGGACGCACGAGGACCTGCCCGGACAGGCCGCGGAACGGCTGCCGATGCTCATTCCGCATCCCTCGATCGTTGCCCCGCATACCGGTTACGCCCTGGCCAAGGACCATGTGAACTTCGTCGGCGAGCCCATCGTCATGGTCATCGCCGAGAACCGCTACATCGCGGAGGACGCTGCGAACCGCATCGAGGTTGAGTACAGCTTCCGCGAGGCCGTCGTCGGCGTCGAAGCGTCCCGCGAGGGAACGCGAATCGTCCATGAGGGGATGGAGGACAACGTCGCCGCTCACATCGTGCAGGACGTCGGCGATGTCGATGCGGGGCTCGAGGGCGCGCCCCATGTCCTCGAACTCGACCTCGAATTCGAGCGCAGCGCCTGCATGCCGATGGAGGGCAAGGGCGTCGTGGCACGGTGGGATCCCGGCGAGGAGAGCCTGGAGGTCCACTCCTCGACGCAGACGAGCACGGGTCTGCGGGCCGTTCTCGCAGCCAAGCTCGAGATCCCGCTGACCCGGGTCGAGGTCATCACCCCCGACGTCGGCGGAGCCTTCGGTGTGAAGATCAACCACCCCTGGCCGGAGGAGCTCGCCGTGGCCTGCGCCGCGCGTGCGCTCGAGACCACTGTCAAATGGACCGAGGACCGTCGCGAGCACTTCATTTCCTCCGCCCACGAGAGAGCGCAGACCCAGTGGGTCAAGGTCGGCTTCGACGACGAGGGTCGGATTCTCGGGCTCGACGTGAAGTTCTGGCATGACAACGGCGCCTACCTGCCCTACGGCGTGATCGTCCCGCTCAACACCTCCACCCACATCATGGGCCCGTACGTGATCCCGGCGTTCCGCGTCGAGTACTGGTCGCTGTACACGAACACTGTCATGGTCACCCCGTATCGTGGTGCCGGTCGCGCCCACGCGGTGTTCATGATGGAGAGGACGATGGACGCGATCGCCGCCGAACTCGGCCTCGACCGCACCGAGGTGCGTTTGCGCAACTTCGTCCGCGACTTCCCGCATCCCATGGGCCTGCGGATGCAGGACGGAGCCGAGGGCTGCATCGACTCGGGAGACTTCGTCACCTCGATGGACAAACTCAAGTCGATCGTCGGCTGGGACGAGTTCGAAACCTACCGTGAGCAGGCCCGCAGCGAGGGCCGCCGGGTGGGCATCGGCCTCGCCTGCTACATCGAGAGCACCGGCGCCGGGCCCTACGAAGGCGGACACATCGAGGTCGAGTCCTCCGGACGGGTGAACGTCTGGACCGGCCTCACGACCCACGGGCAGGCCCATGCGACGGTCTTCGCTCAGATCGTCGCCGATGAGCTGGGAGTCCCGCTCGAGACAGTCCATGTCAAGACCGGCGATACGCGTAAGCTGCCCTATTCGGTGGGAACGTGGGGTTCGCGCGGAGCGGTCATGGCCGGCAACGCACTCCACCTCACCGCGAAGAAGGTGAGGCAGAAGGCTCTGCGGATCGCCGGTCAGTCCCTCGAGGCCGATCCCGAAGACCTCGAGATCGACGAGGGCATGATCCAGGTCAAGGGCGATCCCAGCGCGTCGATGCCGCTGGCTGCGGTGTCGGTGCTGTCAAACCCGCTGCGCTACGCCTTCGACGAGAGTGCACGGGCGGCCACCCAGTTCGCCAAGGACTCCGCCGAGGACGAGCCCTCGATCGGGCCGGGAGAGCAGCCGGGGCTCGAGGAGCAGGAGTTCTTCTCGCCGCTGCGCTCAACCGTGGCCAACGGCATGCATGCCGCGATCGTCGAGACCGATCCGGAGACCGCGGACATCAGAATACTGCGCTACTGCGTCGTCCACGACTGCGGACCGATGGTCAACCCGCTCGTCGTCGAGGGGCAGGTCCATGGAGGTGTGGCCCAAGGAGTCGGCGGGGCGCTGTACGAGAAGATGGCCTATGACGCCGACGGACAACTGCTCAACGCCTCCTTCATGGACTTCCTCATTCCCTTCGCGTCCGAGGTCCCTCACGTCGAGACCGACCACCTCGAGACTCCGAGTCCGCTCAATCCGCTCGGCATCAAGGGAGCCGGCGAGGCCGGCACTATCCCCGCCGCCACTGCCATCGCCTCGGCCATTGAGGACGCCGAGGGGATCCCCATCCGCTCGATGCCGCTGGACCCCTCGACCCTGTGGCATATGAGAACGAACCATACCGAGGGTGAGTTCAACCGCTCCCGCTGAACCCGATCGAAGGACATCCAAACCATGCTCATCTCCTCCACAGCCACCATGATCGCCGATCCGGCGACGGCCTATGCCGCATTCCACAACGAGTCGATCCTCGCCGCGACCATCCCGGGAGTCGAGAGCTTCACCCGGACCGGTGAGGGCAGCTTCGACGTCGTCCTCACCATGGGCGTCGCCGCCATCAAGGGCACATACAAGGGCACCGTCGCGTTCTCCGAGGAGGTCGAGGGCACGTCGTTCGTGCTCAGCGCCAAGGGCGCAGGCGGGCCTGGAACCATCGGCGCGGACATCTCGGTGGCACTGGCTCCCGGAGCCGAGGGCGGCAGCGACATCACCTGGCAAGCCGATGCCGTGCTCGGCGGGCCGATCGGGGGAGTCGGACAGAGGATGCTCGGCGGGGTCGCCAAACGCATCGCGAAGAAGTTCTTCGCCGACATCGACGCGGCCATCCGCGACGGTGTGCCGGAGACAGATGCGGCCGCAGGTGTTTCGACCGGCGCTGAGGTGGACGGGCTCTCCGGTTCCGGTGCAGCCGCTCCTGTCGGTTCAGGCACCGCCGCCGCGGGCGCGCCCGCAGTTTCGTCTCTACCGGGAGATGCCGCGGTTCCCGCCGCCTGGACGGCCGGCAGCCACCGACCTTGCGGCGACGGCTTCGTCGTCGGCGCTGCCGTCGGTGCGGGTGCCGCGCTGCTCGGCGTCTGCCTCGGTCTGCTGGCCGGTCGTCGTTGACGACGGAGTGCCCGACCTGGCTGTCCCTGTCCGAGCAGGCGGCCGGCCTCGACAGCCGTGAGATCAGCAGCGTCGAGCTCGTGACCGCGCACTTCGACCGCATCGCCGAGATCAACTCGGCGACGAATGCGATCGTCACCCTCGACCCCGAACGCGCGCTCGCCGCGGCACGTGAGGCGGACCGGCGGCGTGCGGTGGGTGAAGAGGGCATGCCACCACTCTGCGGAGTGCCGATGACCCACAAGGACACGCACGACACTGCAGGTATGCGCACGACCTACGGCAGCGAGCTCTTCGCCGATCATGTGCCGCAGCGGACCAGCACCGTCATCGCTCGACTGCAGTCGGCAGGCGTGATCTCCACGGGCAAGTCGAACGTGCCCGAATTCGCGGCCGGGGCGCACACGGCCAACCGCGCCTTCGGGACGACGAGGAACCCCTTCGACACCACCCGGTCGGCCGCCGGATCCTCGGGAGGCGCGGCCGCAGCCATCGCCTGCGGAGTCCAGGCTGCCGGGGACGGTTCCGATACCGGCGGCTCACTGCGCCTGCCCGCCTCCTTCAACAACATCGTCGGTCTCCGGCCCTCGCACGGGTGGATTCCCCGGACCTTCCCCGAAGATCCCTGGCAGTGGCTGAGTCAGCCGGGCTTCATGGCGCGCACCGTCGACGACGTCGCCTGGCTCATGGAGCTGTGCAGCGGGACCGGCTCTGGGCCTGTCTCGCCGCCTTTCGGGCCTTGGCGCGGGGAGGCGACCGATCTCAGCGGAATCACCGCAGGGTTCTCCCCCGACCTCGATGGCCTGCTCGAGCTCGAGGCGGAAGTCCGCGACGTGGTCGCCGGCGCCGCCTCGGTGTTGGCCGACCTCGGCGCCCGGCTGAGCGAGTCCGTGCCGGATCTCCGCGCGGCCCGCGGTGTGTTCCGAACGGCCAGGGCCTATGAGTTCGCGGCGAACCTGCGGGAGGTGGATGCGGCCCATCCGGGGCGGTTGAAGGCCTCCCTGCAGGCCGATGTCGATGCCGGTCTCGCACTCACGGCCCCCGATCTCTTCGACTTCGATCGGGCACGCGCGCGGCTGTGGTCGGCGATGAACGACTATTTCTCCACTCACGACGTCCTCGTCACGGTGACCTCGCAGGTCCTCCCGTTCTCCGCGGAGGACGAATATCCCACTCGGATCAACTCTCGACCGATCGAGGACTATATGGCGTGGGTCGACTCGACGACTCTCATCTCCGCTACGGGCTGTCCGGCACTGAGCGTGCCCGCCGGCTTCAGCTCCACCGGTCTGCCGATCGGAATGCAGATCATCGGACCGGTCGGTGGTGATGCCACAGTGCTCCGCGTCGCCCGCGGCTTCGAGGCAGCCACCGGACATGCGCGGCGCCGTCCCGACCTGTGAGGACCGGATACTCAAGCCGGGAAGTCAGGCGGGTGAGAAGAGGAAGCGAATGGTCGGAGAGGAGAGACGGAGATGAAGCGCAGCTCAACCACTGACCGTGCTGCCGCCGGCGAGCGGTCGGGCACCGGGTGGACGCTGGCCGCGGCGACGTACGTCTTCGCGGTGGTCATGATCGGCACCACTCTGCCGACGCCGCTCTACCCGCGCTATCAGGCTGAGTTCGGATTCGGCAGCACCCAGACCACCCTGCTCTTCTCGATCTACGCCGGAGCCGTCATCGCCGCGCTCGTCTTCTTCGGCAGGCTCTCGGAGGCCTGGGGCCGGAAGCCGTTGCTGGCCGCAGGCGTCCTCGTCTCTCTCGCCTCGGCCGGACTGTTCATGGTCGGCGGTCATCTCGGTCTGCTCTATACCGGACGGGTGTTGTCCGGGATCGCAGCCGGCATCTTCACGGCCACCGGGACGGTCGCAGTGCTAGAGAATGCTCCGCCCGGCAGGCGCAGACTCGCCACGTCACTAGCCACAGCGGCGAACATCGGCGGTCTCGGACTGGGCAATCTCATGTCAGGAACGGTCGCCGAGGCGTTCCCGCGTCCCCTGTTCACGCCGTTCCTTATCCACGCCGTCCTCCTCCTGCTCGCAGGAGCGGCGTTGCTGGGCGTCAGGGAGAGTGCGCTCTCGCGTTCGCATTCCCTGCGCCTGCAGCTGCCCGCCATCCCGCCAGAGTCCCGCGCGGTCTTTCTCCGTGCGGTGCCAGGAGCCGTCGCGAGCTTCGCGATCGCTGGACTGTATTCGGCCGTCGCCCCGAGCTTCATGCAGCAGACCCTTGACATCGGCTCCGCGGCAGTCATCGGCGCGGTCGTCTTCGCACTCTTCGGAGCCTCCGCCGCGTGCCAGCTGCTGTTCCAGGGGCTGGCCGATCGGACTCTCGTCCTGTGCGGAGGGATCATTCAGATCGCCTGCATGGCCTCCCTGTCGTTCGCACTCCTGGTGGACTCGACCCTGTTGCTCGTCGCCTCGGCGATCCTCGGTGGGGCCGGTCAGGGCTTCCTCTTCACGACGGGCATGCGCGCCATCACCGCTATCACCGAGGTGCGGAACAGGACGGCCGTAACGACCTCGTACTTCATCCTCGCCTACCTGGCCATGTCGGCGCCGATCATCGGAGTCGGCGCGCTAGCGCTCGTGACAGGACTCGTCGCCTCAACGATCACTTTCGCCGTGGTGACAGTCCTGGTCGCTGGTCTCAGTCTTCTCAGGCTCGGACAGTGGAGCAGTCAGCGCCGCGGCGCTGACGGGTGAAGCAAATCGACGTGCTCGAGGTCATCGGCGACTGGCTGCCGCTCTCGCATGCGATCGATGCGCTGGATGCCGTGTCGACCGGCAACGAGGATGACGCTTATATCTGGCTGCGGGTGCTCTTCATCGCCTGCTGGATCGTCGGTGCCATCATCGTCGGATCGCTGACCCTGCGGCGGCGGACGCCGTGAGAAGCGGCAACGTCGCGGATCGTCGCGAACCGGAGCGTCAGCTCCGTCCGGACCCCATGGGTTCGGTGCGGTCGGTCAGATCAAAGGGTCGGCGGCCCTGACCGCGGACGAAAGCGAGGTAGCACAGCCACAGCGCGACCACCCACAGCAGTCCGACCCACAGTGCCGCCCGTGAGTCGGGAACGATGCCGACCATGACGACGACGAAGACGATGAACGCCACGGTGATCCACGATCCCACCGGCCACAGCGGCATGGGGAATTCGCTGGGAAGGCGCGCCTCCTCGGCGATCACCTTCTTCATCCGGATATGGGAAGCGAGGATGATCAGCCACACGAGCACCGTGGCGAAGGTGGCGAGGGCACCGAGGAGGAACAGGGCCTGATCGGGGTAGAGGTAGTTGAGGAGAACGCCGAGCAGGAGTGCGACGATCATCGTGACCACGGTCATCACGGGCACGCCGCTGCGCGAGGTGCGGGCGAAGGATCGTGGAGCCTGCCCCTGTTCGGCCAGTCCGTGGAGCATCCGACCAGCACCGAAGATATCGGCGTTGATGGCCGACAGGGCCGCTGTGACGAGGACGACCTGGAGGATGGCGGCGGCTGCACTGAATCCGACGGAGTCGAAGATCGCGACGAAGGGGCTGACCTCGGAGGTGATCTGGTTCCAGGGCAGGATGCACATGATCACGCCGAGGGTGAGGACGTAGAAGAGGAGGATGCGCACCGGCACCGAGTTGATGGCGGCCGGCAGCACCTGCTTCGGGTTCTGCGCCTCGCCGGCGGTGACTCCGATGATCTCGATGCCGCCGAAGGCGAACATCACGATGGTGAACGATGAGAGCAGACCCCAGAATCCGTTGGGGAAGAAGCCGCCGTGGTCGACCAGAGCCTGCGGGCCCATCTGGTCGTGGTCGGCGATGCCGAAGCCGAAGATGATGATGGCCACGCCGGCGGCGATGAGGGCGATGATCGCGACGATCTTGATGAGCGCGAACCAGAATTCGAGCTCTCCGAAGACCTTGACGCCGATCATGTTGATGGCGGCGATGAAGAAGACGACGGCGAGCACCCAGATCCAGCGGGGGACTCCCGGGAACCAGAAGCCCATGTACACGCCGATCGCAGTGGCGTCGAAGACGGCGACGAGAACCATTTCGAAGGCGAAGGTCCAGCCAACGAGGAATCCGGCGAACGGGTGGATGTACCGGGAGGCGTACTGGCCGAAGGAGCCGGAGACGGGGTGGCGGACGACCAGTTCGCCGAGGGCGCGCATGACCATGAAGACGGCGGCACCGCCGACGATGTAGGCGAGCAGCACAGCCGGTCCTGCGGCTTGGATCGACTCGGAGGAGCCCATGAAGAGGCCGGTGCCGATGGCTGAGCCGAGGGCCATGAAGCGGATATGTCGGGCGGTCAGGCCCCTTTTCAGGCCGACGTTCTCTTCATGTCCGTTCGCGGTTTCGTCGCTGGGGATCGCCTCGTTGCGGTCCTTGTCGGCTGGAGCCATCGGTGTCTGCTGTCCTCTTCTCTCGACTGCCCGTGGCCACCTTGCCTCATGTGATCGATGGACCAGGCTCCACGGCCATCTCAGACTTACACACCGACGCGGCGGCAGAGAACGGATGCTGGGAGAAAGAGTCCGAGATCTCAGAAAATCGGGTCGGACCGGGGTCGAGGGCCTGCTGCATGCGCAAACTGACAGGTTCCAAACGTATAGTAGATGTGGTTCCAAACGTATAGTAGGCGGCCCGCTATTTGCATAGCAGGCGAGTGCAATGAGTCAGGGTTGAGCAGCGTTTTCGCCGTCCCAGACCACACGAACTCCCTCGGATGCAGTCGGCAGCGGGAACTCTTCGGCCTCGGCAGCCACCGAATGGCGTCGAGATTCTGAGAGCCTTTTCCACGCGGTGATCGTCACCGTGTTTCGACTGCGGCGCCAGGTGCCGACGACTTCTCCGTCCACGAGCACGGCGCCCGGCCAGACACGCGGAGTCCACAAACATTCGCGCAGAGGGGCGTCGGGAACCACGAGACTGCGGTCCTCGCCCCACAACAGCAAATAGTTGTCACCGCTGGGCAGCAGACGAGCCGGAGCAGGTTGTGAAGGCGTGCTGCGCAGATCATCCTCGTCCGACGCAGCGATCCATGCGTCACCCAACGCTGTCCGGACCGGGATCAGCTCATCGTGAAGGTCATTGAAGGCGATTTGTGCCGCGCGAGTCTGGATCCCTGCCCACGCGGCGAAGGACTCGACGGTTCCGGGGCCGAGAATGTGCAGGTGCCTGCGAAGGAGGTCCTTGCGCGCATCCTCGGGGGAGATTTCTGGTTGTGGAACCGTTCGGACCAGCGGTGGGCCGAAACCCTCCCAGCGAATCAGCACTCGCCCGGTCGTGGCCGCATAGCGCAGGGCATTCGGGTGGACGCCGATCGCCTGCCCGGCCTCTCGATAGGTCAGGGTACGACCGGATAGGAATGTCTCCAACTGATCCGCCAACTGCGTCGCCCTCTTCTGGGCTCGAGCTTCGAGCGGGTGACGGCCGAGGGTGAAGACTGCACGATCAGAACTGGCGATCACGTAGGTCGTGTTTCTCGGACCCCACACCTGTTCCAGCTCGGGCGCGGTCCAGGTGTCTGCGCTGACCCCCTGGAGCCGTGCCGTCAAGGACAGCAGTGCCGATTTCGGAACGCTGTCCTGCAGGCCTGCCCACGCCGCTTTTCGCACTGTGTCGGAATCGAGATCGCATCGTTCGTCCAATCCTGAGGCATGGCGCCGGTAGTCGAGAATCTGGTCACGAATGACGGCCAACGGCGCGCTCACCTCCTACGCCTGCTGGCGGTCGCTGGAGAGCATCCCGAAGATGAGTGTGTCGGTCCATTCGCCCTTCGACCACCAGTCCTTGCGCAGGTGCGCTTCCTCCCGCATGCCGATCCTGCGAGCCAATTTCGCCGAGGCGGCGTTCCGAGCATCCATCTGAGCGACGACCCGGTGGAGACCGTAGTGGTCGAAGGCGATGTTGAGGACCGCGATGGCCGCCTCGGTGGCGAAACCGTGGCCGCCCGCTGCAGGATCGAGGATCCAGCCGATTTCGGCTTTCTCATCACTGCCGTCTTCGAGCCAGATCGCGATGTCGCCGATGACGCGGGAGCCTTCAAGGGAGTCGAGACCGTCGGCGGTCTCGACGACCAGGGCAAGGGCACGGGATTCGGTCTCGAGTCCTGTGCGCTGCATCCGTTCGGCGATCTTCGTCCGGGCCACCTCGGCGGTCCAGGGGTCCTCGAGGAGGAACCGGGCGACGTCCTCACGGGAATAGATCGGAAGGTGCGCCTCGGCATCGGACTCACGATACGAGCGCAGGCGCAGTCGGTCGGTGGTCAATGGGAGCTCGAGTGGTTCCATGGGCCTACTCTGCCAGGTCGACCTGTGGAGACGACGAACGATGCCGGACGCTTCGCTGGGAGCATCCGGCATCGTTCGCGGTCGGGCTGTTGTCAGGCGGGGAGGATCCCGCGGCGCTTGGCCATGCGGACCAGGGCCGATCCGCCGATGATCGCGGCCACGCCGAAGAAGATGGCGGCACCGATCTCGACGCCGGTGCGCGGCAGGGTTCCGCCGCCACCGCCGGCCAGACCAGGACTTTCGTCTCCGCCGCCGGACGAGGCATTGCCTTCGCCGCCTTCGGAGCCGCCGTTCGCGCCGGCCCCGCCGCCAGCGGAATCGGAGGAGCCGGTGGAATCCTCGGACCCGTTCGAGTCCTGGGATCCTGCCGAACCGTCATCGCCGCCTGCATCGGACGAGCTCGAAGCATCGTCAGAGCCGTTTGCGTCATCCGCGCCGGCCGAGTCGTCATTGCCGTTCGCGTCGTCGCCCGGATCACCGGGCACCTCGGCGTCGCGGTCGAGTCCCAGACCGTCGGCGATCGTAAAGTGCATGTCGGTCTGATCGGTCAGTCCGACGACGTTGGCCGCGCCTGGTCCGTAGGCCGCGATGCGCAGCTGAGTTCCGGTGTGGCCCTGCGACTCCTCTTCGTCGGCGGTCGCGTAATTCATCGTCATCTCGCTGCCGTCGGCGGTGGTCAGGGTCCGGGTGAGACCCGGGGTGTCCGTACCGGCGCTGACGATCTGGCTGGTGTGAGCGTGATCGGCGGTGGTGATGACGAGGGTTTCGCCGTCCTCCTTCGCGAAGTCGAGGGCTGCCTTGACCGCCTCGTCGAGGTCGACGGTCTCTCCGATCTGACCGCACGGGTTGGCCGCGTGATCCTGCTTGTCGATGCTCGCCCCCTCGACCTGGAGGAAGAAGCCCTTGTCGTTGTCGAGCAGATTGACGGCCTTGTTCGTCAGCTGGTCGAGCTTCGGCACGTCCGAGGTGCGCTCCGGGTTGTTCGTGCACTTCACGGCCGGTTCGGTGCCGCCTCCGTGCGTGGCCTTCGGTCCCTCCCAGCGAACGGGGAAATTGCCCTCTGTGAAGAGACCGAGCACCGGTGCATCTTGGTTCGCCTCTGTGACGGAGTCGAGTGAGTCGGAGTCATCGACGAGCTGGTAGCCGCGTTCCTCCGCCTGCTCACGCAGCGTCTTGTCCTTCCAATCGCCGGCGGCGGCCTTCTGTTCGAAGGATGCCGAACCGCCGCCGAGGGTGACATCGGCGCGGGCATTGAGGATCTGCTCGCTGATCGAGCCGAGCCCGCCGTTCTCCAGTGCCTCGTCCGAGCAGTCCTTGGTCGTCTCCTCAGGACCGTAGCAGCCGCGCTGGCTGATGTGGGCGAGCTGCGCGGCAGGAGTCGCGTCCTGGATCTCCGCGGTCGAGACGTCGCCGGTCTTCATGCCCTTGGCGCGGGCCATCTCGATGAGAGTCTTGTGCGGTTTGCCTGTCCGGTCGACGCCGAGTGCGCCGTTGTAGGTCTTCGTTCCCGAGGACCACCCGGTGGCGCTCGCCGCGGAGTCGGTGACATAGTCCGGCTTGCCGGAGTCCCTGTCCACCGCGTAGGTCGTGTACTGCCCGGTCAGCGGCAGTTCGTCGAGGCCGTCGAAGCGACCATGGGCGCCCTTCGCATAGTTGCGGGCGGCGGTGATCTCCGAATCGCCCATGCCGTCGCCGATGAGGAGGATGACGTTCTTCGCGCCGGAGTCCTCGACCGCGTCGCGGATGGCGTCGGTGTTGTCGCCGTCGAGTTGGCGGGCTCCGCCGGGTTCGTCGATTCCTGCCGCCGAGGCGGGACTTGCGAATCCGAAGAGTGCGAGGCTGAGTGCGCCGGTTGCCGCGGCGAGTCGCAGGGTTGTCCTGGCCATGTGCAGTCCTTTCGTTGAGGTGCACAGGCGCTCACCGAAGAGGAGGCGTCGTAACGATTCGAGCGGTGCCGGAGGCAGGGCTCGGACGAGTGCGTGAGCGTCGTGTGCGAGCAGACTGCCTCCAACCTACTCAGCATTCACACAAGGCGAGTGGAGGGAACGTGAAGCCTGAGTTAACTCGCAGTTCGGTCTCTGCGTCTCCGCATTAGGGCATGTCTCCTTTATCGGCGTAGTCATGTCAGGATCGCGCTGATCACTACTGCCGCTCGATAGGGGATGGCGAGCTTGTCGTAGCGCGTTGCTAATCCTCGCCACTATTTGACGTAGGCAAACGAGCGTTCCACGACGTTACGGTTCCGATAGGCACCAGCACTCCTTAGTCACAACACCACCGTGTCAGTGCTGGAATGGTCGATAGAAGAGACACGCCCTGGTTCGGGCAGGCGCTCGGCTAGTCGCGAGTCAGCAGCGCCGATCAAATCCCCGGCAGACAGTACGAGATCATCGGCTGGTGCGATAAGACTTTTGAGGACAAGCTCAGCGGGAAATCTCGCTCCAACTGGGCTGGCCTGAGTAAGCTCATCGACTACGCGCGAGAGGGTGACCATAATCGCGTCGCCTCAATGGATCGCCTCGGCCGAGATACCCGGGAGCTCTACTCACTTGTCGACACACTCACCGGAAAGGGCTGTACGGTCACCTTCGTCTCGGAGAACATCGCCGTCTCCAAGAATGGCAGCTCCCCCATGTAGGAATTGTTCCTCACGTTTCTGTCGGGGATGGCCCGGTTCGAGCGCGCGCGGATCCTTGAACGCCAGCGTGAAGAGATTGAGCTGGCGAAGGCTCAGGGCGACTATCAGCGCAAGCTCACTGACGAGGACGTGCAAGCCTGTCGAGCGATGGTCGACCTGGGGGCATCGGTGCGGAGGTTGCCCGGCGCTACGAGGTCTCCAGACAGACGCTCTATAGCGCACGGAACGGCTCGAGAGCCTATTCTCCTGACACTTGACGGTCGGAGCGCCTGGACCTGTTCTCAATCATCTGGGGAAATTGTTTGCAGTCAGCTTCACGCGAAGCGTTTCTTGACAAGATCGCTGACGCGGACCTGGCTGACGATTATTACCCCGGACAGCGAAGCTGCTGCCGTGAGCACTGTTGTGCTGATGAGTGGGACTGCAAGAACTCGCACCGCGATTGTGATATCCATTCCGGGTATCCAAGGGAGCACCGCGACGCACAAGAGTGCGGCCGCGCCCGTACTCATGACCCCTCTTAGTCCTAGCCGCGACCACCATGCCCGCATCAGGGAGTAGCCGTGTAATCGTTGCACCCCCAGTACTGCAGCGTCGCGAGCGAGCGCGCCGATCGTAGCCACAATGACCAGCGCGGCGAGGCCTCCAGAAAGTACCAGAAGGGGCGTTGTAGACAACGGTTCAGCGTCCACCGCATCCTCAGTGTCTTCAACGAACGTGGCAGGAGTGGTCAAAGCTGCATCTGGATCCACTTCGAGGATCTCTTCATTAACCTGACGGCTGATCGATTCAAGGAAGCCTTTGAAGTCTCGTCGATCGGCAGTTTCGGCTTTGTAGACACCAATCGCTGGGAGGTTCGCGAACATGTCTTCTAACGGGCGGAATGTGAGGTCGTAGCTATTCGCGAGACTCTGCGGAGCCTCCTTCGTGGCACCGGGCTTACTCGACAGCACTGTCCCTGTCCCCTGCGTTTCGGAGTTGGTCAACGTACTTCCGCCTGCGAGGCGTGCACGTTCAAACATCTTCGTCGGGTGGTTGAGTCGAATGTAGTAGGTGAGGTCGAGGCCGTTTCCATCTGACTGGCGAACGGTCCTTCTTACGAGATTGACATTGTTCTCATCCGCCGCGGTAGTGAGAATACGTTCTGTCGCCGAGGGATCCTGTACGGGTACATCGCGGGACCACGTGAAGACCGTCATGTCTTGCGTGAGCCCGTAAGTGGCGGTTTCCTGCGCACGCTTGATCTCGGTGGTCAGTCCAAGAGCTGTTGTGATGATGAACGTGAGGAAGAGCGTGATTGCGACGAAGTTCCTCACGAAGGCGCGTCCTCGCGGCCCGCGTCTTGGTTCGAGGTTCCTTCTGGGTTGCTCAAAGAGGCGACTTCTACGGTTCTGGTACAGTTTTCAGCCACCCGAAGGTCATGCGTTGCGAGAAGTATGGTCCGCCCAGCGTCGCTCATTTCCCTCAAAAGTTTGACGATTTCATCGCGGTTGTCTTCATCGAGTGATCCGGTGGGTTCGTCGGCGAGGACGAGTTCGCATGGTTTCAGCCAAAGGCGCGCGATGGCTACTCTCTGCTGTTCTCCTCCGGAGAGAGAGTAGACGCGGCGATTTTCGCATCCAGGCAGACCCACGCGCTCGAGAATGCGGGCGATCTGCTTTGCTTGGTCTCTGCGGTCGGAAGAATAGGTCAAGGCAACCTTCAGATTTTCGCGCACCGTCGAGGAGTCAATGAGAGCGAAGTTTTGGAACAGGTACCCGAGGCGATGACGCAAGAACTGAGTGGCATCTCGCGAGCGAGGCCGTGGTGCTGTGGCGCCGAACAGTCGAACTTCGCCCGCATCGGGAGAGTCGAGGAGTCCAGCGAGATTGAGGATCGTCGACTTCCCAGACCCGCTGGGCCCAGTGAATGCGACCATTTCCCCGGGGTTGACAGAAAAACTAGTGTGACTGAGTACCGTTCGCCCGGTGTAGGTTTTTTCGACATTATCGAAAACGACGGGCTCTACTTCTCTTTGGCTGGGCATATCAAATTTCCTTGAGGCGGAGAGCGGGATGGCGGCGATCGAAGACCACGACGACAGCGATGGCAATGACTGTCTCCACGAGCACAACGGTGCCAGTGACAGCAAGCAGAGTCGGCCATTCGTCGAGAAGCAACAGAGGATGGAAATACTCTGGGATCGCCACATGGCCTCCGAGAACATAGAAACTGGTGGCTGCCACCAGCGCGGCAGGGATGAGGAACAGCCAGGACGTTGCCAGCCCCGCGAAGACCTCCTCGAAACTCTTGAGCCTCGAGTAGCCATGGAGTCTGCGGATAGCTGAGTGCACGCGCCATCGCTCATAGGCGACTACGACAGCCACAATGCTTAAGGCCACAGTAAGGACTCCCGCCACAACTGTGGCAGTGATCAACCAACGTGCATCCTCAGATGAGAGGGAAAACTGCTCGTTGATTGCATCGGCAGGGTAGACGAGTGCAGTGAAGTTGTCATCGAGTTCGTACTTCTCGAAAAGGGGCAGCAGCTCTTGGTAGACCTTCTCAGGGTCTCCATCGACTCTCACCTTCATTGGAGTGTCTATTTCACCGGTGAGCGTGTTCTCCCAATCGCTGGCGATGGTGTTCGAACGTGTCATCACTGTGACGATCGGGTCAGGCAACGTGTTGCCCTCTTCCGGTCGTATTTGGGTGTTAAACGTGAATAGATCCTGGCCGGGCCGTGTCCAAATGATGCGAACCTTCTGTTTGCGAACTGCATCACTGACTTCGTAGCCATTTGCTTCTGAGTATTCGACATCGCTGTCGGATGGGCCATTGCGCGATTCCTGCACATAGTTCCGGATCACATCCTCACGATCCTTGAACGTCTCTGGAACAGCGATCACCCAGTCAGTTTCTTCATCGGAAACCACGATTGGTTTTCCTGAGCTATCGAGAATCGGATACCTCTCGAGATAGTTGGTGTTCACGCTCATTTGAACATAGGGCAACACAGGGTCGTTCCCAACGACGTCCATGTCAGCTGCCTCGACGTAGATCCCTCCACGATCATCAAGCTCGGGGTAGATGTGCTCGGCTACAGTTTTCGAGACCCCGTCGGTGCCATCTTCGATGGCCTGCAGGTCGTCTCCGTTGCTTCGGGGGAAGTAGACGGCATAGTCCGTGCTTTCACTCCAATCATTGAGTGCCGAAGCATCATCCGCCACGAGAGTGAAAGCGCTGAAGAAGCCGACAGTCACGGCAATGAGCACCCCCGCGGCACACGATTTCATCCCCAAAGCCACCAAGGTCTTAATAGTGCCTGTGGAAGGTGTCCGCATAGGTCTCCTATCGTTAGTAAAAGCTCACGGGAGCTGGGGTGGGCCGATTCACCAGTCCACCCCAGCTCGCATGAAGTGTTCTCGAGCCGCTTTAACTACACGTTGTCATTCCACATCGCCCTGCACACCTGACTTCTCTTTCCGTAAGCGTTCGCGTTGGCCCATTTGCCCTTGCCGGCTGTCTTCGTCACATTGACGGAGCCGATGATGGCGGTGCCAGAGTGGCGCTTCGTGCGGTGGAGGTAATGCGAGTAGCACTTCTTCTGCTTCCCGGCCTTCGTCGTCACTTTCTCGCTACCGTAATTCCATGTTGAGGATTTTCCGACCTTCTTCGCCTGAGTAGTGAAGCCTCCCCCGGTTGCCTCATCTTGCACAATGGCTTCACCCGAGGTTGCCTGTTCGCTTGAGGCGCTGACATTGCTGGAGGTGGTGTCACTCGCCATTGCTCCAGTCGCACCAGTTGTCGATAGGGCAAGCGCGAGAACAACCGTCGCTATCGTCTTTGAAGCCTTCACTTCACTCTCCGGTTTCTATCAATGGTTCTTCAGTGAACGGTCAGGATTGACCTTCGAGCAACGTTAGCGGGAAGTCCCGCAATGCACATCGCACAAAAGTATGAAGTTTCGACCTTTTTCACTCGGCAGCTGGAGTGTTCGGAGTCACCTAGGGCGTGTCTCTTCTATCGACCATTCCAGCACTGACACGGTGGTGTTGTGACTAAGGAGTGCTGGTGCCTATCGGAACCGTAACGTCGTGGAACGCTCGTTTGCCTACGTCAAATAGTGGCGAGGATTAGCAACGCGCTACGACAAGCTCGCCATCCCCTATCGAGCGGCAGTAGTGATCAGCGCGATCCTGACATGACTACGCCGATAAAGGAGACATGCCCTAGTTCTGCGAACCGATGACAAATGGCACCCCCGCCTCGGTGACAAATGGCATCTGTACACACCGGCTCCGATTTCTAGTCTGTGGACATGACTTCACAGACAGCGACTCACACAGTCCCTCCGACCCGGACATCCGCCGCGACCCCTGCAGCTGTCAGCCTGAACCGCCTGACCAAGAGCTTCGGCGAACTGACAGCCGTCGACGGCCTCAACCTCGACATTCGCCCCGGCGAAGTCGTCGCCTTCCTCGGACCCAACGGGGCTGGTAAGACAACGACCATCGACATGCTCCTCGGACTCAGCCGACCCGATGACGGCTCGGTCGAAATCTTCGGGATGCCGCCTCGGCGAGCGGTCGCCCTCGGACTCGTCAGCTCGGTGATGCAGACCGGCGGTCTGCTCGATGACCTCACCGTCCGCGAAACCGTCGACTACACCTCGGCGATCTTCGCCTCCTCCCTCGACACGGACCTCGTCCTCGAGCGCGCCGGGATCACCGACATCGCCGACTCCGTGGTGAAGAAATGTTCCGGCGGGCAGAAGCAGCGTCTGCGCTTCGCCATGGCCCTGTTGCCGGACCCCGCGCTCATCGTCCTCGACGAGCCGACGACCGGAATGGACGTCACCGGCCGCCGCGACTTCTGGCACCAGATGCGCGCCGACGCTCTGACAGGAAAGACAATCCTCTTCGCCACCCACTACCTCGAAGAGGCCGATGAATTCGCCGACCGCGTCGTCCTCGTCGCCGACGGCCGGGTCGTCGCCGACGGACCCGCCCACGAAATCCGCGGCATGACCGCCGCGAAGACCGTGAGCGCAACCCTGCCGATGACTGACGACACCGCCGAATCGAGCGTCAGTGACTTACTCGACCGCCTCGGCGGACTGGCCGGAGTCGAATCCATCGATGTTGCGGCCAGGCGGTTGAAGATGCGCACCACGGACTCGGATGCAGCCGCGAAGATGCTCTTCGACAATGCGTGCACCGACCTCGAGATCACCTCCCATTCCCTTGAAGACGCCTTCATCAGCCTCACCTCGAAAGGAGCCTGACATGTCCGTCCACCCCGAAACTGTCCACTCTGGAACCGCAGTCGACACCGACCCGGCCATTGACACTGATACCCGCACCGCCGCCTCGGCGCCGTTCCTCACTTCGCTGGAGAACCGACGAGTTCCCCGCCTGGGCGGATTCTCAGTCACCCTGCTGCGCCTCGAACTGCTGCGGAAGCTGCGCAACCGGCGCACACTGATCTTCACAATGATCATGCCCGCGGTCTTCTACCTCATCTTCGGCCTGACGAACAAGGACGAGATGCTCGGGAGCACGAACGCCGCGCTCTACATCTCGGTCTCCCTGGCCACCTACGGCGCGATGATCGCCACCACCACCGGCGGTGCGCAGGTCGCCATCGAACGGGCGCTCGGCTGGAGCCGCCAGCTGGCACTGACTCCCCTGCATCCGGCGGCCTACATCCTCATCAAGGTGATCGTGTCCATGGCGCTCGGTGCGGTGTCCGTGATTGTCGTCTTCGTCCTCGCCGCCGTCACCGGTGTCCACGCGCCCCTGGGCACTCTCATCGCCTCCGGCCTCCTCGTCATCCTCACCTCCGGGGTCTTTGCGGCCTTCGGCGTCATGCTCGGCTATCTGCTGCCGGCCGAGAACGCGATTCAGGTCGCGAGCATGGTCCTCGGCATCCTCTCGCTCATCGGCGGACTCTTCGTCCCCTTGGAGATCTGGCCGGACACTCTGCAGACGATCGCCCGCTTCACCCCGGCGTACGGAGTCGGCGAAATCGCCCGTGCTCCGCTCGGCGGGGGTTACGATCATTGGGCGATCGTCAGTGTGATCGTGTGGCTGGGGATCTTCGTGGCAGGTTCGGCATGGGCACTGCGCCGGGACACCGCACGAGTGTGAGGCCAATGGTCGCGCACTGGCCACGACACCGCATACGTGAACGCTGCGAGCACGACACCAGCATGACGGCCAGGGCACAGTGACCGAGGAAGGAACACAGTGACCGCGAACGAGACCACCGGCGAGGCGAGGGCCGAGTCCTCGCCTGCCGGGCTGCGTCCGCTGAACTTCATGAGTTGGTTCTTCCCGTTCTTCTGGCTCGTCTTCCTCGCCTACCCGCTGAGCGCATCGTTCCAGCTCGGCGGAGCACAGCGGATCTGGGGCGTGAGCCTCACCGTCGCATTCGCCGTCATCTTCTACACCGGCATGATCGCCGGCGGGATCGGTCTCGGCACGTTCGCCCGCACAATGCGCGACCCTCACGCCCGCCGCACTCGCCGGGCGCTCGTCATCGTCAACTCCTCCATCGCCGGAATGATCGCCATCACCGCGGTGGCCGTTCCCATCGTCGGTGAGGAGGCGCTGTCGTTCCTCGCCTACATCTCCGTCCTCTCCGTCGTCGCGATTCGCCGGGTGATACCCGGCCTCATCGTTGCGGCATCGACGCTCATCGTCGCCGAGGCGGCCCAACGTCTCGTCCCCGGGTGGACTCACGATTGGTCCTCCACCTTCGGGATCTCGATCTCCGGGTTCGCCATGGTCATGGCGCTCATGGCAGGCGACCGGGCTCGAGCAGCCCGCGCTGCAGAAGAGGAGAACCGCAGACTCGAGCGCGAAGCCGAGCGGCTGCGAGTATCCCAGGTCGTCCACGATGTGCTCGGACACTCGCTCACCGTCATCGCGCTCAAGGCGCAGCTGGCGGCAAAGCTCGAAGCGGCCGGCTCGCCTGATGCGGCCCGCCATATCGCCGAGATCGAAGAACTCGCCCGCGGTGCGCTCGCCGACGTCCGGACCACAGTGCAGGGAACACGGACGATCTCCCTGGCCGAGGAGCTCGTCGAGGCAACTCGGGCGCTGCGCGCCGCCGACATCACGGTCGAGGCTCCCACCTCGGTCGATGTCGTCGACCCACGGCTGCGAGAGCTCTTCGCCTGGAGTCTGCGTGAAGGCAGCACGAACATCCTCCGGCATGCCCGAGCCCGACGGGCCACCATTGTTCTCAAGAGGAATCGATTGACCATCAGCAACGACAACGGTCGCCTAGGTGACCCCGCGCACCCGGTCACGGAGCTCAACCTGGGCGAAGTAGGTGCCGGAGCGGGACTGCAGGGATTGCGAAGCCGGGCCCGCGCTCTCGGCGGGAGTCTGCAGACGCGGCAGACCGATGACAGGTTCGAGCTCATCGTCGAAGGGGCGGATGCGGACCTCGCGCGTCCCCGCGGGGACGCAGATGTCGACGAATTCAAGGCGGGCTACGCCGAACTCAACGCAGAGAGAGGTGAGGCCGGTGACGACTCTGCTCATCGCTGACGATCAGACCATGGTCCGTGAAGCGCTCGCCGCGCTGCTCGGTATGGAAATCGATTTCGAGGTCGTCGCCCAGTGCGACCGCGGTTCCGAGGTCGTGCCGGCGATCACCGCGACTCGGCCGGATGTGGCGCTGCTCGACGTGGATATGCCCGAACCCGACGGTCTCACTGTCGCCGCGACCCTGAACGTGGAGTTTCCCGAGGTCAAGGTCATCATCGTCACGACCTATGGCCGGCCCGGCTGGGTCAAGCGGGCCCTGGACGCCGGGGTCAGCGGGTTCATGGTCAAGGACGCTCCGGTCGATCACCTCGCCGAGGGTATTCGCCGGGTCATGGCCGGAATGTCGGTCATCGACCCCGAGCTCGTCGTCGAATCGACGATTCACGGGGCTTCGCCGCTCACGGCCCGGGAGACCGATGTGCTCCGCACAGCCGCAGACGGGTCCAGCGTCGACGAGGTGGCCGCTCAGCTGTTCCTGTCCGCCGGGACCGTGCGGAATCGGCTGTCCTCGGCGATCGGGAAGACGAACGCCCGCAACCGTGCCGATGCCGCCCGGATCGCTGCGGAGAACGGTTGGCTGTAGGCCTCAGCCCGTCACCGCTTGAGCGCCTGCCCCCACGTCAGCTTCGGTCCCGACTTGAGGATCGAGCGTTCGAAGATCCGCGTGGCCAGCAGCAGCGCCAACAGAGTGGTGCCGATGAGGATGAGCAGGGAGACCAGCGGCTCCCACCACTCGATCGTGCCGAGGAAGACTCTCATCGGCACTGCCACCGCAGCCGAGAACGGAATGTAGGACAGCACTGCCATGACCGTCTCGTTGGACGAGAAGATGATGACCCCCATGTAGGGCAGGAAGATGAGCATCATGATCGGGGTGCTCGTCGACGGCAGGTCCTCGGTGCGCGAGACCATCGAGGCGGCCGCCGCATAGCGGGCGGCGACCATGACGAAGCCGACGATGAAGAGCGGGACGAACCAGGCGATGGGTTCGGCGACCTTGCCCAGCACCAGGTCGTTTCCGCTGATGGCGGCGCCCGCGAGAACCGCGACCGCGGTGAGTCCGATCTGTGCGAAGGCGAGGATCGTACACGCGATGACCTTGCCGAACATGAGCACCCGCGCCGAGGTGGACGCGAGGAGGATCTCAACGATCCGCGACTGCTTCTCCTCCACCACGGACGAGGCGATCGTGTTCCCGAACGTCATCGCCGCCATGAAGAACACGAGGCCGAGGCCGAGCCCGATGAAGTAGGTGAGCGCCGGGTCCGGGGCGTCGGGATCGAGGAGTTCGACCTCAGGGGTGAGGCTGAGTGCGCCGATGAGGGACTCCGGCGCCGAGCGCAGGGACAGCACGGCGACCCCGGTCGGCGAATCCGTCGATTCGACGACAGCGGATTCGACCTCCTCGGAGGTGATCAGAGCTTTCGCCTCGGCCACGTCATCGACTGCGACAGGTTCGATATCGTCGATGTCCTCGACGGCTTTCGCCCCCGCCGAGGTGACCGCCACCTTGTCGGTGGATGAGAACAGTGTGGGCAGCGATCCCGAGACCCCGACGAGCACACCGAAGAGGACGATGCTCAGGATCGTCGAGACCATGAAGGCCTTCGACTTGAGACGGACCATGATCTCGCGTTCGATGACGAGGCCGATCGCGGTGGCGAAGCCCGCCCGAGCAGAGCCACTGTTGAGGCTGTCGGTGGTTGCCGAGTCTGTAACCGTCGTGCTCATGACTGCGTGACCTCCTGGAAGAGACGGTTGAGGGCGACCTCGTGGGGAGCGAAGGAAGAGACCGATGAGACGGAGAGCGCTTGGCGCAGGACCGCCTCGGCGGCATCGGCGTTCGGGGCCGTGAACCGGGCCCAGCTGCCGTCGAGTTCGATGACGGAGATATCGGGCAGGCCGCGCACCCAGCCGAGGTCGGCGTCGGTCTGCAGAGTCCACTCGGGCAGGCTGCGCTGGCGACGCAGTTCCGCGGTGGTGCCGGCGGCGACGAGGCGGCCGTCGTTGATGATGACGAGATCGTCGACGAGCCGTTCGACGAGGTCGAGCTGGTGGCTGGAGAAGAGCACCGGGGCGCCGGAGGAGGCGAAGGACGTGAGGACGTCGAGGGTGCGTTCGACGGCAGCGGGGTCGAGTCCGGAGAAGGGCTCGTCGAGGACGAGGGCCTGCGGGTCGTGGATGAGGGCCGCGGCGATCTGGACCTTCTGCTGGTTGCCGAGGCTGACCGATTCGAGGGTGTCGGTGGATTCGCCCTTGAGGTCGAGCTGCTCGAGGAGCTCGAGCCCGCGCTTCTTCGCTGCCTGGCGGGACAGCCCGTGGAAGCGGGCGAGGTAGACGAGCTGGTCGATGATCGGCATCTTCGGATAGAGGCCACGCTCTTCGGGCATATAGCCGATGGTGCTGCGGTGGCCGGGAGTGATCGGTGCGCCGTCGACGAGGATGCGGCCGGAGTCCGCGGCGAGCACGCCGAGGAGGATCCGCATGGTCGTGGTCTTGCCTGAACCGTTCGATCCGACGAAACCGGTCATCCGGCCGTCGCCGATGTCGAAGCCGAGGTCGTGCAGCACCTGCTTGTCGCCGAAGCTGCGGTTGATGTTCTCCAAGGTGATCATGTCTCAACGCTATGCGGAGATCAGAGATCGGGGATCAGCCGTGAGGGTGAATTCGTGCCCCTGCCTGCGGGGGAGGAACGGATGCCTGGTGGTTGAAAATCAAACTACTGAGTAGTCGAAACCGAAACTACTCAGATCACGATCGACTACTCATCTCTTGCTGAAGTGTGTGGTCTGGGCAATGTGATTGAACTAGCAACTGTCTAGGTTGAAGGAGTTCGACCAGCTCTTCTCTCTCCCGCCCTGATTTCTGCGACACGTGCCCGTGCGCAGGCAGGGAACCGAATCGGGCTGGAATACCTTGCTCGACTTCGAAATGAGGGACCTATGACCCGGGTACGTCTGCGCGTGCACGCCCTGTGGGCTGCACTCACCGCTGTGCTCATCGTGATCGCCGGCGGCGTCGCCTTGTTGCCGGCCGCTCCGGCGCAGGCGGCACCTGTGTCGATCGGCTGCGAGCCGGGCGTCGTTTACTCGGTGTCCGCGAAGGGTGCGCTTCGGGAAGTCAAGAATGGAGGCTTTTCTGAAATAGTGGCGGCCAGCAGCTTCTCGAGCTTCAACGGTCTCGGCATCGGGAAGGACGGGTCGACGCTCTATGGGTATGAGCGGACGAACAACGCTGGCACTGCGACCATCTATTCGCTCGATAGGTCGACTGGGGCATGGAAAACGACCAATGCGAATACCGGTTCCATGGCAACTGGTTTCCAGTTCGTGGGTGGCGCTGTCGACCTCAGTACGGGCCTCTTCTATTTCGGCGGATTCACCAGCGACGGCAAGATCTTCGGCATCTATGCCTATGATCCATTGACCAAGGCGATCAGTCGCAAAGGTGTAATCAACACCAATCGAAACATCGTCAGTGGGTCGGGAGCCAACGGAGACATGGCCTTCGACAGCGAGGGCAATCTTTTCGTAGTTCGTGGTATGAGCAACCAGACGAGCATCTTCTCGGTAACCAAGAACAACCTCGATGCCGCGAGCGGGTCCAATACGGTGATGGCGTCCTTTTCGGGACCATACTCGACGACGACCGATGTCAACGGTGTCGCTTTTGACGCTGCGGGATACGGATTCCTCGGCGCAGGAGCGAACGTCTCACGCTGGAATACTCCTGCTTGGACGAATCCCGACAGCACTTGGTTCTCGGGTTCGTCGAGTTTTGGCAGCACTGACCTCGCGACCTGCTCTGCACCTGCGACAGTCACATTGCAGAAATACGTCGAGGGAGGACGAGCCAAGCCGGGTGATCAGTTCGCTCTCTCGCTCAAAGAGGCCGGCTCCGAGCTGGGACCGGCGACAACCACAGGCAACGCTACGAAAGTCCAGGACGATAAGATCGGTCCGATTCCGACGAAGCGTGGACTGAAGCTCACGTTTGCGGAGACAGCGGGCAATTCGACGACGAATCTCGATGACTACGCCAGTACATACTCGTGCACCGTCGATGGCAGGGCACTTTCCGGAGCCTCGGGCACTGGAACCTCTGGGACGGTGACGATTCCCAGCACTGGCGACGCCGTCGTCTGCACGATCACGAATGCTCCGCTGACGGCCAATGTCTCCATCCACAAGGATGTCGTCGATGAGAACGGCGAGAACAAGAAAGCGGGCAAGGACTGGACTGTCGGTGCGAAGGCGACCGCCATGACCGACTCGGTGAACTCTTCCCCGACAGCCGCCACCCAGAAGACCGACTCCAACGGCGATGCGAAGTGGGGACTGAAGTTCTCGAAGACGACTGGCCGGGCCACGGTCGCAATCTCTGAGACTCAGCAGGACGGCTACGAGTTCAAGAGCGGCTCGTGCGACATCACCCGCCTCGACGGGTCGAAGGACACGAAGAAGCTCACCAGCGACAAGAGCTTCGACCTCACCGGAATCAAGCCAGGCGACAACGTCGACTGCACCTACCTCAACAAGGTCAGCGACACCGCTCTGACCCTGGTGAAGAAGGTCGACAACAAGGCAGCCGCCGGTGACGCCAAGGAATCCGACTGGACGCTCAAGGCTGTCGGCGACGCGGCCTCGGGCAACACGACGATCGAAGGCAAGACCGGAACGACCGAGGTCACGAAGGCCAAGGTCAAGGCCGGCAGATACGCTCTGTCCGAGACCGGAGCTCCGAAGGGCTACGAGGCCTCCGACTGGGCCTGCGCGCCGAGATCCGGTTCCGGAGTCGTCACCTCGGACAAGAGCTCCGTGACTTTGAAATCCGGTGACGACGTCACCTGCACCATCACGAACACCGCGAAGACCGGCGTCGTGAGCTGGGGCAAGACCGACGAATCCGGCACCGCCCTCAAAGGATCGGTGTGGACTCTGACCGGACCGGACGGATCCGAGCTCACGATCGAGGACTGCACAGCCGCCTCGGCGAATGAATGCACCGGACCGGACAAGGACCCGGCAGCAGGGAAATTCTCGGTCACCGGCCTCAAATGGGGCGACTACTCGGTGGCGGAGACGAAGGCTCCGGCCGGATACATCCTCGACGACACACCCCACACGTTTACGGTCTCCGGATCCGACCTGGATAAGAAGCTCGGGTCGTACACCAACGAGCAGAAGCCCCCGGTGGCACTGCCGCTGACCGGCGGAACCGGAAGCCAGATCTACCTCATCGGCGGAGCAGCACTGCTCGCCGCCGCCGGTGCCATCGCACTTCTCAAGGGCCTGCGCCGCAGGAACCGGAAGCACTGAAAGGGAAACAATGAAAAACAGGAAATCAGGTCTGTTGCGGCGTCTGACCGCGGTGGCCGCCATCGCCTCGCTGAGCGTTCTGGGCATGGCCGGCACGGCGCAGGCCACTGACAATGTGGGCAACATCGATGCTGGCCATAAGGGCTCGATCATCATCCACAAATACGACGGAAGCTACGGCACCGACGGCGGCAACGGCTCGGAGATCGCCGACACCTCGGACCTCGGCAATCCTCTGGGCGGCGCCGAATTCACGGTCAAGCAGGTCACTGCCAAGGGTGGCCAGACCATCGACCTGACGAAGCCGGAAGGCTGGGATCTCATCAGCGGCCTCAAAGCCTCCGAGGTCAAAGCCGGCGGCTTCGCCACCACAACGGTGGGCTCAAAGACCACTGACGGAAGCGGACTCGCCACCTTCGGCGGCCTGCCACTGGGCCTCTACCTCGTGGAAGAGACCAAAGCCCCGACGAACGCCACCTCGACGACCGACCCGTTCCTCGTGACACTCCCGCTCTCGCAGTCGAACGGCAAGTGGCTCTATGACGTCAACGTCTACCCGAAGAACTCGGTGAACAAGACGCAGCCGACCAAGGAGGTCTCCAACCCCTCGGCGCCCGTCCTCGGCGAGACCGTCGATTGGACCATCACCACACCGGTTCCGGCTGCGAACAACGGAATCACGAAGTTCTCGATCGTCGATCAGCTCGATCCGCGCCTGAGCTACGTCTCCGCCAAGGTCGCCGGCTTCACCGACGGCACTGACTACACCATCGTCAGAGACGGCCAGACCGTGACGATCAACTTCACCTCCACCGGGCTGAGCAAGCTCAAAGCCGGCAACAAGGTCGTCGCGACGATCACCACGAAAGTCACCTCACAGGGCGACGGGACCATCGAGAACACTGCGCTGGTCAACACCAATGACTCCAAGGTCGAAACCCCTCAGGTGAGCACTAACTGGGGTTCGCTGAAGGTCATCAAACACGTCGCCGGCGATCAGTCCCACACTCTCGCCGGAGCCGAGTTCGACATCTTCTCCGACAAGGACGGGCAGAACAAGGTCGCCTCGGTGAGGACCGCGGCGGACGGCACCGCCTCGATCACCCTGTGGGTCGGCAACAACGACGACACCTCTCAGACCTACTGGGTCAAGGAGGCCAAGGCCCCGAGCGGCTACATCCTCGACGACTCACTCAATGAGGTGACCGTCAAGGCCGGCGCCACCACCGCAACCGTCGAGTACAAGTTCGCCAACACCCAGCAGGGCCACCCCGAGCTGCCGCTGACCGGTGCTGACGGCAAGCTGCTGGCCATGATCGCCGGCATCGGCCTCATGCTCATTGCCGGTGGCGCAGGCATCGTCGTGGCCAATCGCCGCAAGAACCAGGTGTGACCCACTCACCTGATGGCAGGCTGGCCGCCGAGGCCGCCGTGCCGGACACGACCACGCGGCGTCCGTCCACCGACGGGCGCCGCTGGCGCGTGCCCATCCTCTCCCTCGTCATCGCGCTCATCGCCCTGACAGGTTTGGGCATCTGGACCTACCCGAGTGCGGCCGCATGGTTCTCCCAACTCGACCAGTCGAAGATCATCGACAATGCGGCCGGAGTGACCGAAAGCGGTCAGGCCGAGAACGCTCGGCAGATCACCCTCGCGCACAAGTACAACGAGGCATTGGAGTCCGGCGCGCAGCTCGAGTCGAATCACCGCCTGCCGTCGGGCAGCGGCACCTCAGCGGAAGGGGCGCCGGCCTACGACGAGGTGCTCGACGACGGTGGGCCGGGAGTGATGACCAGGCTGCGGATCCCCGAGATCGACGTCGACCTGCCCGTCTACCACGGCACGGATGATGCGACCCTGCTCAAGGGCCTCGGCCACCTCGAAGGCACGAGCCTGCCCGTCGGCGGAAACGGCACACATTCGGTCATCACCGGACATCGCGGGCTCGCCGAGGCGACCATGTTCACGAACCTCGACAAGGTCGGCAAGGGCGACCGATTCACCCTCACGACCTTCGGCCAGGTGCTCAGCTACCAGGTTGTGAGGACTCAGGTCGTCGACCCGGATGAGACCGAGTCCCTGGGCGCGATCTCCGATCGTGACCTCGTCACACTCGTGACGTGCACGCCGCTGGGCATCAATTCCCAGCGCATCCTCGTCACGGCCGAACGGGTCTTTCCGACGCCGGCGGCCGATCTCGAAGCAGGCACGGCCGAACCCGATGTGCCCGGGTTCCCCTGGTGGATCGTCATCATGGCAGCGGGACTCGTGGCCGCCGGCATCTACGTCTGGTGGTCAGGTCGACCGGTGCGCCCGAAGGCCGCGAGCGCGGAGGGTCGGCCCCGCCGAGGCGGCCGGTCCCGTCCCAAGGCCGTTACGACCTCGCGCGGCCCGCGGCATTGATCCGGCCCGAGTCACGCAGCGTGAGCATCAGCCGCGGAATATCACGGCGGCGTTCGGCTCCGAGCTTGGCCCTGGCCTGCAGCACATGTGATTCGACGGTGCGCACCGAAAGGACGAGACGCTGACTGATCTGCACATTCGTCAGTCCGTCGGCGACGAGACGGCACACCTCGAGCTCACGCTCGGACAGGGTCACGGCAGGAGCCGTGGACAGTGCCAACGCCGTGTCCTCCTGCGGCTGCGGGTCCTCGGGAGGCATTGCCGCTCTCTGCCGCAGCGCATCCAGCGCCTCCCCGGCCACCCGGGCGCGGGAGCTGAGGCGCCGACCGAGGAACAAAGCCCTGGCCTGAGTGTAGGCGTGACGGGCGGCACCCCGATAGCCGGCCTCCTGCAGTTCCCGCCCCACAGTCAGAAGCCCCTCGGCGTCCTCGTCGGCCGCGGCTTCGATGTGTCTGCGCGCGGCCTGGGGGCCGGGCAGACCGAGCTCGGTCGATTCGAGGGGCAGCGTCTCGCGCGCCTCGGCGGCGTTGAGGGTGCCGTCGAGGACGCGGGCATGAGCGAAGACGGTGTGCATCCATGCGGGCATCGGTCCGGGACTCTTCGCGCCCGGGCCGAGCAGGAACGAGGCCAGGCCGTCGTGGAGACGATAGCCCTGGGGCGGAGCGGACTCATCGGCGGCCGTCGGGTGATAGTACGGCGCATTGCTGCGCTGCCACCGGCCGAGTGTGTCGCGCAGGCCCCATCCGACTGCCAACAGGGCCGGGGTGGCCGTGGCGGCGAGGGCCTCGAAGTCACGGGCAGCAAGATCGGTCTCACCATCGAGCAGACGCTGGATTCCGATGCACCAGGAGGCCGTCGCGGTCAGCTGCCAACCGCTGTGGGTGGAGGCTCCGCTGGCCATAGACAGCAGTGTGCGAGTGGTGAGTTCGCAGCGTTGGGGTTCGATGCCGGCCAGCAGGCAGTTGACGGTCGAGCCGACGATGAAGAACCAGGCCATGGTGAGGGTGAAGCCTGAGAGGGGCCCGGACCGGACGCTCGTGAGGTCGACGTAGAGGTCGAGCCCTTCGCTCGCGGCGGCGGCCAGCCCTTCGGCATCGTCGGTCTTGAGGTGATATTGGCACAGGGCCGCGAACGCGGCTAACCGCAGGGCCGGCATTGCGAGAGGCGAAGCTGCGACGGCGCGCACCTCTTCGACGCGAGTCATCCCACCCCCGGTGAAGGAGGACACGAGGTTCGCGATGCCCGGGATCAGCGGGTCGATCTCATCCCGGAGGAAGTCCGTCCACCATGACGGCAGCTCCGGCTCGGCAGCGAGGCCCGCGGCTGCCGTGAACAGCAGCTCGAGTCCGACCGGGTCCCGCTCGCACCCCATCGTTCCGTGAGCGGTTGCGGTTCTGATCAGTTGGATCGCTCCGGTGCGGTCACCGGTGAGCAGACGCGCCGTGATCATCTGCAGCTCCCACTCGAGCAGCATCGGCGGTTCGTCGTGAACTTCGTCCTCGACCATGTGGAGCATGATCATCGCTTCCAGAGGGTCGCCGAGGCGGTTGAGCGAGCGCGCCGCCCCGAGCAGCAGGGCGGCATGGGGCCGATCGATGTCGCGGCCGTCGTTGATGGCATCTCGAGCGAGGCGGATCTCGGCGGCTTCCCCGACTGGGTAGCCCGCCTTCCACAGAATCGTCAGGCGACGGTCGAACTTCTCCTCGTCCGCGGCATCGGTCTCACCGATGAGCTGGTTGGCCATGGCGTCGACGTGCAGCGGTGAGACCGCCACCGCCGGCTGACCGCTGACCTCGAACTCCCGTGCCAGCCGCAGGTCGACGAGTCGGGCGATGACCGTTTCGCCGAAGAGCTGTTTGGCCGTGCGGATGGGCATCGGACTGAGATCGCCGAGACGGCCGGCGGCGATGAGTGTGGAGCTGCGCAGCTGCGGATACTGGACTGCGAGGCGGGACAGGATCCGGTTGCCGAAGAACGGGGTGTCGAAACTGGAGTGCGGGTAGTGGCGCGGAACTCGGTGCGGGGCCTCCTCCGCCCAGGCGACGAGATCGGCGGCGACCAGCGGTCTGCCCGCGGACAGGGCGGCCAGGGTCCTCAGCTGCAGATCATCGAGCGGAATCGTCGCCGACAGCCCCGTCACCAGGGCCAGGGACTCGCTGCCGGTGAGCCGTGCCAGGTCGAGCCTCTCGAGGTGCCCGGTGCTCCACGCGTCGGCGATCTGCTGGAGGACGCCGTTGCCTCCGCTGTGGACGGAACGCAGCCGGTCACCGTCGACGAGGTAGGCGATCGGCACCCCTGAGGCGTGGAGGGCCTGATCGATGACAGGTTCGGCGGCGGCCGAAAGCAGATGCGCTCCGCTCATGATCCGCGGTCCCCCGCTCAGCCGGCGGGCGTCGACGAACTCCGCGACCTCCTCGGTGGTGGTGTGGGTGCTCACCCGCAGCAGCGACTGCTCGGACTGACCGAGGGCGCCCGAGAGCGACCGGGCGAAGTCCAGGGCTCCGTCGCCGGTCAGGCAGGCGACGACGACAGAGCGGCCGGACCGGAGGATATCGAGGATCTGGGCCGATTCTCGACTGCGGGTCGGTGCCTGGTGCACGAGCCGGTCGTAGGCGGGATCGATGGGGGCGAAGCCGTCCACACTGTGCATGGGGGTGCAGCCTTTCCGGTCTGCGAAACGGGGCAGCCGTGAGGGCCGCGGTCCCGTTCGCCGGGGGTGACCGTGAATGGGATGGGTGGGTATCTGTGGGGAGGGACGAGTCGTCTTTCGGCGACTCGACGCGAACAACATTACCCCCGTTGTTGATGGAGTAGCGCTCATTGTCCGAAATTGTTGTGCGACACCTGCGCCGAGGCGGGCGATCCCCTCGCCGGGGAAGCTGCGACAGATCGGCTCATCGGGTTCGTTCCTGCTGGCCGACGGCTATGACTCCGTTCTCATACGCCCAGATCACCGCGTGGATTCGATCGCGGATGCCGAGTTTCGACAGCAGGTTCGACACGTGGGTCTTCACGGTCGCCTCACCGACGAAGAGGTTGCCTGCGATTTCGGAGTTGCTCGCCCCGGTCGCCACCAGTCGCAGCACTTCGAGTTCCCGGTCGGTGAGCTGCCCGAGCTCCGGGGCGGTCGGTGCAGCCGGTTGCGGGGTGGACACGGAGCGTTCGATGACACGGCGGGTGACCTCGGGGGAGAGCAGGCCGTCGCCGGCGGCCAGGGCGGTGACCGCGTCGATGAGCTGTTCGGCTTCAGCGGTCTTGAGCAGGAACCCGCTGGCGCCGGCGGCCAAAGCACGAAACAGGAAGTCGTCGCGGTCGAAGGTCGTGAGCATGAGGACGGCTCCGGCCGCCCCGTGGCGGACGATCTGCGCGGTCGACTCGAGTCCGTCCATGACCGGCATCTGCACATCCATGCAGATGACATCCGGGGAGAGCTCGAGCGCCCTGTCGATGGCGATCTGCCCGTTCTCGGCCTCTCCGACGACGGTGATCCCGTCTTCGGATTCGAGGATCGTGCGGAATCCGGTGCGGACCATGGATTGGTCGTCGACGAGGAGGACCCTGATCATATGGATGCCTTTGCTGAGGGATCGGAACCGGTTGTGGGGCGAATCGGAGCGTCGGATGCGGCGGCGTCGGATTCAGTTGCCGTTGTGTCGGGCGCTGGGGAGTCCGCAGTGCTGCGCGGGTAGGGGATGCGGGCACGCACGAGCCAGCCGCCGCGCGACTTCGGTCCTGCTTCGAGACTGCCGCCGAGGGCGCTCATCCTCTCCCGCATCCCGACGATGCCCAGTCCCAGTCCGTCGCTCGTGGACCGTCTCTCGGCCTCGGGTCGGGCCCCAGAGGAAACGGACGCGACGGCGGTGCTCGTCGGCCTGGAATCGCTGATCTCGACCTCGAGGTCACTGCGGCCGTAGCGCAGCCGCACTTCCACCTCGGCGTCGGCGCCCGCATAGCGGGAACAGTTGGTCAGGGATTCCTGGATCACACGGTAGATCGACATCTCAGTGATCGGGGTGAGCGGACGAGGGTCTCCGATCGTCGTGTACTCGATGGTTCGGCCGAATCGTCGGGCGGATTCGATGAGTTCGGGAAGGTCGCCGAGGCCGGGGTTGCCCTTCGTCGACGACGACGTCGGTGAGTCGGTCGGGATGGCGGCCGCATCGTCGCGGGTGGCGGCCGGGCCGTCTGTGGCGGCAGTGCCATCGGTCGGGGAGCCCGTGTCGCGGAGGGTGTAGACGAGGGCGCGGAGCTCGTCGACGGTCTCTCGGGTCGAGGCTTCGATGACCTGCAGTGATTCCTTGGCCTTGTCGGGGCTCTTCTCGAGGCTGCGACGGGCGGCTGCGGCGTGGATGCCGACTCCGGCGATATGGTGGGCGACCCCATCGTGGAGTTCGCGGGCGATGCGCACCCGTTCGAGGTCGAGCGCCTGCCGGGTCAGCTGCTTCTCCTGTGCACGGACTTCGTCGTTGGCGGCTCGGAGATCGGCCATGAGCCTCCGTTGCTTCCATGCCCTGTTGCCGAAGACCCACGCTCCACCGAAGAAGGCGACATTCGTCAAGAAGGACACCCCGCCCGAAGCCGTGAACTGAAGAACAGTGAAGTCCCCGAGCGTCCGGAACTGGACAGTCAGCGACACCGTGAAGAGGACCGCCATGCCGATGCACAGCAGCAGACGCGACCAGAAGGCCACTCGTCGGCTGCGCTGCCACGGACCGATCGAATAGATTCCCAGGAACAGGATGATCTGCGAGACACCGATCTCCATGGCACTGTTGACCAGCGCCACCGAATAGACGAGGCAGATGACGGCAGCGCTCTGACTCGGATAGCGGCGGCGATAGAGCAGAGGGACCGTGAGAAGCACTGACGCAAGGGCGCACGCCCACAAGGGGGCCTTGAGGACCTGAATGCTGGAGGCGCTGTAGAGCACGGCGAAGAGCACCGAGGACACGGACAAGGCAACGACGATGTAGACATCGCCCCTGGTGGTTCGTGTGGATGACTCGTTCTCCGTCATCCTTCCAGCTTAGACAGTCGCCGGGTCGGTCGGCATCCGTCTCAGTGAGGAATTCGCGGAGCGCCTCTCCCACTGGTGGTGGAGGTGCGGCTCGGAACAGACCCGGCAGGCGGCACGAGCCATGACTGTCGGCGAGACCTGTTCAGTCCTTCTGCGCGATGATGACGGCCAGGTCTCGGTGCTGCCAGTGCACGCGGGTGGTCAGCCCCGCCTCGGCGAGCCAGGTCAGCTGCTCATCGAGGGAGCTGGGAGTGTCGTCGATCCAGTCGATCGGAGTGACGATGTCCGCCGGATCGGCGGGGACGACGAGGTCACCGAGGACGAATCGCCCGGCTGAGTCGAGCACCGCGGCGATGCGGGCGAAGAGGTCTGCCTTGCCGGGGCCGTCGAGGTGATGGACGGCGAGCGTCGACATGACGAGATCGAAGGGCCCTCGAGGAAGCGGGTCTTCGAGGCGGCCCAGCCGCAGCTCGGTGCGCTCGGGGTCGAGGGTCACCTCGGCGGCGAGCATCTCTGGACTCGCGTCGATGCCGAGCAGCCCGGCCTCGGGGAGTGCGTCGAGGACGCGCTGTGCTGTCAGCCCGCTGCCGACGCCCAGATCGAGGATCGATTTCGGTGCTCCCGCGGCCGCTGCAGCAGCCACCTCGGTCTGGAGGCGCGGATAGTCGGGGATCTCCTCGGCCATGAGCGCCTGGTAGGTCTCCGGGTCCCACTCGAAATCGGGCATATCAGCTCCTTCGCCGCCGATGCGAGGAAGCTTACTCCCCGCAGCCGCTAGAGGTCGATGGCGACGATCGGATCCGTGGTCGGCTGCTTCGAGCCGCCTTCGGGTTCGACGGTGATGCCGAAGACGCTGCCGGCGGAGAACGTCTCACCGGCGATCGTCACCGGCTCGTCCGACATCAGGCCGACGCTTTCGGGGCCGTCGGCGCCGATCACCCACATCTGCATCGACTTTCCGGTCGGCGGCTGCCCGAGGTCTTTGGGGCTGAGGCGGATGAGCTGCTCGCTCTCGGAGGAGAACACGGTGACGGTGCCGCCTTCCGGCATGTCCGCAGTGTCTGTGCGCAGGTCGCCGGCCTCCATCAGGCGGGCGGAGTCGTTCAGCTGCTGCTGGGTCGCGGCCAGGTCCTCTTCCAGATCGTTCTGCCGCTGGTGCTGCTGCCAGACGGTCGCACCGAGACCGGCTGCGACGACGATCGCCGCCGCGGCTGCGACCCAAGGCAGCCAGGAACGTCGGCGAGACTGCTGCCCGCCACGGCCCTCAGCATGGTCGCCGGATCGGCGAGCCTGCCGATGGTCGCTGAGCGACGTCGGTGCAGGCGGTGCCTCGGTGCCGGTATCCGCGGCGGCCGGTGGGGCCGACGCTTCGGTAGCCGATGCGGCACCTGCCTCGGGGGTCGGTGACGATTCGGGTGCCGACTGCTGTTCGTGGTTCTCGGGGATGGCGAGGATCGCATCGCGA